>NZ_KB907307.1:3790396-4106262 GCF_000381925.1 Nocardia sp. BMG111209
GCGCGCAGGCCACGACCTACGCCGGAGTGATCGAATGATGCGTATCGTGCAGCTGGCCAATTTCTACACGCCGGCCTCCGGGGGGCTGCGTACCTGTGTGGACGAGATCGGCCGCGGCTATCTGGCGGCCGGGCACGAACGGGTGCTCGTGGTGCCCGGCCTGACCGACACCGACGAGATCACCCCGGCCGGACGCCGGATCACCGTGCGCGGGCCGCGATTCGGCGGCACCGGCTACCACATGCTGACCGCCCGCCGCACCCGCCCGTTGCTGGAGGAGCTGGCGCCGGACGTGATCGAGTGCAGCGACAAGCTCAGCGTGCGCTGGCTCGCGCCGTGGGCCCGCCGCGCGGGGGTGCCGCTGGTGCTGTTCTCGCACGAGCGCATCGACGCCATCCTGCGCGCCCGGGTACCGCGCGGATTCCCGCTGTCGGCGGCCGCCGACGTGGCCAACCGCCGCCTGGCCGCGCGGGCCGAGAAGATCGTCGTCACTTCGGGTTTCGCGCGCACCGAATTCACCCGGATCGGCGCGGGCAACGTGCACCGGGTACCGCTGGGCGTGGACCTGGACACCTTCCATCCGCAGGCGGTCGCGCGGCTGGATCCGGACGTGGTGGCGATCCGCCCGCCCGGCGAGGCCGAGAAGCGGCCCACCCGGCCGCTTCCGGTCCGGCCGCGCGCCGGGCTGTCGCTGGCCCGGCCGGAATACGCGGTGGTGCGGCGCAATGCGGCGTTCCGGCGCACCGCCTCGGCCGCCGCGCGCGGCGATCGGGTGCGGCACAACGGGATCCGGCCGCTGTTGCAGACCCGGCACGGCGGCCCGATCCGCATCGGTGACGAGATCGCCCCCCGCACCCTGCCCTCCGGGCCGGAGGTTCGGCTGGTCACCGTGAGCCGGTTGTCCCGGGAGAAGCGGCCGGAGCGCGCGATCGAGGCCCTGGAGTTGTTGCGCAACAGCGGGGTTCGCGCCGAACTGACCATGATCGGGGACGGCCCGCACCGCGAGCGCCTGCACCGCCGGGCCGCGGACCTGCCGGTGCGGTTCCTCGGGCACGTCACCGACCGGGACGCGGTGGCCGCGTGGGTGGCCGCGGCCGATATCGCGATCTGCCCCTCCCCTGCGGAGACCTTCGGACTCGCGGTGCTGGAGGCCCTGGCCTGCGGTACGCCGGTGGTGGTGCCGCACGACGGCGCCGCGCGAGAGTTGCTGGGCCCGGCCGGATCCGGGATCGAATGCGACGGCACCCCGGCCGGTCTCGCCGACGGCGTCCGCAACCTGCTCACCGTACCGGCCACCGATCGGCGCAACGCGGCCCGGCTGGCCGCCGAGCGCTTCCCGTGGTCGACCACGGTGGCCGGGATGCTCGCGCTGTACGCCGACTACACCGGGATGTGACCGCGGCGCGGTAGCGGACACCGGACGAATCACCCCTTCCGGTCGGCACATCCTGCCGGGAACAGTCACCATGATCGGGTGGCAGGGCAATTCGTACCCATTCCGGACTGGTTCTCCTGGGAGAACCAGGACTGCGGCGTCGCCGTGGCCGATCTCGACGGCGACGGCGAACCCGACGTCGTGGTGCTGATGGTCGACGATCCGGCGGGCCAGAACACCGGCAACTACCGGATCGGCACCCGGCTCGCCGCCGACGGCACCGTATCGTCCTGGGGTCCTTGGCTTTCCGTACCGGACTGGTGGGGCTGGGAGAATCAGGGCGCGGGTATCGCGCTGGCCGACCTGTCGGGTTCCGGCCGGCTCGACATGGTGGTGTTCACCGTCGACCATCCGGCCCAGGGCAATCACGGAAAGTACCGGATCGCACGGGATCTCGCCGCGGACGGGACGGTGACCGGCGGCTGGACGCCCTGGCTGGACATTCCCGACTGGTACGGCTGGGAGAACCAGGGCGCCGACATCTGCCTCACCGAGATCGACGGTGAGCACGTACTGGTCGTGCTGACCGTCGACAATCCGGCCGGCCAGAACTCCGGGCAGTTCCGGCTCGGCAAGGGACTCACCGCCGACGGCGCGGTGACGGAATGGACGCCGTGGCTGGCGGTTCCGGACTGGTGGGGCTGGGAGAACCAGGGCGCGGGAGTGACCGTGGCCGACCTCGACGGCGACGGCCGCCCCGAACTGATCGTCTTCACCGTGGACCATCCCGCCGACGGCAACGCCGGGCTGTACACGGTCGGCTGGGGTCTGGACGGTACCGGGCACTGCGTCGACGGCTGGAGCCGCTGGTCGCACGTGCCGGACTGGGGGTTCGCGCAGAATCAGGGCGCCGCCGTCGCGGTGCTGCCCACCGGTGCGGCGCTGCCGAGCCTGGTGGTCCTCACCATCGACAATCCGGCGGGCGGCAACGAGGGCTACCTGCGGGTGCTCGACCCGGATCTCGATGTGGCACAGGGCGCCACGCTCGGCGCGTGGCGAATCCTCGACTTCGGCACCGAGATCAATCCGGTGCACGCCGCCCTGCTGCACACCGGCGACGTGCTGTTCTACGCGGGCTCCGGCAACGATCCGGATCGGGAGCCGACCCACGACTTCGCCACGCGCGTATGGCATTACCCGCGTCCCGGACTCGCCGCGCCACCGCTGGGCGTCGACATCTTCTGCTCCGCATCGGCTTTCCTGCCGGACGGGCGGGTGCTCGCCGCGGGCGGCACCGAACAGTACGACCCCTTCTTCGGGCTGCGCGACGCGCTGCTGTTCGATCCCGCGACCCTGGCCTGGAACGCGGTGCCGGACATGACCTTCGGACGCTGGTACCCGAGCCTGGCGGCGCTACCGAGCGGGAAGGTGGTGGCCACCTCGGGACTCGGCACGGACGGATTCCTCGCGGAGACACCGGAACTGTTCGATCCCGCCACCGCGACCTGGTCGCAGCTGCCGGTACCCGGCCCGATCCCGATGTTCGCCCATCTGGTGCTGCTCACCGGCGGCCGGTTGTTCTACACCGGCGGCCAGTACGGCGGCAACAACGGGATGCACCCCTCGATCTGGGACACCGCCACCGGCGCGGTGACGGTGGTGGACGGCCTGGCCGATCCCGATTCGCGCAACCAGTCCACCAGCGTGCTGCTGCCACCCGCCCAGGGCCAGCGGGTGATGCTGATCGGCGGCGGCGGATACGATCCGCACCAGCCCTCACCCGCCACCGCCGACACCCACGTCGCCGACCTGAGCGCCGCCACCCCGGTGTACCGGCCGGGTCCGCCGCTGGAATTCGCGCGCATGCACGTCAGCGCGGTCGTGCTGCCGGACCGGACGGTGCTGGCGTGCGGCGGCGCGACCATGGAGGAGATGGGCACCATGGCCCCGCCCCACGCGGAACTGCTCGACCCGGCCACCGAGACCTGGAAACCGACCGCGCCGCAACGGGTTCCGCGCCTCTACCATTCGGTGGCGCTGCTGACGCCGGACGGCAAGGTGATCACCGCGGGCTCCAATCCGGCCCGCAAGACCGAGGAGACCCGGATCGAGGTGTTCTGGCCGCCCTACCTGTTCCGGGGACCTCGGCCGGATCTACGACTCGACACCGAAACCGCCGGCTACGGCGGCACGCTCACCGCGACCACCACCGCCACCGTGCGGGACGTCAACCTCCTGCACCCCACCGCGTGCACGCATTCCTGCGACAACAGCCAACGCCTGATCGACCTGCCGTTCACCGGATCCGGCACACTCACCGTGACACTGCCGGCCGATCCGGGCCTCGCACCTCCGGGCTGGTACCAGGTGGTCGTCGTGGACACCGACGGCATTCCGTCACCCGGCCGCTGGATACACCTGGGCTGAAACCGTTCACAGCCGGGCGCCGCCGGTGGCGTCGATCACCCGGCCGGTGACCCAGCGCGCGTCGTCGGAGGCCAGAAAGGCGACGACACCCGCGATGTCGTCCGGCGTGCCCACCCGGCCGAGCGCGGCCAGTGCCGCCGCACCGGCCTCGGCCTCGGGGTTGCCGCGCAACCACCCGGCGTTGATATCGGTGTCGACGATGCCCGGGGCGACCGAGTTCGCCGTGATACCACGCGATCCCAGCTGGGCGGCCAGATTCACGGTGAAGGTGTCCAGTGCCCCCTTGGTCGAGCCGTAGGCGATGCCATCCGGCATCGCCAGACGCGCCGCGCCACTGGAGATGTTGATGATCCGGCCGCCGTCGCGCAACCGCCGCAACCCTTCTCGCACGACGAAGAACGGCGCGCGCAGGTTCACCGCGAAGACGCGATCGAACTCGTCCTCGGTGAGCGCGAAAATATCTGCGGGACTGTTGGTTCCGGCATTGTTCACGATGATGTCCACGCCGGGCGCCGGGGCGGCGGCGTCGAAGGCCGCCCACAGCCGGGCCGCGTCACCGTGTTCGCCGAACGCCGCGTGCAGCGCGAACGCCCGCCCACCACCCGCACCGATCCGTGCGACGACCGCCTCGGCGGCGGCGCGATCGGCCGCGTACGCCACGGCCACCATCGCACCGTCGCGCCCCAGCCGCTCCGCCACCGCCCGCCCGATCCCCCGGCTCCCGCCGGTCACCAGCGCGACCTTGCCGTCCAGTACTCCCATGGCCACCCTCGCTCAATTGTTGGTCGGTCAATCAAAAAATAAGGTAGCAAGTTATTTGAACGATCGCTATACAATTGGCGGATGGCTGACGCTCCCCGGGGCCGACCCCGTACCTTCGACCGCGATGCAGCCCTGACCGCCGCGACCCGCCTGTTCTGGGAGCGCGGCTACCACGCCACCTCGCTGTCGGACCTCACCACCGCGATGGGCATCCGCTCCGCGAGCCTGTACCAGGCGTTCGGCGACAAACGCGCGCTGTTCCACGAGGCCGTCGCCTCCTACTCGGCGACACCCGGCGCCGACTTCGTCACCACCGCCCTCGCCGAGGAGCCAACGGCCCGAAGCGCTTTCGCGCGAATACTCCACGAGGCCGCGCGCTTCTACAGCGACCCGTCCCATCCCCCCGGCTGCCTGGTGATCACCGCCGCCACCAACATCACCACACAGGACAGCGCCGTCGAGGAGTACCTGCGCGAGATGCGCCGAGCGAACCTGGACACATTCCGCACCCGCCTGGCCGCGGCGCAACGAACCGGGGAGTTACCCGCCGACACCGCTACCGACACCCTCGCGAACTACTTCGCGGTGGTCGTCCAGGGCATGTCCCAGCACGCCCGGGACGGCGCCGACACGGACACCCTCACCGGCGTCGCCACCGCGGCGATGGCGGCATGGCCGGCCGGTGATCACATCGCGGCGGTACAACCGGGTGGATCACACGACGTGGCCGCACAACCCGCCGGACCACCACAGCGGGCCGCTCGGGACGGTACCGAACGGATACGCCGACCGGCGTCGTTGCCGTGGCTGTGACGGCGTAGCCCGGATGACGTGCGGGCTCAGCCGCGGAAGGTGCGGGCCGTGGCGAGGGTGGCGAGGCGGTTCTCGTTACCCGAGTCGCGGAGTTCGACGCGGCCGAGGCCGTCGATGAGGCGGGCGGTCGCGACGACCGGGCCGACCCGGGCGGCCTGCAGATAACGGAGGCCGAGGAAGCTCAGACTGTCGCCGGGGGCCAGCGACAGCACCGCTTCCTCCGCGGCGAGGGCGATCAGGCCGCCGTTGACGGTGTTGGAGGCGTTGAGCCCGTCCTCGGTGCGCGGCAGTACCGCCACTCCGGGCCCGCGGCGTTCACATCCCGCCCGATCCGCGAGGGGCATCGCGAGCCGCTCGGTCGCGGCGGGCATATCGATGCTGAGGTCGCCGTGGAACTGGACGTCCGGATTGGGCGCCACCATGAAGGAGGCCGCGCCGAACGCCACCGGCACATCGTCGACGGTGCATTCGGTCTCGGCGACGAAGACCGAGCGGCCCACCTTCACCGTGCGGCCGATCATCCGCACCACGCCCGCACCGGGCAGCGGCCGGTACAGGTTCACGTCGAGCTCGAGGGTGACCGGCACCCGCGGCCCCATGATCAGGGCCGCGAGCAGACCGGACACCGTATCGGCCCAGGTGGCGAGGATCGAGGTACGCAGGTGAGCGGTGCCGGGAACATGCATCTCCGGCGTGATCTCGGCGGTGCCGTGCAGCTCGTCACCGACCTTGCGGGTGGCGAATCCGAGTTCGCGGAGTATGTGCCGGCGGTCCTCCAGCCTGGTCTCGACGGTCACTGCGCACTCCTCACCTTCGGCACCCAACCGGCCGGACCGGCGGGACTCTCAGTAGATAATGCAGTTCTACTATTCGGCAAGTAGCATTCTCACTACTGAGATTATTGATTTCAAAGTTAGCACCCGGCTGCCGCGGTGAGGTTGCGACGCCGAGTTGCCTGGATCACACTCACACTCACTGCCCAGGGGCGTCCTGCCAGCGCCGGAGCAGCCGGCCGGCCTCGGCGGCGAGCTGATACTGCAAGAATGGGCCGAAACTGATTCGCGCGGCACCGGATTCGGCGAACTGCGCGCGATCGCCGACCTCCGGCGAGGTGACCGCGTTGACCGGCAACGGCAATGCGGCCGTCAGCCGAGCCAGGGTGCCCGGATCGTGCCGGCCGATCGGATACAGCACATCGGCCCCCGCCTGCGCCGCCAGCAGCAACCGCGCCACCGCACGATCGAAACGATCCGCCGGATCGCCGACCGCGCGCAGGAAGAGATCCGTGCGCGCGTTGATCACCAGCGGCACCCCGGTCGCATCGGCCGCCGCCCGCAACGCCGCCACCAGATCGGCATGCTCCTGCGGCTCGCGCAGACGGCCACCCTCACTGTGCACGGTGTCCTCGATATTGAGACCCACCGCACCGGCCTCCAGCAACCCCTCGACCAGCCGAACCGGTTCCAGCCCATACCCCGATTCCGAATCCACGGACACCGGAATGTCCACCGCGCCGGTGATCTCCCGAACCCGCCCCAGCACCTGCGCGAAAGCCATCCCCTCCCCGTCCTGAGCGCCGACCGAGGCGGCGAGCGGATGACTGCCCACCGTCAGCGCCCGAAAACCACCCTGCTGCACCAGATCCGCCGACCAGGCATCCCACACCGTCGGCAACACCACCGGATCCCCCGGCCGATGCAACCCGAGAAACGCCACCGCCGTCTCCGCACGTGCACTCATCTCTCATCTCCTCCTGTCGTTGAACAACAACCCGAAACCGAAACGCCCACAGCACATCTCGTACCCGCCGAACCGGACCGCCCCACCGTCCGGTCCCAGCCTGCCGCAACCGCCGCCAGCACACTCATACCCGTCATGCCGGAACGCCGTACCCGTCCAAGTCCCGCCCACCGAGGCTGCCCCGCACATCTCGTACCCGTCGTACCGGAACGGCCTACCCATTCGGTACCCGCCCGCGGCACATCTTGTACCCGCGTACCGGAACGCCGCGCTCGTCCAGTCCAGCCCGCCGAGGTTGCCCGCAGTACATCTCGTACCCGTCGTACCGAACGCCCCGCCCGTCCAGTCCCGCCCGCCCGCAGAAACCGGTGGCACATCGCGCATCTCTCGTGCCAGAACGCCCGCCGGCCGGTCCCCGTCCGCCGAGGCCGCCAGGAACCTTCCGGTCTCGGCCGGGCCGCTGATTCACACACCGAAACCCGTACGCCAACTGGCGTATCGCGGCTTCCATCCGAGCGAGCGAGCGAAACCGTTGGCGGCGCCGCGCTCCCATCCGGCCCGCCCAGGTACCGGCCCCGGGGTGGGCGCACCGAAGGCTGCCGCCAACACCGGCACCCATTCCCGCCCCGGCGCGGGCTCGTCGTCGACGATGTTGACCGTGCCGGTCGGCCACTCCAGCGCCTCGACGGTGGCCTGCGCCGCGTCCTCGACGTGCACGAAGGACGAAACCGCGTCGTTCGCCACCAGCGTGGCCATGAATCCGGCCGCCGGATCGGAGGTGTCGCCGTGCAATACCGCATCGGCCAGTCCGCCCCGCCTATACCAGGTACCCGGCCCGTACAGCAGTCCGTACCGCAACACGACATGGTGCGGCAGCTCCGCAACCGCCTCCTCGAGCGCCCGCACCCCCGCCACCGTGCGAGCCCTCGGCAGGTCCGCCTCCACATCCAGCGGAACAGCCTCGTCCGCCGGCTCCTCCCCCGGTGCATAGGCCCACGAAATCGACTGCGCAACAATCCGTTCCACACCCGCACGACGCGCCGCATCCACCAGATGCCGAGTACCGACCTCCCGGATCCGGCTGTTCTCGGCCGGTGCGCCACCACTGAGTGCGGTCAGCTGATGAATCACCACGTCAGGCGCGGCATCGGCCACAACCCGCGCCACCGCCTCGGCATCGAAGACATCCAGCCGCACCCCCTCGGCGCCGAGCGCCCGCACACTCTCCACCCCGGCCGCACTCCGCGAGGTACCGGTCACCACATGCCCGGCTTCGACCAGAGCCGCAACCAACGGCCGACCGATCGCCCCGGTGCCACCCGCCACGAATATCCGCATCACCACTCCTCACCCACGAATGTCGTTGCCGCCCTGAGCTTCCGCCCCGGCAAACGGCCGCCCGCACCGAACGCGCCCGACCGTCTGCTGCTCACGCTACCCACCCAGTAGCCCAACCGAATGAGCCACTCGAGGCAGAATAAATTGGACCACTGACACTGACCACCAGGCGACAGGGCACCGGCACCCGCTCGATCGCCCCAGACCACGCTCCACAAGGCAACACCGAACCATGCCACCTCCGCGAAAAACGGCACGCCGCACCACCGCCGATCGACCGACCACCCCCGCGAATCCGGCCATCACCAGACATCCGACCAGCACCACGAATCCGGCCGCCGTCGACCGGCCTACCACGGATGAACCTCCGACCACTGCTGCGAATCCGGCGGCCGCCGAACATCCGGCCGATGCCATTCGTCAGACCATCACCGGATATCCGACCAACAGGGATCATCCAACCACCGCCGATCATTCGGCCACCTCGGATCATCCGACCAACACCGATCGTCCGACCAACGCGAATCATTCGGCCACCTCCGGTCACCCGACCAACGCGAATCATTCAGCCACCGCGGATCGTTCGGCCGTCGCCATTCGTCAGACCACCCCCGATCGACCGACCACCCCCGCGAATCCGGCCATCACCAGACATCCGACCAGCACCACGAATCCGGCCGCCGTCGACCGGCCTACCGCGACCGAACATCCGACCGCTGTTGCGAATCCGGCGGCGGCCGAACATCCGACCAACGCCGACCGGCCGACCATCACCGGACATCCGACCAACAGGGATCATCCAACCACCGCCGATCCTTCGGCCACCTCCGGTCACCCGACCGACGCGAATCGTTCGGCCACCGCCATTCGCCAGACCACCGCCGATCGGCCTACCACGGACGAACATCCGACCACTGCTGCGAATCTGGCCGCCGCCGAACATCCGGCCGATGCCATTCGTCAGACCATCACCGGACATCCGACCAACGCGGGTCATCCGACCTCTGGGGATCGTCCGACCGCCACCGATTATCCCGCCACAGCGGCGAATCCGCCCGCCACACGCGGTACGGCCGGGCGGATGCCGACGGGTGCCGAATTGCTGCTCGAACTTCGCGCCGACGGCACTCGGCGGCATGCGCTGGAGGAAGCCTTCCGGACCGCCATCCGTGACGGGCGGCTGGCGGCCGGGACCGCTCTGCCGTCCAGCCGGGACCTCGCCACTCAACTCGGGCTGTCGCGTGGCACGGTCACCACGGTCTATGAGCAGCTGGCGGCCGAGGGGTGGTTGAGCGCGCGGCAGGGCGCGGGTACCCGGGTGGCCGACGGTGCCGTCGAATCGGGACCCGGCATCGCGGCGCCCGCGCGACCGGAGGCGCGGTATCGCTTCGATCTGCGTCCGGGCCGGCCGGATGTCGGGGGGTTCCCTCGCAATGACTGGGCACGGGCGATGCGTACCGTGCTGCGCGACGCGCCGGACGAGGCCTTCGGATTCGGGGATCCGCGCGGGCGGCCGGAGCTGCGGGCCACACTGGCTGCCTATCTGGGGCGGGTGCGCGGGGTTCGGGTCGATCCCGCGCATCTGGTGATCTGTTCCGGGTACACCCAGGCGCTGGGTCTGCTCGCCGAGGTGTTCGCGGAGTCGGGTATCGGGGCGGTCGGGATGGAGGATCCGTCGATCGGCGATCATGTCCGGTTGGTCGCGGGCCGGGTGCCTCTTGTCGATATTCCGGTGGACGACAACGGGATTCGGGTGGACGCGCTGGCCGCCACGGGCGTCGGTGCGGCGGTCTGTACCCCTGCGCACCAGTTCCCGACGGGAGTGGCCATGACCGCGGACCGCCGGACCGCTCTGCTGGACTGGGCCGACGGATGCAACGGCTGGATCGTCGAGGACGATTACGACGGGGAGTTCCGCTACGACCGGCACCCCACCGCCGCACTGCAATCGCGCCGCCCGGCGCGGGTGGTGTACGCGGGCTCGACCAGCAAGACCATCGGCCCGGCCGTGCGGCTGGGCTGGATCGCCTGTCCGCCCGCGCTGCTGGAACCCCTGCTGGCCGCCAAACGCCGGACCCACGACTGGCGTCATCTGGATCAGCTCGCCCTGGCCCGCCTCATCGATACCGGCGGCTACGACCGGCACCTGCGGACCGTGCGGCGCGCCTATCGCCGCCGCCGTGATCTGTTCACCGCCGCGATCCGAAACGACCTGCCGCACAGTGTGATCCGCGGCCTGGAGGCGGGGCTGCACGCGGTCCTCGAGCTCCCGCCCGGGGTGACCGAGGCGGCGGCCGTCACCGCACTGGCCGCGGCCGCCGTGACCACGTTCCCCCTGGCCGAGCTGCTCCGCACCGATCGTGACCACTATCCGCCCTCCCTCGTCATCGGTTACGCCACCCCGGCGGCGCGGGACTACCCCGCTGCCCTCGGCGCCCTCACCCGTGCGCTCGCCGGACTCGGCCCGTCTCCTGCCACCTGAATCTTTGCGTTCACGAACTCCGTTGGGACACAGTCGTACCGGCAGAATGCGGCCGGGGACCCGCTGCGCGGTCAGGTACCGTTGCGTCTCCGGGACATCGCGGAGCCGCCGGTCGGCGTCGCATCCGCGGATTCGGTTGCGGGAGTGGCCGCTTCGGACCCGCCGGTGCGGCCCGGTGGACGGCCGCGCCGGGCCGACGCCTGCCGCACGGCACGCAACCGCTCCAGTACGACTTCCGGATCGTCGCCGACATCGATGTCGACCGCGGAGGCCGCGAGCGCCTCGTACTGCTGCCGCCGCCGGGCCTCCCGATACCGGAGCACATCGTCGAGACGTAAACGGTGGAAACGCTTTCCGACCAGTTCGGCCGGCAGCTCCCCCTTCTCGATCCAGCGTTTGACCGTCGGCCGGCTCACCCCGAGCAGGTCGGCGGCCTGCTGGGAGGTCAGCGCCACGGCAGGCCGGGACAGCGAGTCGCCCATGAGATCACCTCTCCTCCGTCACCGAATGTCCGGTTCACGGTACGGCGGGGGTACGACACGAATTCGGCGTCGCACACGGCGACATGGCCGGATCGGGGGCCGAGCCGTGCGATCAGCTGTGCACCGGCACCTCGACCCCGCCGGGGTCGCGCTCGTCGTGCAGGGTCGGCGAATTCGCCAGCAGAATGATGCCGACGATCACGACGACGGCGGCAGCGGCCAGCGGGAGCGGTTGCGGCTGCGCGGCGACGGCGAACAGGGTCACCCCGGCCAGATAGCTCAGCGACGGATCGGTGATCGTCATGGTGGTGAGCGCGGTCGGCAGCGAACCGCGAGCGAAGGCCTCCTGGGTCAGCACCGCGCCGATCGTGGTGGTGACCGGGATGGCGAACAGGGCCCAGGTGATCTGTGGCAGCGCCGGAACGGCGATCGCGGTGACCACGGCCGTGGTCGATACGCAACATCCGGCGGCGACCGCGGTCAGGGCGGACCGCATCTGCGGCGACCCGACCAGCCGGGAGGCGATCAGCGCCACCACGATCGCGGCCAGGATCAGCCCGCCCGCGGCCGGCAGGGCCGAGGTCCGCACATGCCCGTGCGGTACACCCTGCGCGATCAGCAGGGCCAGACCCGCGCACACCGCGACGGTGCCCACCCAGTCCCGGCGCAGCAGCGCCCGGCCGCGCCGGCGCGCCGCGAGCGGCAGCGCGAACAACAGCTGCACCACCAGCAGCGCCTGCACCATCGGCAGCGCGCCGAAGCGCAGGGCCGCGGCGTGGGAGAGGAATCCCGCGACGCTCGCGACCTGCCCGGCCAGCCAGCGGCGGCTGGTCAGCAACGAGCGGAAGATCCCGGCGACGGCCAGGACCCGGGTCGTATCGGGATCCGCGAGCGCGGCCTTACGCGCACTGCTCTGCTGCAACGACGCCGACAGCGCGAACAGCATCGCCGAAACCAGCGCCAGCATCGCGCTGAGCAGCCCCGAACTCATCGGGCCGGGCCCGGACGTCCGCAGCGGACCGGCGGAAGACACACCATGTCCACATCCTGGGCATTCCGGGTGAACCCCGGTTGTCGGGCAGATGGACCGTTTCCGGCGACCGCCACACGTCCTACTTGTAGTTCGACAGGCACGCGGCCTCACCGTCGAGGACGCCGGTGCGGAACGCGTCGATGCGCTGATAGCCGCTGGCGACCACCTTGCCGCCCACATCGCTGGCCGCGAGACCGTCGGCGAGCAGGCCGGATACGGCGGCATCCAGGTCACCCGCGGTCAGTTGCACCTCGCTGCCGGGATCGCTGAACTTCGTGGACACCACGCCGGCCAGGCAGACCGTCCGCAACCCGGCGGTGTCGGCGCCGGTCAGGCTCAGCTTGCGACTCTGCTCGACGGCCAGCATGTAGCGCGAGACGAAGACGATGAACGCGTTGTAGTTGCCGTCCACCATCGCCGACAGCGGTTCGTTGTCGCCGGCCTGCTGCCCGGCCCGTTTCGCCAGCTCGGGCACATCGGTACCGATGGTGCCGCTGGCCGGGCAGTAGGAGGCCGGTTCCACGCCGGCGGCCGGTGCGCAGTTCTTCACGATGCCCGAGTAGTCGAACCGGGGCGGCTGCGGCAGCGGGTAGAGCTTGGCGAGCGCCCCCGCGACCAGATTCAGCGAGTTGTTGTCGACCGGCAGCTGTCCCTCCTCGTCACCGGGCTTGTAGGTGACGGGCAGTTCGCCGCGGCGCTTCTGAATCTCCTTGCGGTTGATGTTCTTACACGCGACGGCGCCGTCCTGCCAGCCCATCTGCACCGCGGTGACCCGCTCGAACGCGGAACCGTGCACGTTGTGCGGATTGTTCGGATCCTGGTCGCGCACAGCCACCGTCGCGCCCAGCACACCGTTGAGACCGTCGGTGGTGTTCAGTGTGAAGTGGGTGGAGCCGCCGTCGGCGACGTGCCGCAGGAACACCCCCGCGAAACAGTCCGCCTGCTGCTCCAATACCAGGCCCGGAGTGAGGAATCCGTTGAGCCGCGCGAGATGCTGGATGGAGTGCCCGTACTCGTGCGCGAGCACCATGACCACGGCCATCTTGCCGTACTTCTGGGAGATCAGCGGCAGCAGCACTCCGCGGTCCCAGCCGATGGTCTGATCCACCGAGCAGTAGGCCGCGTTCACCACGTGATAGGTGCCGGCCCGGCAGAACGTGATCTGTTGTTCCTGCGGCGCGCGGGCGTCCCAGGAGAAGAAGTGATTCACCGGCACGAACGTGCCCTTGTCGAAGGTCTTGCCGTACTCGGTCTTCCAGAAATCGCCGAGGTCGGCGATGGTGTTGAGCGCCAGCCGATCCATCTCGCCGCCGTCGCCGTTGTCGGCGCGCAGCGGCGCGTCCGGTACCCCCGCCCGCGGACCGCTCGGCTCGTTCTGCGCCGATCCGGCCGCCGGCCAGGACCCGCTGTCCGCCGCGGCGGCCTGAGGTTGTTGCGGCACAGCGTTGTTCGTCGCCGCGCCCCCGCATCCCGCCAGCAGCAGCGCCGTCGCCAGCAGACCGGACAGCATCACCGGCCACCGTCGTGTCCCCGTCATCGGATCTCGTTCCTCCCCGAATACCACAGTCGCACACCCGAAACGGGTGCCGGGCCGCCGTCGCGGCGTACCGGGTCCCGTGCACGAGCGCTCACATCGTAATCGCGCGGGGCGACACCCGCGCAACAACGATTCCCGATCGCATCCGATCGGATCACCCGCACGCCCGATACCGGGCGGCCGGATCAGCCGTGCTTGCGGTGCGGCACGAACTCCAGCGTGAACAGGGCCAGCCCGGTGAACACGATCTCCCGCCAGCGCAGCAGCACGAACCGCTGATCGCCGAACGAGTTGAACTTGCGCAGGAACCGGTACAGCGACTCCAGCCGGATCATCGGATCCAGCGTGCGGGCCAGCATGTACAGCGCCTGCTTCACCCGGGAGCGCTGCTTGTCCGAGTACAGCTCGGGGAAGGCGGCGAAGGCCAGCGAGATGCGCCGCACCCCGGTGCGCTTACCGTGCTCGATCAGGTCGACGATCATGCGCTCGTCCAGGCCGTTGGGCGCGTCCTTGCGGCGCCACGGCACGTCCAGGCTCAGTTCGCTGCCCCTATTCGAGCTTCCGTAGCGCTGGAACCCCACCACCGTGCCGTCGGCATCGCGCGCGATCACCAGCAGCATGCCCGGATTCCGGCCGTCCAGCAGATGGTCGAGGATCATCGAGAAACCGCGGGTCTGCCGGCCCTGATTCCACTCGTCGACGATCGAGAACAGCGTGTCGCGCATCGGGTCGGTGAGTTCGCGCTCCGGCACGATCTCGGTGGTGACGCCGAAGTTGCGGGTGCGGCTGACCGCCTGGCGGAGGTTGCGGAACTTCCGGCCGACCAGATCGAATTCGTCCACGTCGACGACCACGTCGCGGCCGATCGGGATGGCGTGCAGCCCGTGGTGGTCGATCGCGCGGGTACGCCACAGCTCCGACATCTGCGGGCTCGCGCCCAGCACGGCGATCCGCCAGCCCTGGTTGTGCGCGAATTCGGAGAATTCACCCACCAGCGCGCCGAACCGCTCCCGGTCGCCGACCGGATCGCCCGCCACCACCGCCACGCCGAACCGGGCCCGGTAGCCGATCGCCGCGGTGGACGTGTCGTCGAAGAAGTAGGTCTTGGACGAGTGCAGCGCGAACGGCGCCAGCGGGTCGGTGGTCGTACCCTCGATCAGCTCCGCGATCTGGAACCGCTGCTCCGGCTGCGCTCGCGAGTTCTGCGGCAGCATCAGCAGGAATCCGGTGGCGGCCAGGCAGACGAAGCCCACCGCCGGATGCTGGTCCCGGTACGCGACATTGGACACGCCCAGCACGATCACGGCCAGCGTGACGTGCGGCAGTGTGATCGGCCGGCGCAGGTGCAGCCCGCGGGCCACGAAAAGTCCGGAGATCGACACCGCGACGAGCCAGCCGCGGTTCACGCCCTCGCGCGCGGCCCGGTCGGCCACATACAGCAGGACGACCCCGACCAGCAGCAACATCGCGATCAGCGGCAGTCGCACGGCGCGGGTGGGCGACAATGCCGCCTGCCGGTAGGTGCGGTAACCCGCTACCCCGTAACCCAAACCGGAGTTCAGATCAGCCACGTCACAACCCCCCGGTCGCGCTCCCGTGCCGTCGCCATAGTGGTCCTCCCGATGATCTTTCCATCCACACACTATGCGGAACGGTAGTTCCGTCTTCCACCGGACCGCTCGGAAACGCGGCGGCACAGCATGCGGGTCGTACAACCCATATCGCTCGCAGGCTGTTCCCAGCAACTGGGTTTTCGGTTCTTCTCGGCCTCCTCCCCTCAGCCGCCGAACACCCGCTCGACGACCGTTTTGGCCCGGCGGGTGACCCGCATGTAGTGATCGAGGAATTCGCTGCCGTCGTCGTTGGGCCAGCCCGCGACCCGCGCGACCGCCGACAACAGCCGGCCCGGACCGGGCAGCTGATCGGCGGGTTTGCCCCGGACCAGGACCAGGGCGTTGCGCGCCTTGGTCGCTGTGAGCCACGCATCGCGCAGCAGCGCGATATCGGTGGCGTCCAGCAGTTCGGCCCGCTCGATGGCGTCCAGCGACTCCAGCGTGGACGTGTTGTGCAGCTCCGGCACCTCGTGCGCGTACCGCAACTGCATCAACTGCACGGTCCACTCGATATCGGCCAGCCCGCCGCGGCCCAGTTTGGTGTGCGTGGCGGGATTCGCCCCGCGCGGCAGCCGCTCCGAATCGACCCGGGCCTTGATCCGCCGGATCTCCCGCACCGAGTCCGCCGACACGCCGCCCGCGGGGTATCGGACCGCATCGATCATCCGCAGGAATCGCACGCCGAGCTCCTGATCGCCCGCGACCTGATGGGCCCGCAGCAGCGCCTGCACCTCCCAGGCCTGCGCCCACTGCTGGTAGTAGGCCTCGTAGGCGGCCAGTGTCCGCACCAGCGAACCGTTGCGGCCCTCCGGCCGCAGCCCCGCGTCCACCTGCAGCGGCGGGTCGGTACTCGGCGCCCCGAGCAGCCGTTGTACCTGCTCCGCGACGCCGTTCGCCCACTTCACCGCGATCGTCTCGTCCGCGCCGGGCCGCGGATCGCAGACGAACAGCACATCGGCGTCGGAGCCGTAACCCAGTTCGAAACCGCCGAGCCGGCCCATGCCGATGACCGCCAGATCCGCCGGCGCGGGCTCGTCCTGTTCCAGTTCGCTCGACCGGATCACCGCCTGCAGCGCGGCCTCCAGCACCGCGACCCACACCAGCGACAGCGACCGGCACACCTCCGGCACATCGAGCATGCCCAGCACATCCGCGGACGCCACCCGGGCCAGCTCGTGGCGGCGCAGCGACCGCGCGGTCGCGACCGCGCGGCGCGGATCGTCGTAGCGGGCGACCGCGGCCACGATGCGGCTGCCGACCTCGGCCGGCTGCGTGGTCGTGAGCAGCGGGCCGTCCGGTCCGTCGGCGAACATCCGGATCGTCTCCGGCGCGTTGATCAGCAGGTCCGGCAGATACGCCGAGGACCCGAGCACGATCATCAGCCGCTGCGCGACGGCGCTCTCGTCGCGCAGCTCGCGCAGGAACCAGATCTCGTCGTCGAGGCCCTCCGAGACGCGGCGATAGGCCAGCAGCCCGGCGTCCGGATTGGGGGTGTCGCCGAGCCACTCCAGCAGCGTCGGCAGCAGCAGCGCCTGGATGCGGCCCTTGCGGCCCACCTCGCCGGTCAGCGCCTTGAGGTGGCCGAGCGCGTGGGTGGGGTCGGCGTAGCCGAGTGCGGCCAGCTGCCGTACCGCCGCCTCCGGGCTCAGCCGCAGCGAGTCCGCGTCCAGCCGCGCCACCGATTCCAGCAGCGGCCGGTAGAACAGTTTGGCGTGCAGCCGCCGCACCCGCAGGGCGTTGCGCTTGATCTCGCTCTGCAGCACGCCGACCGCGTCCTGACGGCCGTCCGGACGCATATGGGCGGCACGCGCCAGCCAGCGCATGCCCTCCTCGTCGTCGGCGGCCGGCAGGGTGTGGGTCCGCTTGAGCCGCTGCAACTGCAACCGGTGCTCGAGCAACCGGAGGAATTCGTAGGAGGCGGTCAGGTTGGCCGAGTCGTCGCGGCCGATGTAACCACCGGCGGCCAGCGCCGCCAGCGCCTCCACCGTGCCCTGTACGTGCAGTTTCTCGTCGGCCTTACCGTGCACCAATTGCAGTAGCTGCACCGCGAATTCGACGTCGCGCAGGCTGCCGTGACCGAGTTTCAGTTCGCGCTCGCGCATGTCCGCGGGCACCAGGTCCTCGACCCGCCGCCGCATCGCCTGCACGTCGGCGACGAAATCCGAACGCTCCGAGGCATTCCAGACCATCGGCAGCAGTTCCGCGCGGTACTCCTCGCCGAGCTCCAGATCGCCGGTGGCGGGCCGCATCTTCAGCAGCGCCTGGAACTCCCAGGTGCGGGCCCACCGCTTGTAGTACGCCACATGGGATTCCAGCGTGCGCACCAGCGCGCCGGCCTTGCCCTCCGGCCGCAGCGCCGCGTCCACCTCGAAGAAGGCGTTGCCGGCCACCGACATCAGCTCCGCGGCCAGCCGGGTCGCCTCGGTGTCGGCCGGTTCGGCGACGAACACCAGATCCACGTCCGAGACGTAATTCAGTTCCCGCGCACCGCATTTACCCATCGCGATCACACCGAGCCGCGACGACACCGGCCGCTCCGGGCACACCCGCGCCACCGCCACCGACAGCGCCGCGGTGAGCGCGGCGTCGGCGAGATCGGTGAGATGCCGGCCGACCTGCTGATACGGCAGCACCGGCTCGTTCTCGACGGTGGCGGCCAGATCGATCGCCGCCAGCAACATCAGCTGATCGCGATACCGCTTGCGCAGCAATGCGATGGACTCCGGCCCGTGGATCTCGGCCCGGTGGATCATCGGGCCCGCACCGGATTCCGGCGTTGCTCCCACCGCGGCGAGCAGATCCGCGATCAGTTCCGCGCGGTCCGGCAGTTCCCGGCGGCGCAGCATCGGCCACACCGCCGGATCGGCCACCAGGTGGTCGGCGAACGCGCTGGAGGATCCGATCAGCGCGAACAACCGCCCGCGCAGGGATGTTTCGGAGCGCAGCGCGGAATCCAGTGCGGCCCACTCGGTCCCGAGCTTCTCGCGCAATCGGATCAGGGTCAGCAGGGCCAGGTCGGCGTCGGGTGAGCGGGACAGCGCCCACAGCAGCGGAATACTTTCGACGTTGTCCCACGCCAACTCTCGCAGAGAGTCGGCAGCCGTCGGTTCGAGCAGGCCCAACCGGCCTGCTCCGGGAACCGCGGGACGGGCAGTCGGTGGCCGTACCATGCTCTCAAGTTACATGGTGCGGATCACAGATCCAGATACTCCTGCAGTTCCCACGGGGTCACCTGCGCGCGGTAGCCCGCCCACTCCCGCCGCTTGTTGCGCAGGAAGAAATCGAAGACGTGCTCGCCCAGGGTCTCGGCGACCAGTTCCGACCGCTCCAT
The DNA here is from genome assembly GCF_000381925.1 of Nocardia sp. BMG111209. Classification (NCBI taxonomy): domain Bacteria; kingdom Bacillati; phylum Actinomycetota; class Actinomycetes; order Mycobacteriales; family Nocardiaceae; genus Nocardia; species Nocardia sp. BMG111209. The sequence continues at coordinate 3,809,330 of NZ_KB907307.1, forward strand.
CGCCTGCAGCGCCTCGTCCAGGCTGGTGGGAAGCTCCTTGAAACCCATCGCCCGGCGCTCGGCCGCGGTCAGCGACCACACGTCGTCCTCGGCCTCCGGGGGCAGCGTGTAGCCCTTCTCGATCCCGCGCAGGCCCGCGGCCAGCAGCACGGCGAACGCGAGATACGGGTTGCAGGCCGAATCGGGGCTGCGGATCTCGACCCGCCGCGAGGAGGACTTGTTCGGCGTGTACATCGGCACCCGGACCAGCGCCGAGCGGTTGGACCGGCCCCACGACGCGGCCGTCGGCGCCTCGCCGCCGTGCACCAGCCGCTTGTAGGAGTTCACCCACTGGTTGGTGACCGCGCTGATCTCGTTGGCGTGCTCCAGGACACCGGCGATGAAGGCCCGTGCGGTCGCCGAGAGGTTGTTCGGATCGTCCGGATCGGCGAACGCGTTCTGCTCGCCTTCGAACAGGCTCATATGGGTGTGCATGGCCGAACCGGGGTGCTCCCCGAACGGCTTCGGCATGAACGAGGCCCGCACGCCCTCGTCGATCGCCACCTCCTTGATGAGGTAGCGGAAGGTCATCACGTTGTCGGCCATCGAGAGGGCGTCGGCGTAGCGCAGGTCGATCTCCTGCTGGCCGGGCGCGCCCTCGTGATGGCTGAACTCCACCGAGATGCCCATGGACTCCAGCGCGTCGATGGCGTGCCGGCGGAAGTTCGGCGCCTCGTCGTGCACCGCCTGATCGAAGAAGCCGCCGTTGTCGACCGGGACCGGGGACAGGTTCGTCGCGCTCGCCTTCAGCAGGAAGAACTCGATCTCCGGATGTACATAGCAGCTGAAACCGAGATCACCGGCCTTGTTCAGCTGGCGGCGCAGCACGTGCCGGGGGTCGGCCCAGGACGGCGAGCCGTCCGGCATGGCGATATCGCAGAACATCCGCGCCGAATGCTGATGGCCCTTGCTGGTGGACCAGGGCAGCACCTGGAAGGTGGACGGATCCGGCTTGGCGACCATGTCGGCCTCCGAGACCCGGGCGAAACCCTCGATCGCCGAACCGTCGAAACCGATGCCCTCCTCGAAGGCGCCCTCCAGCTCCGCGGGTGCGATGGCGACCGATTTGAGATACCCCAAGACATCCGTGAACCACAGCCGCACGAAACGGATGTCACGCTCCTCGAGCGTGCGCAGCACGAATTCTTTCTGGCGATCCATACGCGCGAGCGTAAGCATGCCGAGTTAAATCCGTGTTACATGGCGAACACAGTGCTGAATTAGCCACAGGTGAGCCCGCTCGGCGGCTCCCTCAGGTCGACCAGATAGTCGAATACGGCGTTGTCCACGCAGGCCACGCCGCCGGAGAGGAACACCGTGTGCCGGGTGCCCTTGTTCGTGATCAACGCCGCACCCAGTTGCTGGGCGAGGTTCACCCCGGCCTGATAGGGCGTCGCGGGATCCTGGGTGGTGGAGATGACCACCGTCTTCGGCAGCCCCGGCACCGAGATCTTGTGCGGGGTGGCGCTGTTGGGCACCGGCCAGAACGCGCACAGTTCCAGGGGCGCCTGATCGCCGCCGTGACCGTCGTCCAGGAACGGGGCAACCTTCCGGTATTCGACGTCCTGCTTGTCGACCTCCTGGCGATCCTTGATCGCCGGATCGTCCACGCAGTGGATGGCCAGGAACGCGTCCTGGGAGTTGTCGTAGCTGCCGTCGTTGCGCCGGCCGTTGTACAGATCCGCCAGCTTCAGCAGCAGATCACCGGAACCGGCCGCCACCTGGGTGAGCCCGGCGCTGAGCACGTTCCAGTTGTCCTCGGCGTACAGGGTGTTCTGCACACCCGTGACCGCGTCGCCGAACGAGAGGCCGCGGCCGTCCTTGGTCTGCGCCGGATGGTCCCACAGCGGTGCGAGCAGCGCGTGGAATTTCGTGACCGCCTGCGCCGGATCGGGGCCCAGCGGACAGTCCGGTTTGGTGGCGCAGTCGGTGGCGTAGGCGTCGAAGGCCTTCTGGAAGCCGCCGGCCTGCTGCACCGATTCCGCGACCGGATCGGCGTCGGGATCCACGGCGCCGTCGAGCACCATCGCCCGCACCCGGTCCGGGAAACGCTCGGCGTACGAGTAACCCAGCCGGGTGCCGTAGGAGTAGCCGACATAGGTCAGCTTCGGATCGCCGAGAACCGCCCGGATCACGTCCATGTCCTGCACCACCTCGCGGGTGCCGACATGTTCCAGGAACTCGTCGCCGGTGCGCTCGGCGCAGTGCGCGGCGAACTGCTTGTTCTCGTCCTCGGCGGCGGCCACCCCGGCCGGGGAGCCGTCCTTCGGCGGCTCGGCCCGTTCGGCATCCCATTCCCGCCCGGTGAGGCAGGCGATCGCGGGGACGGACGCGCCGACGCCGCGCGGATCGAAACCGATCCGGTCGAAACGCTGCGACAGCTGCGTGTCCTGGCCCTGCGCGGCCATCCACAACCCGGCCTGGCCCGGACCGCCGGGATTGAACAGCAGCGAACCGACCTTCTTCCCGTTCGCCTTGATCCGGGAGATCGCGATCTGCGCGGTGCCGCCGTCGGGCTTCGCGTAGTCGATCGGCACGGTGACGTGGGCGCACTGGGTGTCGGTCGGGAAGCGACTGCCCTGGTCGCCGCCGAAGGTGTCGCAACCGGTCCACTGCAGCGCCTGGTTGTAGAACTTCTCCAGCCCCGCGGGGGTGGGGACGGCGGGTTCGGGCGAGCCCGGCACCACCTGTGACGTCGAACACGCGGCAGCCATCAGTAAAGAGGCGGCCAGCACAGCGACTCGACCGGATCGCGACAAGGTCATTGCACGATCCTCCCATCCGCGGCCGTGTGACGAATTCCATGGCCGTACCGCTTCGAGCGGCGTGTCGGTCCGGGCAGACTGGAGAGGTCACAACGACCCGGGGACCCGGACGGGCCTCGAGGACCGACGAAAGGGACGATGATGTCCGAATCCACTTCGGAAACCCCTGCATACGGTGCCGCACCTCGTACTTCCGGCAAGAAGACGCGAGTGCACCACCTCCAGCAGTGGAAGGCCTCCGGTGAGCGCTGGTCGATGCTCACCGCCTATGACTACTCGACGGCGAAGCTGTTCGACGAGGCCGGCATCCCCGTGCTGCTGGTCGGCGATTCGGCCGCCAATGTCGTATACGGCTACGACACCACGGTGCCGATCACCGTGGACGAGCTGATCCCGCTGGTCCGCGGCGTGGTCCGCGGCGCCCCGCACGCGCTGGTCGTGGCCGACCTGCCGTTCGGCAGCTACGAGGCGAGCCCCACCCTGGCCCTCGCCTCGGCCACCCGGTTCATGAAGGAGGGTGGTGCGCAGGCGGTGAAACTCGAAGGCGGAGAACGAGTTTCGGAGCACATTGCCACCCTGACGATGTCCGGCATCCCAGTGGTCGCGCATATCGGCTTCACCCCGCAGAGCGTCAACACCCTCGGCGGATTCCGGGTACAGGGCCGCGGCGACGCCGCCGAACAGCTGATCGCCGACGCCATCGCCGTCCAGGAGGCCGGTGCGCTCGCGGTCGTCATGGAGATGGTGCCCGCCGAACTCGCGGGCCAGGTCACCCGCAAACTGACCATCCCGACCGTCGGCATCGGCGCCGGCGCGGAATGCGACGCCCAGGTATTGGTCTGGCAGGACATGGCCGGCTACACCAGCGGCAAGACCGCCCGCTTCGTGAAGCAGTTCACCCAGCTCGGCGACCAGCTCCGCACGGCCGCGGCGACCTACGCCGACGAGGTCCGCCGCGGCGTCTTCCCGGGACCGGAACACAGCTTCTGATCGACGGAGACACCGCCCACCCGCGGTGAAAACCCGGTGCGACCGGCCGGTCGCACCGGGTACCGTCCCGCCATGCCGGTCACCCCGCGAACCCACCGGACCCCCGACGGCACCGATCGGAGTCCGCTGATGACGGTGCCGGTGTCGGTGGCCGATCAGCCGCTGGCACCACTCGTGCACTGGGCCACCGATACCTCGGCGACGCTGGGTATCACCGTGACCGGCCCCGCCGAGGAGATGCGCCGCCGGGACTGGACCCTGCTGGCCCGCATCCCCACCACCGCCGGCCCGATCTGGGCCAAGGCCTGTGCCCGCGCGTTCGCCCACGAGGGCCCACTGCTGCACACCCTGCACCGCCTGGTACCCGGCAGCGTCCCGGAACCCCTTGCGGTGCATCGGGACAACGGCTGGTTCCTCACCGCCGACGGCGGCGAGACCCTCCGCACCGATCCGGCCGAACGCACCCTGTTCGGCCCCGTCACCCGCCGCGACCCCACCTCCTGGTCCGCCGCGCTGCACACGTACGCCCAACTCCAGCAACAGCTTTCACCGCACATCCCCGAACTCGGCGAAACCGGCGTCCCCTACCTGCCCCCGACCCGCCTACTGGCGGTGTACCACCACTACGAACACCGCGCCCCCGGCCTCAGCGCCGCGATAACCAGTGCCGCAACCGAGTTGGAGCGCTACGACCGCCTGACCCTGGAACACAACGACCTGTTCCCCGGCCACGTATTCGCCACCGGCACAAGGTTCTTCGACTGGGGCGACGCGCTGCTCACCCACCCCTTCCTGTCGATGCGCACCCTGAGCGACCCCTGCCGCGAGTCCTACTTCGACGCCTGGCGCACCCTGGGCCCCGTCACCCCCACCGAACTCGACCTGGCCGAACGCCTGGCCCCGCTGGCCGCCCTGCACCCCTGGCGCACCCTCGACCCCACCCCCGGCCACCCCGCCGCACCCCACACCCATTTCGTCGACGAGCTACTGACGCAGTTGCGCAACGGTTTCGAGCGCTGACCGCGGAACTGCAGCTGACAAGGCTGCTGAGGTACATTTTCACTGTCGGCAAGAGCTGCGCGCGCAGCCCGAGAACGAGTTCTGGGTCAAAGGGCAGGCCGAGATCGTGCTGGAACAGCTGTCGTTCCGGTTCGGAGCGGTTTCGGACCGTGTACGTCAGGCGGTGCGGGCCGCGAGTCCGGCCGAACTGCGCGAGTTCGCGCGGCGCATGTTCTCGGCCACCTCGGTCGACGAGGTGATCGCCGGGTGATCCGTCGTCGATTCGGGCGTGCGGCAGGTGCCGCACGGGGTTGTTCGCGCGCCCTTCCATGGGTCTGCGACGTGGCGTCCAGGGGCACATACCTGGCAATCGGTGGCAGACTCGGATCGGACGGGATCATGAGCGGAGGACGGTTGATGGTGCACAGGCGGTGGGCGACTCGCGTGACGGTGGGGGTTGCGGGGACGGCGGCGGCGGTGCTGGTCGCCGGGTGCGGGACCGGTGGGTCGCCGGCGCCGGCCGGGTCCAGCGGGCCCACCTCGTCCTCGACGTCGGCGCATGCCAGTGGGTCGCCCGCGCCGGTCGGGCCGGGGCCGGTGCAGGTCACCGACGCGGTCGGGAAGCAGCTGTGCGACGACATCCAGCCGCAACTGTCCGACTGGCGGGTGCAGGGGCCGACGCTGAGCAAGGTGGCGCTCAACATCGAGGTGCACGATTGGTCCTTCCGTAACGGCGGCATCAACCTGCAGGTACTCGCCGACAAGGCGGTCATCGACCGGCTCATGACCAAGAACTGCCCGGATGTCCGGACGCAGGCGCTGCAGGCGCTGGAGCTGTCCGACCTCGCCTCGGGGATCGCGTTCTGATGCGCTCCCTGTACCCGCCCCTGGAACCTCGTCGCAGCGGCATGCTCGACGCCGGGGACGGGCAGCGGCTGTACTGGGAGGAGAGCGGTAATCCCGACGGTAAGCCGGTGGTGTTCCTGCACGGCGGGCCCGGCGGCGGCACGTCGCCGTTCCACCGGCAGTTCTTCGATCCGGACGCGTATCGGATCGTGCTGTTCGATCAGCGGGGCTGCGGACGGTCCACCCCGCACGTGGCCGACGGCGCGAGCCTGGAGACCAACACCACCTGGCATCTGGTCGCCGATATCGAGCGGCTGCGGACCTACCTCGAGATACCGCAGTGGCAGGTGTTCGGCGGCTCCTGGGGGTCGACGCTGGCACTGGCCTACGCGCAGACCCATCCCGAGCGCGTCACCGAGCTGGTGCTGCGCGGCATCTTCCTGCTGCGCCGCAAGGAGATCGACTGGTACTACAACGGCAGCGCCGGCTACGTCTACCCCGACGAATGGGAGAAGTTCCTGGCGCCGGTACCGGAGTCCGAGCGCGCTGGCGATCTGGTGAGCGCCTATCACCGGCTGCTGCACTCCCCCGATCCGGAGATCGCCACGGCGGCCGCCGTGGCCTGGTCGACCTGGGAGGGCGCGACGAGTTCGCTGCTGCCGAAACCGGATCGGGTCACCGAATCCGCCGATCCGCGATTCGCGCTGGCGTTCGCGCGGATCGAGAACCACTACTTCGTGCACGGCGCGTTCTTCGACGAGGGCGCGCTGCTGCGCGATGCCGGCCGGATGGCGCACATTCCCGGGGTGATCGTGCAGGGCCGCTACGACGTGGTGTGCCCGGCGGTCAGCGCGTGGGATCTGCACCGGGCCTGGCCGAATTCGGAGCTGCACCTGGTCGCCGACGCCGGCCACGCCGCCGCCGAACCGGGGATCACCCATCATCTGATCGAAGCGACCGACAAATTCCGGGACAGCTGATGAACACCAAGGCCGGGCCCGCCCTCACCGCGGCCCTCGACGACGACATCGATCGGCTGCTGACCGCCGAACCCGAAGTGCGCGACGACCTCCCCGATTCCGTGCACCAGATGCGGGTCGCCACCCGCCGGCTGCGGAGTGTGCTGCGTTCCTATCGGAATGTGCTGCGGCGCCGCCGTGTCGACGATATGCGCACCGAATTGCATTGGCTGGCCGGACTGCTCGGCGTGGCCCGCGACGCGGAGGTGCGGGCCGACCGGTTCGCGACCCTGCTCGAGGAGCAGCCGCCGGAACATCGCGACGCCGCCGAGCGCCTGGTCGCCGACGAACGCGCGAAATACGCCGCCGCGCATCGGGAGGTGCTGGCCGCGCTGGACGGCGACCGCTATTCGGTACTGCACGACGGCCTCGCCACCTGGCACGACCGCCCGCCGCTGCGCCGCCGGCACACCAAGGACGAGGCGGGCAGAGTCTTCTCCGGGGTGCTGCGCGACGATTTCCACCGCCTGCAGCGCCTGGCCCACACCGGTACCAAACTCACCGGCGACGAGCGCATCGAACATCTGCACGAGATCCGCAAGGGCGCCAAGCGATTGCGCTATTCCGCCGAGGCGGCCGCCCGGGTACTCGACGGTCCCGCCGTGGAACTGGCCGATCGGGCGAAACATCTGCAAACGGTGCTCGGCGATCACCGGGACGCGGTCGAGGCCGGTGAGGCGATCCGCGCTCGCGCCGTCGTGGCGGCCGCCCGGGGCGCCGACACCTCGGGATACGACGAATTGGCCCAGCTCGAGGCCGATGCCGCCCGCAAGGCCCTCGACGAGTATCCGGCCGCGGCCGAGTTCCTGAAACACGCGTACGGCAGCAAGGCCCTGCGGAAGTCCAAGCGGCACGGCAAGAAGAAGAAATAGGGCTCAGGGCCGCAGCACCGAGACCAGGAAATCGGTCTGGTCGTAGACCGCCTTCTCGAACCAGTCGTCGAAGTAGATGTCGAAGTGGCCGATCGGATATCGCTTCACCACAGCGTGTTTGGTGCGGGTGGCGGCCGCGAGCACCGGGCCCACCGGGATCAGCGAATCGTTGTCGCACACCGAGTACAGCACCGGCACCTTGATGTTCTTCGTGCGCCGCCACGGCGCGTCGAACATCGTGGCCAGGGCGATCCGGGCGCCGACCTTCGGCTGATACTTACTGCTCTCCTCGGCGAGCAGGCCGAATCCCTCGGGGACGTCGGCGGCGCTCATCAGGGCGGCGGAATGCCGGCGGCCGGCCAGTCGCACCCGGACCGGTTTGCGGCGGATCGGGCCGAACAGTACGTCCGTCAGCGCCACGGTGCCCGTCTTGACGAATCCGATCGGCCCTTTCGCCCGCGCCGAGGCCCGGCCGCTGGTGAACGGGCACTGGGCCACCACGGCGGCCAGATAGTCGTCCTCGTGCGCGATCGACAGCACATGCCCGCCGCCGAAGGACGTGCCCCACAACGCGATTCGCGTCGCGTCGAAACCCTTGAGGGTGCGGGCGTAGGCGATGGCCGCGCGCCAGTCGTCGCGCTGCCGCCGGATGTGGATCACCTGACGCGGGGCGCCCCCACTGGCCCCGAATCCGCGGTAATCGAAAACCAGCACACCCATTCCGGCCACGGCGAAACGCCGCGCATATCGGTCCAGCCCCATTTCCCGATCGGCGCCCAGACCGTGTCCCATGATCACCAGTGGCCGCGGCTTCGGCGGACCGTCCGGAAGATAGAGCCACGCTGCACACTGATCGCTTCCCGACGGGAACCCCACCTCGACACGCTCCATGACCACTAACGGTAACGGGTCTCACCCCTGCCCGCCGAACAGGTTCCGTTCATTACGGACGAAGCGGTATTCCCCCGTTCGGGGGCCGTGAACCCCCCGCGACACCGGATGGGCATAATGTATTCACAGACGAGTCGGTCGGGCGACTGCGGCGAGAGGAACGGGCACGTCGGTGCCGCTGCCTCGCGCCGAGGAAAGTCCGGACTCCGCAGAGCAGGGCGGTTGTTAACGGCAACCCGGGGTGACCCGCGGGACAGTGCCACAGAAAACAGACCGCCGGTGCCCGGTCCATCCGGTCCGGGCGCCGGTAAGGGTGAAACGGTGCGGTAAGAGCGCACCAGCGCCCCGGGTGACCGGGGCGGCTCGGTAAACCCCGCCCGGAGCAAGGTCGAAGGTCGCATTCCTCGTGAGTGCGACTGCGCAGGCGTTCGAGGGCTGCTCGCCCGAGCCTGCGGGTGGGCCGCTCGAGGTGCCCGGCGACGGTGCACCCAGATGGATGGTCGCCCCCCGGCATCCGCCGGGGACAGGATCCGGCTTACAGACCGACTCGTCCCCACAACTTCCCCGCGCGGCCGGATTCCGGCTGTGGCGCCGCCGATGCCGCGGTGCCATCATCGAGATACCGGGCAGGCCCGGCACATACGGCGCGAAAGCTCAGGTGGCGCAGGGATATGGACATTCCGGGGATCATCGGAACCGTTGCCGGGGTGGTCGTCGCGATCGGCGTCGTGGTGGCGAGCGCGAGCGTCCGGGTCGTGCAGCAGTTCGAGCGAGGCCTGGTGTTCCGGTTCGGACGGGTGCGCGCGGTCCGGGAACCCGGTCTGCGCGTGTTGATTCCGGTGGTGGACCGGATGCGCAAGGTGCCGATGCGGATCGTCACCATGCCGGTGCCCGCGCAGGAGGGCATCACCCACGACAACGTGACCGTGCGCGTGGACGCGGTGGTGTACTTCCGGGTCGTCGACCCGGTGCAGGCGGTGGTCGAGGTGCAGGACTACATGTTCGCGGTCGCGCAGGTCGCGCAGACCTCGCTGCGGTCGATCATCGGCAAGAGCGATCTGGACGATCTGCTGTCCAACCGCGAGGAGCTCAACAAGGGGCTCGAGGTCATGATCGACAGTCCGGCGCTGGCATGGGGTGTGCACATCGATCGGGTGGAGATCAAGGATGTGGCACTGCCGGAATCGATGAAGCGGTCCATGTCGCGTCAGGCGGAGGCCGAGCGGGAGCGCCGGGCCCGCATCATCACCGCCGAGGGTGAACTGCAGGCCTCACATATGCTGGCCGAGGCGGGCACCCGGATGTCGGCGGCGCCGGCCGCGCTGGAATTGCGGCTGCTCCAGACCGTGGTAGAGGTTGCGGCCGAGAAGAATTCGACCTTGGTACTGCCGTTTCCGGTGGAGCTGTTGCGATTTCTGGAACGCTCCACGCCGAATTCCCCACAACGCTCCGCGCCGGAATCTCCGCAATCCGTCCCCGGCGGCGCCGGATCAGTGCCGGACAACTCGGCCGCCGCGATTCCGGCGGAGACCGGAACCGAGGACTGAGCCGACGGCGGTATTCGACCGGCGCCGTGGCCCGGGAGACGGCGGATCTGCGGAAAAAGCACGGCGACACCGTTTTCGGCGGCGCCGCGGCGGACCGGTACGGACTAACCGGCCGGACTGATGACGAGCATCTGCGCCCAATAGGCGGCCTGCTCGGGGCCGAGCAACGGCAACAGGTAGTCGTAGACAATCGACGACATGCGGTGCTGAACTTCCTTCCTACCTCGACTGACGGCTTGACCCGCGCCACAGTAGCAGCGCCGCCTGCGAAACGCCGCAGACCCACCATATGGTCGCCGGTCATAGCGTGTCTCTGTCGAATGTCCGTGCTGAACTGGCCCGAGACGTGATCGACGTCATAGAGTGTTCGCGTTGGAAAGTTGCGTCGTGGGGTGGCGGCGAACTGTGGGTGTCAACGGACGTGGAAAGCAGGGTTCATCTATATGCGAGTAGTTCGCGCACTGGCCATCGGCGCGCTGATCGCCGGTGCCGCTTCGATTTCGACCGCGCTGGGAGCCGGCTCGGCCGGCGCGGTGGCGTTCACCCCGGTGCCCGGCGGGGTTCAGGTCGACCTCACCCCGGGGGATACCCAGTGGGTGCACCAGACTCATTTCGGACAGGTCCTGGCGGGCCTGCCGCATCCGTCGGCGTCCTCCTTCGGTGAGGCGCTGGATTCGGCGGCCGACCTGTCCGCGCAGTACCCGAGCGGGCGCGTCGTATTCACGGTCTACGGGCCGCTGGACAAGCTCAACGGCACGATGCTGGCGCTGCAGTAGAGCGTCCGCACACCTGGGTCGGATTCCAGCGGTGCCGCGTTCGGCGCGAGACAGCAAGGGCGACACCACTTTTCGGGCCGGTTTCGGAACGCGAGCTCCGGAACCGGCCCGTGTTGCGTCACAGGTAGGACGTCTCGTTCACCAGTCGCACCGACGAACCGCCGTCCGGATAGAACTCGGCGATCGACAACGAGGCGAGATCCAGATGCAGCCGGTACAGCAGCGACGGCCCGACCCCCAGCGCCAGTTGCAGCAGCGTCTTGATCGGCGTCACGTGACTGACCACCAACACGTTCCGCTCCGGGTACAGCGCGACCAGATCCCGGCGCACCGCGTCCACCCGCTCCCGCACCCGGTCGAAACTCTCACCGTCCGGTGGCGGTAGCGACGGATCGCCGAGCCACGCCGCGTGCACCTGCGGATCCCGTTGCGCCGCTTCGGCGAATGTGAGGCCCTCCCAGGCGCCGAAATCGGTCTCGGTCAGGCCGTCGAGCACCCGCACCGTCAGACCCAGCGCCTGCGCCGCCGCCTCGGCGGTCTCCCGCGCCCGGCCCAGCGGTGAACTCACCACCGCCGCGATATTGCCCTTGCCGGCCAGATGCGTCGCCGCGCGGGTGGCCTGCTCCCGGCCGAGCGCGGTCAGCGGCGGATTGCCCCGGCCGGAATACCTTCGCTCCACCGACAATTCGGTCTGCCCGTGCCGCAGCAGCAACAGCCGCGTCGGCCGGCCGACGACCCCGGACCAGCCCGGACCACCCGACGCCGCCGTCGCGGCCCGGACGGTGCCGCTCGCGGATTCGGCCGGATCGTCCGAAACCGTCGGCGCCGCAGCGTTTCCCGCCGCGCGGACGGCCGCCACCAGCCCGGCGTCGTCCATCGCCTCGTTGGCCAGCCGGTCGGCGTGCGAATTGCGTTCGCGCGGAATCCATTCGAAACGGACGATATCGAAACCCGCCACGAGCTGCCGGGCCCGGTCGGCGAGCGGAATCATGGCCGCGTGCTTGACCTTCCAGCGGCCGGACATCTGCTCCACGACCAGTTTGGAATCCATCCGCACGTCGACCTCGCGGGCACCGAGTTCGGCGGCGGCCGCCAGACCCGCGATCAGGCCCCGATATTCGGCGACGTTGTTGGTGGCGACGCCGATCGACTCCTTGCGTTCGGCCAGCACCCGGCCGCGGCCGGAATCCCATACCACCGCACCGTATCCGGCCGGCCCGGGATTGCCGCGGGAACCACCGTCGGCCTCCACGATCACATTCGTCATCGTCTCTCCCCGCGTCACCGCCGGTGGCGGCTCACAGACCGGACTGCTTGGTGCGGACCAGCACGGCCCCGCACTCCGGGCAGCGCACGACGATCTGGGGTTCGGTCTTCGCGATCCGCGCGATCTCGCCGCGGTCCAGTTCGATGCGGCAGGCGCCGCAGCGCCGGGCCTGCAACAACGAGGCCCCGACACCGTGCTGGGCACGCTGCTTGTCGTAGATGCCGAGCAGTTCGGCCGGGAACACGCCGAGCAGCTGCCCGCGGTCGTTCGCGCACCGCTGCGCCGCGACGTCGAGATCGGCCACCGCCTGATCGCGCAGGCGCGCGGCATCGGCCAGATCGGATTCGGCCTTGCTCAGGTTGGCGCCGGCGTGCTGATGATCGGCGACGGCGGCCTCCCGCCGTTCCATCACCTCGAGCAGATCGTCCTCGAGCACCGACCGGCGGCGCTGCAGACTGGTGAGCTCGTGCTGCAACTCGGACAGCTGCTTGGCGCCGACACCGCCGCTGTCGAGCATGCCGCGGTCGCGCTCCTCGCGCTTGCGCACACCGTCGATCTCGGTCTCCAGCTTGCGGATGTCGCGGTCGAGATCGTCGATCAGGATCTCCACCTTCACCGCCGCATCCTTGCGGGTGGAGCGCTCCGTCTCCAGCCGCTGCACCTCCTGCGCCTCGGGCAGTACCTTGCGGCGATGCTCGATGCGGGTCAGTTCGGCGTCGACTCCGGCGAGGTCGAGCAGTTTGGCCTGGATCGATGATTCGACATTCAACGCGGAACGTACTCCTCGACACTATGGACGGTTCGGTGGTTCACGGCGGCCCACGGGGCTGCCGAGACCGGAAGGTCAACGGTACTCTGCCCTTCGCGCATTGCGCTCGAGCCCGCCCGCTTTCCGGCGGTGCGGGCCCGGAAAATGCGCACGCGGACCCGGACCCCGGCATGTCAGGCTGGGCGCATGGGTGCACATCACTACGCGGTCGACGTGGTCTGGAGCGGCGCGACGACCGACTACCGCTCCTACTCCCGCAACCACGAGGCCCGCGTGCCCGGCCGCCCACCGATCCCGGGCAGCGCGGACCCGCAGTTCCGCGGCGACCCGGCCCGCTGGAATCCGGAACAGCTGCTGGTCGCCGCCCTCGCCGAATGCCACATGCTCTGGTACCTGCACCTGTGCGCGGACGCCGGCATCGGCGTGACCGATTACCGGGACGCCGCCACCGGCGTCATGAACGACCAGCGCTTCCTCGGGGTCACCCTGCATCCCCGGATCACCGTCACCGACGCCACCCGCGTCGACGCCGCGCACGCTCTCCACGCCGAGGCGCACCGGCGCTGTTACCTCGCCAACTCGATGAACTTCCCGGTGACGCACGCGCCGATCGTCGTCGCCGGGTGAGAGGTCGCGTCGACCGCCGCCTGCCGTCCGCCACTCGGACGATCCGGTCTCACTCGTCGGCGGCGCCGAGGGTCCAGGGGTCGGTGCGCACGGTGCAGACGCGGGTCGCCACGGCCGGCAGAGCGGCGTGGACGAGGGTCGCGGCCTGTGCGCACCAGGGGAATTCCGTGGCCCAGTGCGCGGCATCGATGAGGGCGGGGCCGCCCGCGCGCAGATGTTCGTCGGCGGGATGGTGGCGCAGGTCGGCGGTCACGTAGACGTCGACACCGAGGCGAGACACGGTGCCCAGCAACGAATCTCCGGCGCCACCGCAGACGGCGACGGTGCGCACGAGCCGATCGGGATCACCGGCGGCGCGCACTCCCCAGGCGGTGCCGGGCAGTCCGGCCCGCACCCGGGCGGTGAAGGCGCGCAACGTTTCCGGCTGCGGCAGCGTACCCACCCGGCCCAGCCCGCGGGAGGTCGGCAACGCGGCACGCTCGGTGACGTGGAAGGCCGGTTCCACGGCCGGATGTGCCGTCCGCAGGGCCGCGAGCAGCGCGCCCCGCGCCGAAGGCGGTGCCAGCACCTCGATCCGGTCCGAGGACGCGGATGCGCCGTCCTCCGTTCCGCCGTGCCCGCACGCGTGACCGCCCCCGTTCGCGGTGGCCCCCGCCGCGAACAACGCCTCCCGGACCGCGGCACTGTCCCCGGCCGGGGTATGGACGACCCATTCATCCACGGCCGCAGCGGTTCTGGTCTCCAGCGGACCGGTCACGGTGATGCCCAGCGCCTGCGCGAGAGCGTCGGACACACCCGGATCGGCGGAATCGGCGTTGGTGTGCGCGGTGAACAGCGCGCAGCCGTGCCGGATCAGCCGATGGATCAACGCCCCCTTCGGGGTATCGGCGGCCACGGTGTCGACCCCGCGCAGCAGCAGCGGGTGGTGCACCACGAGAGTCTGTGCGCCCCAGGCGATCGCCTCGTCGACCACGGCGGCGGTGGCGTCGACGGCGAACAGCACGCGGGTCACCGCATCACCCGGGTCGCCGCACACCAGCCCCACCGAATCCCACGATTCGGCCAGCCGGGGCGGGTACGCCGCATCCAGCACCGCGATCAGTTCCCGCACCGTCACACCCGCGTCACCCCGCGTCACCGCGCCTCCTCACCATCCGCGCCGGGGGCCGCACGCCGGGCACCGCGCCCGGCCGGTCCTCGGCGCCATCGCTTGCCGGAGGTCCGACACTACCGAAGGTCCCGGCGATTTCCGGCCGGGAATCGGTGCCTCACAACCGGACCACCCCGCATCCGGGCCGGACGCCACAGCCGTCACAATCCGGATCGGGACCCGGACACCAGAACCGGCACGTTCCGGATCAGTCCCGATCACCACCACCGTCGCGATCCGGATCAGGGCCGGATGCCACGACCGTCGCGATCCGGATCACGGCCGGACACCACAACCGGCACAATCCGGATCACGGCCGGACACCACAACCATCACGATCAGAGCCGGACACCATAACCGTCACAATCGGGATCCGGACTCGGACATCACAATCGGGATCCGCGCCGAACGCCACGACCGGGATCCGGGCCGAACGCTACGACCGTCACGATCCGTGGTGCTCCGGACATCGCGATCGGCACGATGCGGCCCGAATGCCCGTCGATCACAGTCCGACGTCGCGAACGGCGGCGATCAGCCGATCGACCACCGCAGGCGGACGCACGGCGAGCCGTAAATGGCCGGGGCCGAGTCCGGGGAAGGTGTCGCCGCGGCGGACGGCGATCCCCTTGTCCGCCAGCTGTTTCCGCAGGAGTTCGGCATCCGGCACGCGGATCAGCAGGAAGGGGCCGGCCGCGGGTTCGTGGACGTGGATGCCGACGGAACGCAACCGGGCGATCATGGCGCTGCGATGGATCGCGAGTCGTTCGGCGCGCGAACGGGATTCGGCAACGGCGGCCGGTTCGGCGGTGGCCGCGACGGCCTCCAGTTGCAGCACGCCCAGCGGCCAGTGCGGGCGGCCCCGGTTCAGCCGGGCGAGCAATTCCGGTGGGCCGAGCACATATCCGCAGCGCAGCCCGGCCAGCGCCCAGGTCTTGGTGAGGCTGCGGAAGATCAACACATCCGGAAGCGATTGCTCGGCAAGGGATTCCGCTTCACCCGGAACCGCGTCGATGAAGGCCTCGTCCACCACCAGGACCCGGCCGGGCCGGCGCAGCGCGCGAATCCGTTCGGCCGGATGCAGTACCGACGTCGGATTGGTCGGATTGCCCAGCACCACCAGATCCGCCGACGACGGCACCAGCGCCGGATCGAGGGTGTAGGGCGGTGGCAGCAGCACCCGGGTCACCGGCGTCCCGGCCTCCCGCAGCGCGAATTCGGGCTCGGTGAACGACGGCTGGAGCACCGCGGCCTCGGCCGACCCGAGCCGCGGCAGCATCGCGAAGCCCTCGGCCGCGCCCGCCAGCAGCAGCACCTCCTCGGGTGTACGCCCGTGCCGGGCCGCCACCGCCGCGCGCGCCGCGTGCTCCTCCGCGGCGGACGGATACCGGCCCAGCTCCCCCAGCCGGGCCGCCAACCGCTCCCGCAACCAGGCGGGCGGGCCGCTGCCCTGCACGTTCACCGCGAAATCCAGCATTCCGGGCTGCGCGTCGACATCCCCGTGATGCCGCAGCAGCTCCCGGTCCACCGGCCACGCCGCGTCCTCGGAGTCGTGTTCCGCCCGGTCGTCCATCTCGCGACTCACCCGCGGACCGGTGCCACACCGGTGGTCCGGCGCGCCGGCCGCGTTGTACGACGTTCTGTAGTGGTATCGGGCACAGAGCACACCCTACGTGGCCGCCGCGCGGGCCGACCCGACAGAATGGCTGTTGTGGGCGAGTTGCACGTGACCTTCATCTGCACGGGAAACATCTGCCGATCGCCGATGGCCGAGAAGATCTTCGCCACGGCGGTGGCACAGGCGGGCCTGGACGACCGGGTGCGGATCACCAGCGCGGGCACCGGCGGCTGGCATGCCGGCGACGACGCCGACCGCCGCACCACCGCGCTCCTGCGCCGGTACGGCTATCCCGTCGGGCATGTGGCCGCCGCACTCGACGCCGATCATCTCGCCGCCGACCTGCTCGTCGCGCTGGACACCACGCACGACCGCGAGCTGGCCCGGCTCGGCGTCCCCGCACCGCGGCGGCGGCTGCTGCGCTCCTTCGATCCGGACGCCGACGGGCCGGACGTCCCGGACCCCTACTACGGCGACACCGCCGACTTCGAACTCGTCCGCGAGCAGATCGAGGCCGCGGTGCCCGGACTGCTCGACTGGGTGCGCGAGCAGCTCGGCGAGCGCCGATGAACCTCGTGCGCCGGCTCACCTTCCTGCTGCGACCCAGCTGGGTGATCCTGGCCGCCGTCGTGGTCGCGTTCGCCTACCTGTGCTTCACGGTGCTCGCGCCCTGGCAGCTGGGCAAGAACGTGCGCACCTCGCACCGCAACGACCTGATCGCCGCCTCGGTCAACGCCACCCCCGTCGACATCACCGACCTGCTGAACACCCCGAATTCGAAGGACACCGAGTGGCGCCGGGTCGTGGCCACCGGCAGCTATGTGCCCGGATCGACGGTGCTGGAGCGATTGCAGCGCCTCGACGACAAACCGGCCTACGGGGTGCTCGGCGTGTTCCGGCTGGCCGACGGCCGGGAGCTGCTCGTCGACCGCGGGCTGATCGCCGCGGCCGAGGGCACCCAGCTGCCGCCGATCGCCGAGCCGCCGGCCGGTCCGCAGCGGATCGAGGGCCGGGTCCGCAAGTCCGAGGGCGTCATCCCCGGTAAGGAGCCGATGACCCAGGCCGGCTATCGGCAGGTGTACTCGATCGATGCGGCGGAGGAGTCGACGGTCCTGGGCACCGCGCTCACCACCGTGCCCACCGGCGATCGCGGCGGCTACCTGCAACTGTCCGAGCGGCAGCCGGGCGCCTTCACGCCCGAACCGCTGCCGCAGTTGGACGCCGGTCCGTACCTGTCCTACGGCCTGCAGTGGATCGCGTTCGGCGTGATGGCCCCGCTCGGCCTGGGCTACTTCGTCGTCGCCGAGATCCGGGAACGCCGCCGTGAACGCGGCGTGCCCCCGGCCACCACCGCACCCGCCGAACCCGTCCCCGCAACATCGGCGACCTCGGCCGATCCGGTCGCGACCCCCCCAGCGCCACCGAAGTCCAACGCCGACCGCCTCGCCGACCGCTACGGCGGCACCCGCCGCTGACTCGCCCGGCGGGCGCGGCCATGGTGGGTAGCGCTCGGCCTCGATGCAGACACGCTCCCGCCGGGCCGCTGCGCGGGGTGCACCGTGCGCCGGGCCGCTGTACAGGTATGCCGTCCGCCAGGCCGCTGTGCGGGTACGCCCGCCGGCCGCTGCGCGGGGTACGGCCGTCCGCCGGACCGCAGTGGTACGCGCCCGCCGGGCCGCTGTGCGGGGTAGCCACAGTGCGGGTACGCCGCCCGCTGAGCCGCTTCGCGGGGTGCGCCGTCAGACCCGGTCACAGGTGGGTGCGCCGCCCGCTGGGCCGCCGTGCGGGCACGCCGTCCGCGAACCGGCACTCGCACCGGAGGCGAACCTGTCGATCGGAGCGGTCGATCGGAGCGGTGCTCGGGGAGTAAACCGTGTGGAGTCCGGGATCAAAGGAACGCTAAAGTTGGATCCGGTGTGTCGGGAAGTCTGGTCGACGAGTCGCTGTCGATTGCCCAGGAAGGACGGCCCGTGCCAGTCGTGAACCGATCGAATCACTCTGTGCGACACCGCGAATCCTGCTTCGAGTCGTCGCGATGACTGATGTCTCCGCGTTCGCCGCGGCCCTGCTGATCGTCTCGCTGATCGGGCTGGCCGGGGTGTTGTCGAGCCGGCTCGGGGAGTGGCTGCCGATTCCCGCACCCGCCCTGTTCCTCGGGGGTGCGGCCGCCGCGTCCGATATCTGGCCCGCGCTGGGGCGGATTCCGATGACCTCGGTACAGCACGTGGTGACGGTCGCGCTCGTGGTGATCCTGTTCGACGGCGGTATGCAGATCGGGTGGCGCCGGTTCCGGGCGAACGCGGCCGCGATCACCTGGATCGGGGTGGCCGGGACCCTGGTCACCGCGGTGGCGCTGACGCTGGCCGCGCATCTGATCTTCGGCCTGGACTGGCGGATCGCATTGCTGCTGGGCACCGCCCTGTCGCCGACCGATCCGGCGGTGGTGTTCTCGGTCCTGGGCCGGCGGCAGATCGACGGCCGCGCCGGGACCCTGTTGCAGGGCGAATCCGGGGCCAACGATCCGGTCGGCATCGCGCTGCTGGTGGTACTGCTGGAGACGACCCGATTTCATTGGGACGCAATCGGATCCGTGGCCGGGGAGTTCACGGTCCAGTTGCTCGTCGGCGCGGTCGCGGGCATCGTCTGCGGGCGAGCGCTGCTGTGGTTCATGCGGACGGTGCCGTTGCCGGCGGCCGGGCTGTATTCGGTGCGAGTGCTGGTGTGCGTGCCCGCGATCTACGCGGTCACCACCCTGATCCACGGTTCGGGATTCCTCGCGGTGCTGGTGGCGGGGATCGTCATCGGCGACCAGCGGGCACCCTATCGCGCCGAGATCGAGCGATTCCACTCGGCGCTCGCGAGTCTCGGCGAGATCGTGGCCTTCGTGATGCTGGGGCTGACCATCCAGGTGACCGGGCCGCACGGGGTGGTGGAGGGCGGGGCCCTGCCGATCGGGCTGGGACTCGCGATCCTGCTCGCACTGGTGATCCGGCCACTTCTGGTGGGACTGACCACCCTGCCGATCCGATTACCGCGCGGCGATCGGATATTCGTCCTGTGGACCGGGCTGAAGGGAGCGGTGCCGATCCTGCTGGGCACATTCATCCTGAACGCCGGAATACCGGATGCCCACCGCGCCTATGCGATCATCTTCGTCGTCGTCGCGTTCTCGGTGGTCGTACAGGGCGGTACCCTTCCGGCCGTGGCCCGATGGCTGCGGTTGCCGCTGCGCACGGTCAATCCGCGACCGTGGGCGATGAACGCCCGCTTCGAGGAAGAACCCGACAGCCTGCACCGCTTCACGGTCGCCTCCGGGTCGCCCGCCGACGGCACCACGGTGGCCGGCCTGCCGTTCGCCGACCTGTGGGTGAGCGTGATCATCCGCCGCGGACTGCTGGTCGTCGTCAGCCCCGACACCCGACTGCGCAGCGGCGACGAGGTACTGATCCTGGCGGACCCGGGATCCGCCGCTGCGATCGAAAACCTCTTCACAACGAAACCCCAAGCACCGTAACGGATTTCACCAGCGCAGCGGTCCCGCCTTTGCCCTCTACAAGCACAGCGGTCCGGCCGCCGCACAGGCACCTGCCCAGCGCAAGCACGGCGGTCCGGCAGCAACGCAGCATCTGCCCGGCACAAGCACTGCGGTCCGGCGGCCCACATCACCTGGCGGCGCAAGCACAGCGGTCCGGCGGGAAGCGCAGCATCTGCCCACGAGGTCCGAAGGCCGTGCGGCCGGCTCGGCACGCCTATGCACGCTTGCGGCGACGCCCCAGGATCTCCGCTAGCACCACGGCCACGCACGCGGCGGCGAGCTGGACGGCTTCGGACATTCGCACGGCTCGGCGCAGGTCGCCGACGCCGGGGGCGGGCCCGTCGCCGAGTGTGGGTCGCATCTCGATCCCGTGCCGGTATTCGGTGCGGCCGCCGAGCCGTACCCCGAGCGCACCGGCCATGGTCGCCTCGGCGACCCCCGCGTTCGGGCTGGGATGCTGCCGGGCGTCCCGCCGCCAGGCCCGCAGCGCGCCGTCGCGCCGCTCCCCCGCCAGCGCGACGGTCAGCAGCCCGGCGAGCCGCGCCGGAACCAGATTCGCCACATCGTCGAGACGCGCTGCGGCCCAGCCGAATCGGCGGTACCGCTCGTTGCGGTAGCCGACCATGGCGTCGAGGGTGTTGATCGCCCGATACCCCAGCAGCCCCGGCACCCCGGCGACGGCCCCCCAGAACAGCGGCGCCACCGTGGCGTCGGAGGTATTCTCGGCGATGGATTCCAGTGCGGCCCTGGCCAATCCGTCGGCGTCGAGCAGTTCGGGGTCGCGCCCGCACAGCGACGGCAGCAGGGCCCGCGCCCCGCCGATGTCCCCCGCCTCCAGCAGCCCGGCCATCCGCCGGCCGGTCCGTGCCAGCGTGGTGCCGCCGAGGACCGTCCACGTCGCCACCGCGGTCACCGCGATTCCGCCACTGGTGGACCGGAACCGCTGCCGCACAACGCCACCGAGGGCCACCGCACTCCCGGCGAGCAATATCTCGTAGACCACGCCGGCCGCGCGCCGGTCCCGGTACACCAGCGGTTCCAGCCGCGCCGCGACCGTGCCGAATCCGGCCACCGGATGACCCCGGCGCGGATCGCCCAGTACCCGGTCCAGCCCGAATCCGAGCCCGATCCCGATCGCCGTCACCATCCCCGTTCGCACCCGGCGACAGTAACGCACCGATCATCGGCGCAGCCTCGAGAGCCGGGGACCGCCGACCAGCGAGTGGGATACCGGCCGGGCCGCCGCCACGGCACCGAGCGCGAACTACGCTCGGCGACCCCCGGCGACCCGGGATCCGGCGACCAAAGCCCCGGCCCGCGGATCCGGCTCACATTGCGGCGCGGAAGAGGCGGCGGTGGTCGGCCGGGGAGAGGCCGAGTGTGCGATGGAAGTGGTGGCGGAGGTTGACCGCGGTGCCGAAGCCGGCGTCGGTGGCGATGCGGTCCACGGTGTCGTCGGTGGATTCCAGCAGCAGGCGGGCGTGGTCGATGCGCTGGTGCAGCAGCCACTGCTGCGGGCTGGATCCGGTGCGGTCGCGGAAGCGGCGGGTGAAGGTGCGCCGCGACATCAGCGCGACACGGGCCCAGCTGTCGAGGTCGATCCGGTCGTCGAGCCGGGTGCGGGCCCACAGCATCGCGTGTTCGATCGGATCGTCGTCGGCCTCGTCGGGAACCGCGATCGGGATGTACTGCGCCTGCGAGCCGCCACGGTGCGGGGCGAGCACCAGGGTGCGGGCCAGGTCCGCGGCGACGCGGCTGCCGTGGTCGGACCGCACCAGATGCAGGCAGCCGTCCAGGGCGGCGGCGACGCCGGCGGAGGTCATGATGTCGCCGAGGTCGGTCCACAGCCGGTCGGCGCGGACCCGGACCGCCGGATGCGCGCGGGCCAGGTCGGCGGCGGCGGACCAGTGGGTGGTGATCTCCCGGCCGTCGGCGAGTCCGGACGCGGCAATCGCCCAGGCGCCCAGGCACAATCCGACCAGCCGGGCGCCGCGCTCGTGCGCGCGGCACAGCGCCTCCCGAATCGGCTGGGACAGTTCGGTTCCCGGACTCCAGCTGGGGATCACCACGGTGTCGGCGGCCTCGATCGCCTCGAGTCCGTGCCGCACGGCGATATCGAAATCGCCCGGGGTGCGCAGGATTCCGGGATGTTCGACGCAGGTCCGCAGCCGGTAGCGGGACTGCGGCCGGGCGCTGGTGCCGATACCGCCGAACACCAGCCCGGGCACCGACAGATGGAACGGGCTGATGCCGTCGAAGGCGAGCACCGCCACCTCGTGCGGACGATCGGAGGTCATGGCCCGATATTATCGGAGGGCGGCCTTCGGGCCACTGTCGAGGCGCCGGGCCGCCGACCAGGATCGAAACCATGACCGACACCTCCACCACCGCATTCGAACTGCTGCACATCGGCGGCCCGACCGTCCGCATCCGCTACGGCGGCCTGACCTGGCTCAGCGACCCGACCTTCGACGCGCCGCGCGACTATCCCGGTCCGGTCACACTGCACAAACTCGAGGGCCCGGCGATCCCGGCCGAACAGGTCGGCCCGGTGGACGTGGTGCTGCTGTCCCACGATCAGCACGCCGACAACCTCGATGTCTCCGGCCGCGAATTCCTCACCGCGGCCACCACCACGCTGTCCACGCCGGAGGCGGCCGGACGGCTGGAAGGCGTTCGGGGACTGGCGGAATGGGAGACGGTCCGGATCGCCGAGGTGACCGTCACCGCGGTTCCGGCCCTGCACGGCCCCGAGGGTGCGGAGGAATTCTCCGGCACCGTCACCGGATTCGTGCTGCGGGCGGACGGGCTGCCTACGGTCTACGTCTCCGGTGACAACGCGTCGGTGGACTACGTGCGGCGCATCGTCGAGCGCATCGGCTCGATCGATATCGCGGTCCTGCACGTCGGCGCGGCGAATGTCGGCCGGTTCGGCGACATCGACGTCACCCTCAACGCGCGGACGGCGCTGGAGGCCGCCGGGGAACTCGGTGACGCGGTGATCATCCCGGTGCACGCCGAGGGCTGGGCCCATTTCTCCGAAACGCTGGAGCATCTCGCGCGCACCTTCGGCTACGGCGGCCGCACCGCGCAACTGCGCATCCCCACCGCGGGCGTGCCGCTGACGGTGTGAGCAACCCCTCGTGCCCGATGGATTCCGGATGAGCGAATCGCGAAGCCGGACGGGGTGAATCGCCGCCCGTGGTCGTGGCAACCGGCACCGATCTACGCGACGATGACCGCATGAGAATCGGCGTTCCGCGAGAGATCAAGGAGCAGGAGGCCCGGGTGGCGCTGACCCCGGCCGGCGTCGGGGAACTCGTCCGGCACGGGCACGAGGTGGTGGTCGAGGCCGGCGCCGGCATCGGATCCGCGTTCACCGATGCCGACTACCTCACCGCCGGGGCCCGCACCCTGTCCACCGCCGACGAGGTCTGGCAGACCGCCGAACTGATCCTGAAGGTGAAAGAGCCTGTCGCACCGGAATATTCACGGATGCGGCCGGACCTGGTGCTGTTCACCTATCTGCATCTGGCGGCCTCCCGGGCCTGCACCGAGGCCGTCCTCGCGTCCGGTGTCACCGCCGTCGCCTACGAGACGGTGCGCGGCCCGGACGGCTCGCTGCCGTTGCTGGCGCCGATGAGCGAGGTGGCCGGCAAACTCGGCAGCCAGGTCGGCGCCTATCACCTGATGTCGCCCAACGGCGGCGCGGGCGTACTGCTCGGCGGGGTGCCGGGGGTGCGGCCGGCGAATGTGGTGGTGATCGGCGGCGGCGTCGCCGGATCCAACGCCGCGGCCGTGGCGGCCGGGATGGGCGCGCGGGTGACCGTGCTGGACACCAGCCTGCCGGTGCTGCGCCGGCTCGACGCCCGCTTCGCCGGCCGGGTCGTCACCATCGGCGCCAACGCCGCGGAGATCGAAAGGGCCGTGCTCGCAGCGGATCTGGTGATCGGCTCGGTGCTGGTCCCGGGCGCGCGGGCGCCGCAACTGGTGCCCGACACCCTGGTCGCGCGGATGCGGCCGGGGTCGGTGCTGGTCGACATCGCGATCGACCAGGGCGGCTGCTTCCAGAGCTCGGTGCCGACCACGCACGCGAATCCGACCTTCCGCGTGGCGGATTCGCTGTTCTACTGTGTCGCCAACATGCCCGGTGCGGTACCGCACACCGCGACCGTGGCGCTCACCAACGCCACGCTGCCGTATGTGCGCACCATCGCCGATCACGGCTGGCGGGCGGCCTGCCGCGCCGATCCGGGCCTGGCCCGCGGCCTGACCGCCGATGCGGGACAACTGCTCTCGGCGGAGGTGGCCGCGGCCCACGGTCTGGCCGCCGGTACCGAGGAGGGGCTCGACGCGGTCGCCGGCTGACCGGACCGGCCGCTCACAGATACCAGTCCGGCTCCCATTCCGCCGGCAGCGCACGGAGTTTGTCCGGATTGCGCACGATCTGGATCGCGCTGACCCGTCCGGCGTCGACGGTGAACGACATCACCCCGAGGTAGGCGCCGTCGAACACCACCAGGCCGGGCTTGCCGTTGACCAGCACGTTGCGGCCGGAGGCGTCGTTGCCCGCCCGATACCAGCCGAAGAACAGCTTCGCGACCAGTTCGGCGCCGTTGACCGGCCGCCGGATCGCGGGCACCTTCCCGCCGCCGTCGGCGGTCAGGACGACGTTCTCGTCCAGCACGCCGAGCAGCGCGGACAGATCACCGGACCGCCAGGCCAGCGCGAACGCGGACACCACCTTCTCGTGTTCGTCGCGACCGGCCGGGAACCGTGGGGTGCCCTCCTCCACATGTCTGCGGGCGCGCGAGGCCAGCTGCCGCACCGCGGCCGGGGTGCGGCCGACCACCTCGGCCACCTCCGGACCCGACATCCCGAACACGTCCTGCAGGACGAATGCGGTGCGCTCGGCCGGCGACAGCGATTCCAGCACCATGAGCAGCGCGGTCGTCACCCGCTCGTCCTGGGTGATCCGGTCGGCCGGATCGTCCCACGAGGTCACCTCCGGTTCGGGCAGCCATTCGCCGACGTACTGTTCGCGGCGGGCCCGCGCGGAACCCAGCTGATCCAGCGCCAGGCGGCCGGTGACGGTGCTGAGCCAGGCCCGCAGATTGTCGATCCGGCCCTCGGCGCCGTTGTCGTGCCAGCGTTGCAGCCGCAGCCACGCCTCCTGCACCACGTCGTCGGCATCGCTGAGGCTGCCCAGCGTGCTGTAGGCCAGCCGGCGCAGATACGGACGCTGATCCTCGAATCGGCGCGCCAGCTCCACGCGATCGATGTCACCCGCTATCGGCTCGGTCACGGCCATCGTCCTCTCCGGCATCCGATCCGCCCGGTTTCCGGCGGATCTCCCACCATGATGACGAAGCCGCCGCACGGACTGTGACAGACCGGCTCCGATCAGGGCCGCCCGACACCGTCGACGGGCTGGATGAGGCAGCTCAGGAACCGATCGGGCGCACCGGCGTGCCGGACGGCGTACAGCTCGACCGGTACCCAGCCACCCTCGACGGTCAGCAGCCGCACCACCGCGTGGCCGGAGTCCTGCCGGCTCTCGGCCAGTTCGACGATCACCCGCAGGTAGTCCTCGCGATCGTCCGGATGGACGACATGGCTGTTCAGCAGGTTGTGGTCGGATCCGCCCGGCGGTTCGGTGCCGCGCGAGGCCGGATGGTGCCGCCAGGCGATCCCGGGCAGCGGCGGGGTCAGCCATTCGATGATCTGCATATTGCGCAGATCGATCAGCGCGGTGGTACCGCCGAGCAGCGTCGCGGTGGTGTCGTGGTGATGAGCGGGCACCGCGAGATCCGGTTCGTGCCCGGCCTCCACCCGCAGCAGCAGTCCCCGCAGCCGATCGGGTGCGTGATAGCGGAACCAGCCGTAGATCCGGGCGATGCCGCCGTCGGCGGTCAGCACCCGCATCGGCCCCTCCCAGACGGCCCCCGGTTCGGGCGCGAGCGCCGCCGCGATCAGCCGATCCCGGCCCTCGCACTCCAGCACCCGGGACAGGAACCAGGCACCGTGCAGCAGTGGATGGCCGGCGGGCAGGACCGCGCCGCCGTTCCCGCTGCTGCGCAGGGTCCAGTGGCTGCCGTGCCAGAGGAAGACGTCCGCCGGCGGCGGATCCTCGCGCGGGGTGCCGGCCGCGCCGACCCACAGCCGCACGGCCGCCACCACACCCCCGTACCCGGCGATCGGCGCCGCGACGACATCGAAACTCTCGCCGCGGATCAGCGCCCGGCGCGCACAGCTCCGGCCGGAATCCACCGCCTCGGCCACGGCGACCTCGGCCAGTGCGGTGAGGAAACCGGGGCGGACCGCCCGTTGCAGCGACCGTTCCCGCGCCGGACCCTCGCCCGGGGTGTGCCGGACGACCCGATCGGGGCGCGCGGCGTCGATCAGATACCACACAGTCTTCCCTCCCGCACCACTGACTCCGTGCCCCCGAGCGCCCGGCAGCGAGTCTAGTAGCGGCGGCCGTGCGCGCGGTCGGGCGGGCGTGGCAGACTGCCCGGCATGGGCGAGCATCCGGCACCGGTTGTGCGGTGCGGCAACCGGATTCGGCGGCATTCCGAGGTACACGACCGGGCGGGACGGCTGGCGGCGGCGCTCGCGGCGGCCGGGGCCGGGCGCGGCGCGCGGGTCGCGCTGTTGCTGCGCAACGACATCGAGTTCCTGGAGGCGTCGCTGGCCGTGGCCGCCACCGGCGCCAATCCGGTCCCGATCAACACCGCCTGGCGCGCACCGGAGGTCGCGCACGTCCTCGCCGACAGCGGTCCGCTGCTGATCATCGCGCACACCGAATTCGTCGGCGTGGTCGAAGACGCGCTCGATATCGCGGGCGGCACAACCGAAGTCGTGGAGGCGGCGATGCCGCCGGAACTGCTCGCCGAGGCCGGTCTCGACGCCGCGCTCGCCCGGCCCACCGGCCGGCACCGCCTGCTCGAGGATCTGATCGCCGGTCACCCGCAACCGCTGGGGCAGGTCGAGGGCGCGATCGCCGACTCGATGGGCCTCATCTACACCTCCGGCACCACCGGCCGGCCGAAAGGCGTACTGCGCGAACGGCTCACCGCCGAGCAGTTGCTGTCCATCGCCGGCGCGACCGCCACCCGGATGGGCCTGACCCCGCAGGCCGAGGTCCTGGTGGCCGGGCCGCTGTACCACACCAGCCCGAATGCGGTGGCGGTGCTGGCACTCCGGATCGGCGCCTCGATCACCGTGATGCCGCGGTTCGATCCGCGGCGCTTCCTCGACCACGTGCAGCGGTACCGGATCACCCAGGCGAAGGTCGTGCCGACCATGCTGTCGCGGCTGCTGTCGCTGCCGGCCGAGGTGCGCGCGGGCTACGACGTGTCGTCCCTGACCCATCTGATCCACTCGTCGGCGCCGTGCCCGCCCACGGTGAAACGCGCCGCGATCGACTGGTTCGGGTCCGCGGTGCGCGAATTCTACGGCTGCACCGAGGCGGGCACGGTCACCTGGATCGACGCCGACGAATGGCTGTCCCACCCGGGCAGTGTCGGGCGACCCGCCGACGGTTCGGCGGCGGTGGTCGCCGACGCGGCCGGAGAACCGTTGCCGCCCGGGCAGATCGGCGACGTCCACGTGCGCGGGGCCGACTACTGGCCCGGTTTCCACTATCTGCACCACACCGGCGGGCCGGACGGCCCGTTGCCGGGCCTGCTGTCCGTCGGCGACACCGGCTTCCTCGACGAGGACGGATACCTCTATCTCACCGGCAGATCCGCGGAGATCATCATCCGCGGCGGGGTGAACATCCACCCCGCGGAGATCGAGCACGCCCTGATGGCGATCCCGGAGGTGGAGGATGTCGCGGTCTTCGGCATCCCCGACGACGATCTCGGCGAAACCGTTGCCGCGCACATCGTCCCGCGGCCCGGCGCCACCCTGACCCCGGCCGACATCGGCCCGGCGCTGCGCGATCGGCTCGCGAAGTTCAAACATCCCACCACGATTCGCATCACCGCGAGCCTGCCCCGCGACGACGCCGGCAAACTGCGCAAACAGACGCTGCGCGCCGAGTACGCTCCCGCACCCGGTCCGGATCGGTGATCCGCGCGGCCCGGCTAGGGTCGGCATATGAAGATCAGACTGGGTGAATTCGAGCCGCAGATCGACGAGACGGCGTGGCTGGCGCCGAACGCGACCGTGATCGGCCGGGTGCGCGTGGGCGCGGAGGCCGGCATCTGGTACGGCGCGGTGGTCCGCGCGGACGTCGAGGACGTCACGATCGGCGCCCGCACCAACATCCAGGACGGCTGCGCGCTGCACGCCGATCCCGGATTCCCGCTCACCCTCGGCGCCGGAGTGTCGGTCGGGCACAACGCGATCCTGCACGGCTGCACGATCGAGGACAACGTGCTGATCGGCATGGGCGCGACGGTGCTCAACGGTGCGGTCGTCGGGACCGGCAGCCTGATCGCCGCCAACGCGCTGATCCCGGAGGGTGCGCAGATCCCCCCGGGCTCGCTGGTGGCCGGGGTGCCGGGCAAGGTCCGCCGCGAACTGGGCCCCGCCGAGATCGATCGCATCCGGCTCAACGCCACCGTCTACGTGCAGAACATCGGCGTGCACCGGGGCGCCGAGGTGGTGTGAAAGTGCCCACACCGGGCATCGGACCGGACACATTTTGTTAACATTTTCGCCAACGTGCCCGGTGAAGCGGCCGACGACCTCGGTGCGGCGCACGCGCGATTCGAGCCCGCGCGGCATTCCGGGCTCGTCAGCGGGTGAGCAGGAGGTACCACGGTGGCGTACGAGCAGTCCGGTATGCACCGACCCGCCGGGCGGATCAGCGTGGCCGATATCGCCGCGGAGCCCGGTGGCATCGAGGCGCTGCGGCGCCGCGTCCACGAATTGCGCGCGCGGGGTATCGACTTCGCCGCCAATGCGATCGAGCGGGAGATGGTCGCGTTCGACCTGAACGTCGCCAACCGGCCCTGATCCCGCGGCCGGGGTATACGTCGCCCGGAGCGGCCGCATGTCGATGCGATACTGATCGGCACCCTTCCGCACGAGGCGCTGCCCCGCGGACCGAATTCGACATGGAGACTCGATGCCCACCGTTCCATCCATCCTGGCTCGCATCCTGGAGAAACCGCGGGCCGACGGCGAACAACTGCTGGAGAGCGCGCTGTCGGCATTCCTGGACTTCGGGATCAAGCGCACCAGTATGGGTGAGATCGCGCGCCGCGCCGGTATCAGTCCCGCCACCCTGTACCGGCGGTTCGAATCGAAGAACGACCTGGTCGAGGCGGTCGGGGTGCGGGAGGCGCAGCGCTTCGTCGCCGCGATCGAGGAACGGGCGGCCCGCATCACCGGCGGTTCCGGCGTCGACGAACTGGTCGAGATCTTCGCATCCTTCACCACGCTGCTCGCCCGCAACGAACTGCTGCAACGACTGCTGCGCACCGAGCCCGAACTGATCCTGCCGCGGCTGACCGTCGACGGCGGCCCGGTCCTCGAGGTCGGCCGCATCTACCTCGCCGAGAAACTGCGCGGACTCCGGCAATCCGATACCACCCTGGATTTCGACCCCGATCTGGTCGCCGAGGTGCTGGCGCGCCTGGCGCAATCGCTGATGCTGACCCCCGAGGGCCGGATCCCGCTGCGCGACGAATCCGCCGCCCGCGAATTCGCCCGCCGCACACTGCTTCCCATGGTCGGCGTGCGCTCGGCCTGACCGGGCGGCCGATTCAGCCGGGCAGGCCGAAGGCGGCCGCGACCAGTTCGTCGAGCGGGCCGGGATCGGATATCGTACCGTCGGCCAGGTCCCGGACCAGGACGGTGAGCGCCTCGGCGGCCGGGGTGCACGGATCCGGCACCGGCAGCCGCGTCACGTACTGGGTGATCCACCGCCGGCGGCCCGAGTACAGCCGGTTGCCGCAGACCGCATCGTAGAACCGCAGGCCCACCGCCGAATTGGCCACGCCCATCAGCAGATACCCCAGCCGATCCACCTCGGCCGCCGATCCGGGCAGATCCGCCAGCGAGATCCAGTAGCAGTCGCCGTTGACGATCGCGCCGCTGCGGTCGAGCGCGAACCGCGGCGCCACACTGATATCGGGGAACACCAGTTTCGGCAGCCGCCACAGATGCGGCCGCTGCGGCACCCAGATCTCGAACCACTCCCGGCCCCCGCCCACCAGGTAGTCGCGCGCGGCCAGCAGATCCTTGTGCGCGGCCAGATACGCGGCGGCGCCGGGATATTCGGACAGATCGACGGGAGTGCGCCGGGACCGGGTCACATCGTAGGGATAGAGCACCCGCGTCGGCCGGCCGCGGGTGATCCGCCACGGGGTCAGATCGTGATGGGTGAGCAGGTCGAACAGCAACTCGGCCTCCGGTTCCGGGTGGGACTCGTGCCACCGGTCGGAGATGAACACCCGATCCGCGGTGGTCTTGATCCCCACCCGGATCCGCGCCAGCTCACCGAAACTCCGCCAGGTGCCCGCCGCGATCCGCCGGAGCCAGGCATCCGTCTCCGGCTGCGACATCCGCCAGGGGACGGTGGCCGGACCGCCGGACGGCACGACGCGTTCGGCCGCAACCGATCCCGCCGCCCCGCAGTCCAGCGTGCCCACCCGGACGGCGATGCTGCGGCCGTCGTGGCGGACCACGGTGTCGCACTCGGCATTCAGCGCCGCGAACAGATCATCCGCTGCGGCCACCGGCGGCCGGGTGGCGGCGCACGCAGCGGCCGGGGCCGGCCCGGGTACCGGATCCGCCGCTCCGGCAGCCGAATTCGGACCGGGGCCGGCGGCGCCCGCCGCCGGGGTCTCGTACGCGGCGACATAGCGGCAGGTCACAGGGCCACCGGCCCCCGGCAGCGGGCGGACGGCGATGGTGACCGCGGGCAGCACCGCGGCCTCGAACAGCTTGGTGTCGCCGAGATCGTAGAGCTCCACCGGAATCAGGTCGCGGCACAACAACGCGCGCAGATTCGCCCCGGCCTTGGTGGTGAGAAACCGGTTGGCGCACAGCAATCCGAGCACCCCGCCGGGCCGCAGCAACCGCGGCACACTGGCCACGAAGGGATGGGTGAGATCGATCCGGCCCGCGAGCCCGAACCGATTGCGCAGCAACCGCGCCGTCTGCGCACCCAGCTGCTGGGTGCGCACGTACGGCGGATTGGTGATCACCACGTCGAACTGCCCGTCCGCCAATTCCTCGGCCGCGCAGAGGAAATCGCCGACCCGCCAGGTCACGTCCAGGCCCGCGGCCCGCTCCCGCGCCACCCGCACCGCCGCCGGATCCAGATCGTGACCGGTGGCCCGGACCGGCAGGCCCGGAAATCGTTGCGCCGCAGCGTCTCGCAACGCCAGCAGCAGTTCGCCGTCACCACAGGCCGGATCCAGGATGCGCAGCGTATCGCCCGGGGTCAGATGTTCCAGCAGCCGATCGGCCAGGAATCGCGCGAGCCGGTCCGGGGTGTAGTGCCGGCCGTGCCGTTTGCGCGCACCGGCCCCGCCGGGCTCCCTGCCCGCCCGCCGGTCGATTGCTGGCCCGCCCCAGCCATCCATATCCCGCATTGTGCCCGCCGGCACCCCGTTCCCGGCGCAGGAACGACATCACGGTCCGGCACGACCGCGGATTTTCCGGCAGACTTCGAACTGTGGGAGCGGAGAATTCGGGGGCGGGACCCCGCACGGCACGGTGGCGGCGACCGGTGGTCGTCCGGCGGGTGGCGATCGGACTGACCGCGGTGATCGCACTGCTGGCGGCGGTGGTCCTGGGTGCCGACGGCTGGATCCGGTCGCGGGCCGCCGGGCGGGAGTACACCGCCGCGGACGTGCCGCCCGCCGATGTGGCGCTGGTACTCGGCGCACAGGTCTACGCCGACGGGAAGCCCTCGCCCTATCTGGCCGCGCGCCTGGATCTCGGCCGCGAGCTGCTCGAGCGCGGGAAGGTGAAGGCGCTGCTGCTCAGCGGCGACCACGGGCAGTGGGCCTACGAACAAGGGTGTCCCGGCGGCGAAGATCGCGGTGGACTACGCGGGCTTCGACACCTACGCGTCCTGCGCCCGCGCGTACCGGATCTTCGGGGTCCGCTCGGCGATCGTCGTCACCCAGGACTTCAGCGTGCCGCGCACGGTCGCGCTGTGCCGTGCGGTCGGCATCGAGACCACCGCGGTCGGGGACCACGGCCAGCCGCACAACGCCACCTACGCCCGGATCTGGCTGCGCGACCAGTTCGCCGACACCAAGGCGGTGTATTCGATCGTCACCCGGCCCGATCCGGTCCTGGGCGACCAGGAGACCACCGTCCGCGACGCGATCGCCGCGGACGGTGGCTGATCCGGCCGCTCAGCCGATGCTGAAGGGCCTGCCCCACAACGTCTGCGAACCGTCCATGACGTTGTCGTGGACGGTCACGGTCGTGTAGGCGCGGGCCTCCGCGGCGCCGGCGCAGCCGTCGATCGACAGCGCGTGGTCCACGTACTGGGTGATGCCGTCGGTACCGGTGAAGGTGTAGGTCTGCACCTGTTTGGTGGTGACCGAACCCGGCTTCAGATGCAGCGACACGTTCGGATCCCCGTACGGCGAGAGCCCGTTGCCGTCGACGCCGACGCCGAGATCGCCCGCACCGACCGACAGTCCGCCGCCGCCACCGCCGTAACCGCCGCCGCTGCCGTGGCCGGAACTGCTGGCACCCGCGGAGTCGCCGCCGCTGCTGTCGTCGCCACCACCGTTGCCGTCGCCGCCCTGGCCGCCCTGGTCGCCGCCCGGACCGCCCTGGCCGTTCGGACCGCCGTTGCCCTGGTTCGTGGCCTGGCCCGCGGCATCGCCGCTGCCCTCGGCGTGCGCGCCGCTGCCCAGGTCGATCTGGCAGCCGAGCAGATATCCGGTCTCGATCCGGCCGCCGGTCACCTTGACCCCGTCCGGCGCCGTCACATGCACCGACGTCACGCCGGAGACCCAGGCGTTGCGCGACAACGGATTGTCGGCGAGCGAGCCGGAGATCGTCGCGTGCTCCCCGGTGCGGTCCACGTCGATGGTCAGCCCGTCGCGGGTGTTCAGCTCGATATGGCCGTCGGGCAGCGCGACCTGGGTGTCGGCGTGCGCCGCACCCCCGGCGGCGATCAGCATCGGCACGCTGGCGAAGGCCACGAACGCCGTGCTCAAGGCACCTCGCATGGCGGGTTTCCTCTTTCCTGTCCCGGGTCGGCCCGGCTCGTGGATGTCGGACACGGTGCTCATCCGATGCTGAAGGGCTGGCCGTACAGGGTGACCTCGGCCGAGCCGCGGTCGTTCTTCACGGTCAGGGTGCTGAAGGCCCGCGCCTGCGCGTAGCCGGCGCAACCGCTGACCTGGACCGCGCGGTCGCTGTAGGCGATACCGACCGCTCCGGCCGTGGGATCGAGCTTCTTGGTGTCGAACTTGACCGTCGCGACCCCGCCCGGCACCAGATTGATGTTCGGGTAGATCTCCGGATAGGCCGAATTCGGCGAGATGTAGATGTCACCGCCGAGCGAGACGCCGCCGGAGAGGTCGACCTGGCACCCCACCACATACCCGGTCACGAGATTGCCCGAGGTCGCGCCGTCGATGGTCGCGAACACCGTGGCCGACATGCTCGCCGTCCGGGACAGCCCGTTGGACGCGATCGACGGCGAGACAACCGCATGTTCGCCGGAGCGGGTCAGATCGACCTGGACCCCCGTCGCAGTGGTCAGGGACTGCTCCCCGTCCGGCAGCGGCACATAGGTATCGGCCCGCGCCACCGGTGAATCGACCACCGTGGCCACCGCGCATCCGAGCAGCATCGCGGCAAACCCCAGCCCCGCGCCGGCGGCCCTGCGGCCGCCGGACTCATTTACCTTCATCAGTTACCTTCATCGGTTGGAACGATCGACACTGCAGCAAACGCCGCCCACGCTCGCATCCAGAGGTGAACGGAAGCTGTCAGCACGCTGCGCGTCCGGTTCGAATGCCGATTGTTCGCCGGCCGGTGACGGCCCCCGCGCGACACCTTACCGTTGAGCACTCTCGAGAATGACATTCTCGCTGGATGGTATGACTATTACACCGAGCCAGGAAGTGAGACGACAGCATGGCGATCCAGTACGAGACGCAGGGCCGTACCGCACTCATCCGCATCGACAATCCCCCGGTCAACGGACTCGGGCACAGCACGCGCGACGGCATCGTGACCGGGCTGCGCCGCGCCCTCGAGGATTCGGGCATCGACGCGATCGTGCTCACCGGCGGTAACGGATTCTTCTCCGCCGGTGCGGACATCACCGAATTCGGCACCCCGAAGTCCACCGCCGCGCCGACGCTCAACGAGGTGATCGCCGCGCTGGACGCCGTCGGCAAGCCGGTGGTGGCCGCGATCGAGGGCACCTGCCTCGGCGGCGGTCTGGAACTGGCCCTCGGCGCGCACTACCGGGTCGCGACCACCGCCAGCAAGCTGGGCCTGCCCGAGGTGAATCTCGGCCTGGTCCCCGGCGCCGGCGGCACGCAGCGGCTGCCGCGCGCACTGGGCTTCGCGACGGCCGTCGACATGATCACCACCGGCGCCCCCCGCACCGCCGGCGCGCTGGCCGCGCTGGACGGTCAGCGGCTGCTGGACCGGGTGGTGGACGCCGACGCCGTCGCCGCGGCCGTCGCGTTCGCCGGGGAGATCGCGGCGGTCCGCCCGCTGCCCCGGGTGCGGGACCTCACCGCCACCGGCGATCCGGCGGCCGCCGCGCCGCAGCGCGCGGGCCTGGTCAAGCGCAGCCGCGGCTTCCTCGCGCCGGTCGCCGCCTTCGATCTGGTCGCGACCGCGGTGACCACGCCCTTCGACGAGGGTCTGGCCACCGAACGCGCCACCTTCACCGAACTGGTGGCCGGCGATCAGTCCGCGGCCCTGCGGCACGCCTTCTTCGCCGAGCGCGCCGCCCGCAAGATCCCGGGCATCGGCGCCGAGGTCCGGCCGCGTCCGGTGGCGAAGGTCGGCGTGCTCGGCGCCGGCACCATGGGCGGCGGCATCGCGATGAACTTCCTCAACGTCGGCATCCCGGTGACCATCCTGGAGACCGCTCAGGAGGCGCTGGATCGCGGGCTCGGCGTGATCCGGCGCAACTACCAGATCCAGGTCGACAAGGGGAAGCTCGCCGCGGACGAGCTGGACCGGCGGATGGCCCTGCTGACCCCGACCCTCGACTACGCGGATCTGTCCGACAGCGACCTCGTGATCGAGGCGGTGTTCGAGGACATGGCGGTCAAGCGGACCGTCTTCACGACACTCGACGAGGTGATGAAGCCCGGCGCGATCCTGGCCTCCAACACCTCCTCGCTGGATCTGAACGCGATCGCGGCGGTCACCGGCCGTCCCGAGGACGTGGTGGGCCTGCACTTCTTCAGCCCCGCGAACGTGATGAAGCTGCTGGAGATCGTGCGCGGCGACCGCACCGCCGACGACGTCCTGCTCACCGCGATGTCCCTGGGCCAGCGCATCGGCAAGGTCGGCGTGATCGCCGGGGTCTGCGACGGATTCATCGGCAACCGGATGCTGAACAACTACCGCACCGCCGCGTTCGCGCTGCTGCGCCAGGGCGCGACCCCGGCCGAGATCGATTCCGCCATCGAGGGTTTCGGCTTCGCGATGGGCCCGTTCCGGGTGGCCGACCTGGCCGGCAACGACATCAGCTGGGCGATCCGCAAGCGCCGCTACGCCGAACATCCGGACGTGCCGCGCGAGGAGATCGCCGACTCCCTGTGCGAGCTGGGCCGATTCGGCCAGAAGACCGGGGCCGGCTGGTACGACTACAACGGCCGCGACCCGCAGCCCAGTCCGGTGGTCGCCGATCTGCTGGCGTCGTACCACGAGAAGTACGGCACCAAGCCGCAGACCTTCGAACCGGACGAGATCGTGGCGCGGCTGGTGCTGGCGCTGACCGACGAGGGCGCCCGCATCCTCGAGGAGGGTTTCGCCCAGCGCGCCTCCGATATCGACGTGGTCTACCTCTCCGGGTACGGCTTCCCGCGGCACCGCGGCGGGCCGATGTGGTACGCGGACCGGGTGGGCCTGCCCACCGTGGTCGCCGCGCTGCGCCGCTACCACGACGGTGAGCCGGGCTGGGAGCCCGCGCCGCTGCTGGCGCGGCTGGCCGCCGAGGGTGGCAGCTTCGAATGAGTCTGCGGCGGTGGTGTTTCCGGCGAGTCGCCGGAAGCGCCACCGCATCGTGAACGCGTGCCGGGTGGGTGCTGCCACCCGGCACGCGCCGT
The DNA here is from genome assembly GCF_000381925.1 of Nocardia sp. BMG111209. Classification (NCBI taxonomy): domain Bacteria; kingdom Bacillati; phylum Actinomycetota; class Actinomycetes; order Mycobacteriales; family Nocardiaceae; genus Nocardia; species Nocardia sp. BMG111209. Next base: position 3,845,281 of record NZ_KB907307.1, read on the forward strand.
TTCCACCGGCGCCGGGCGGATTTCCCGGCGGTGATCGGATGCGCGCAAAGCATGGTCAATAACTAGATGAGCGCTTACTCTCTTGTATGGTGGCCGCACCGGCGCGAGGCGAGGTGCGGTGCTCGCGAGAGAGGACTCCCATGCCGACGAACACCGCACTCGACCGACAGTCCCTGCCGTTCCTGACCGGGGTACCCCAGCGCCTGCTGATCGGTGGCGAATGGGTCGAATCCGCTTCCGGCCGAACGTTTCCGAGCATCGACCCGTCCACCGGCACGGTGATCGCGGAGATCGCGCAGGGCGATCCGGCCGATGTGGACCGCGCGGTGGCCGCCGCGCGGGCGGCGTTCGAGGGCCCCTGGCGGGCGCTGACCCCGGCGGCGCGGCAGTCGATCATCTGGCAGGTCGCCGACGTCATCGAGGCGAACGCGGCGGAGCTGCGGCGGCTGGAGGCCGTCGACATGGGCATGCCGATCGGCCGCGATCCGGGCGCCGGCGCGGACAAACTGGTGGAGGTGCTGCGCTACTTCGCGGGCTTCGCCACCAAGATCCACGGCCGCACGCTGCCGAATTCGATGCCGTGGCAGATCCTCACCTACACCTCGCACGAACCGGTCGGCGTGGTCGGGTCGATCATCCCGTGGAACAGCCCGATCAACAACGTGCTGTGGAAGCTCGCGCCGGTACTGGCCAGCGGCTGCACGATGGTGCTCAAGCCCGCCGAGGAGGCGAGCCTGGTCGCCCTGCGGATCGGCGAATTGCTCTCCGAGACCGACCTTCCCGCCGGTGTGGTCAACATCGTCACCGGTTTCGGCGAGGCCGGGGCGGCCCTGGTGGAGCACCGCGACGTGGACAAGGTCGCCTTCACCGGCTCGACCGCCACCGGCCAGGCGATCGTGCGCGCCTCCGCGGGCAACCTGAAGCGGCTGACCCTCGAACTCGGCGGCAAGTCACCGGATGTCGTGTTCGCCGATGCCGACTTCCGGCGCGCGGTGCCCGGTGTCGCGATGGGCGTCTTCGGCAACTCCGGCCAGGCGTGCTGCGCGGGCACCCGAATCTTCGTGGAGCGCCCCATCTTCGAGGAGTTCGCCGCGGCGCTGGCCGCCTACGCCGCGAAACTGAAGGTGGGCCCGAGCCTCGACCCGCAGACCCGGATCGGGCCGCTGGTGTCCCAGGCCCAATTGTCCCGTGTCACCGGCTATCTCGACATCGGCCGGGAGGCCGGCGCCCGGGTGCTGGCCGGCGGCGCCCGGCTCACCGACGGCGATCTCGCCAACGGCTACTTCGTCCCGCCGACCCTGCTGGCCGACGTCACCGACGAGATGGCGGTGGTGCGTGAGGAGATCTTCGGCCCGGTCGGCTGCCTGCTGCCGTTCGACACCGTCGAGGAGGTCGCGGCCCGGTCCAACGACACCGAATTCGGCCTGGCCGGCGGCATCTGGACCACGAACCTCGGCAACGCGCACCGGCTGGCGGCGCTGATGCGCACCGGCACGGTCTGGGTCAACACCTACAATCTGTTCGACCCGGCCGTCCCGTTCGGCGGTTACAAGATGAGCGGCTGGGGCCACGAGAACGGGCCCGACGCCCTGGCCCAGTACCTCACCACCAAGGCCGTCTGGGTCCGTACCGATTAGTCTGCGCCCCACCGTGTTCGACGACACCGACCGCAGCATCCCCGCGCGGCTGCTGCGGGTCGCCGCCGCACAGCCCGACCGGGAGGCGGTGGTCGACGGCGAGATCCGGATCACCTACGCGCGCTTGGCCACCGCCGTCGTCCAGTCCACCCGGGCGGCGCTGGCGGCGGGCATCCTGCCCGGCGACCGCGCCGCGGTCTGGGCGCCCAACGGCTATCGCTGGATCGTCGCCGCCCTCGGCATCCTCGGGGCCCGCGGCGTCGTGGTGCCGGTGAACACCCGGTTCAAGGGCGCCGAGGCCGCCGATGTGCTCGCCCGCTCCGGCGTGCGAATCCTGTTCACCGACAACGACTTCCTCGGCACGGATCGCGCCGCACTGCTGGCGCCGCACACCGCCGGCCTCCCGGAGCCGATCCGCGTGGTGGTGATGAACGGCCCGGTGCGCGAGGACGTCCCGTGGCACCGGTACCTCGGCGCCGGCCGCCTCGTCAGCGAGAAGGCCGCCACCGGGCGGATCGCGTCGATCCGCGCCGACGACCCGTGCGACATCCTCTTCACCTCCGGCACCACCGGCCGCCCCAAGGGTGCCGTCGCCACCCACGGCCGGCTGCTGCGGCTCTACGACGACTGGTGCGATATCGTCGGATTGCACTCCGGCGGAAAGCAACTGGTGATCACTCCGTTCTTCCACTCGTTCGGATACAAGGCCGGCTGGCTGGCCACGCTGCTGCGCGGCGCGACCGTGGTCCCGATGGCGGTGTTCGACGTCCCCACCGTGCTGGCGACCGTCGAGACCGAACGCATCACCCTGCTGCCCGGTCCGCCGACCCTGTTGCAGGACCTGCTCGACAGTCCGGACCGCGACCGCTACGACCTGTCCTCGTTGCGCGCCACCGTGATCGGCGCCGCGACCATCCCGGTCGAGCTCATCCGCCGACTGCGGGACGAGATGCGGTTCACCACGATCCTCAGCGGCTACGGCCTCACCGAGACCAACGGCCCGGCCTCGCTGTGCCGCCCCGGCGACGATCTCGACACCGTCGCCCACACCGCCGGAAAGGCCATGCCGGACACCGAGATCCGCATCGTCGACGGCGGCGGCGCCGCACTGCCGCCCGGCGAGCACGGTGAGATCGTGATCCGCGGCTACCACCTGATGACCGGCTACCTCGACGATCCCGCCGCGACCGCCGCGGCGATCGACGGCGAGGGCTGGCTGCACACCGGCGACCTCGGCCGCCTCGACGAGCACGGGAATCTGATCATCACCGGCCGGATGAAGGAGATGTTCGTCGTCGGCGGCTTCAACGTGTATCCGGCCGAGATCGAGAATCTGCTGCTGACCCACGACGCGGTCGCCCGGGTGGCCGTGATCGGCGTCCCCGACGCCCGCCTCGGCGAGGTCGGCGCGGCCTTCGTCGTCCCCCGCCCCGGCGCCGCACCCACCCCCGAGGAACTGATCGCCTGGGCCCGCGACCGCATGGCCAACTACAAGGTGCCCCGCCGGCTCGAGATCCGCGCCGAGCTACCGGTCAACGCATTGGGCAAGATACTCAAGGACGAACTGCGCGCACCCGCGCACACCACACACCCGAGGTGAGAACAGATGGGCCTGAGGCTTTCCCCCGACGAGGCATGGCAGGCGCTGGCAGCCTCGCACACCGGCATCCTCACCACCCTGACCGCCGACGGCCGCCCGATCACCCTGCCCGTCTGGTTCGTCGTCGACGACCGCACGATCGGCCTGCAGACCCCGCGCGGGGCGAAGAAGTCGGCCCGCATCCGCCGCGACCCTCGGGCCGCCTTCCTCGTCGAGTCCGGTGAACTGTGGGCGGAACTGCGCGCGGTCCACCTCTCCGGAACCGTCGCCGAGGTGACCGACCCGGCCGAGGCGGACCGGATCGCCGCCGCCTTCGACCGCAAGTACGCGGCCTTCCGCACCCCCGCCACCGACCTGCCCGCGGCCACCCGCGACCACTACGCGGCCCTGACCTACCTCCGCTTCACCCCCGCGGATCGCATGCTCACCTGGGACAACAGCCGCATCACCACCCCCCGCTGACGACCCCGCACAACGGCAAGGAGGTCCACCCGAGCACCGGAGAATGCTATTCTCTGCATTCAGATTCCGCTTCTCGAAGGAGTTCGGTGGTGACCACCAGCGACGCACCCGCCGTACTGCACCTGCCCGCCCGCGACATCCCGGTGCCGTCCTCGGTCAGCCCGCAGGCCCAGGCCATCCTGGCCCTCGGGCCCCTCGGCCCGGCCCCGCAGTGGCCCGCCCTGGACGACCCCGCCGCCTGGCGGGCCCTCATCGCCGACCTCGACGCCCACACCCTGCGCATGGCCCCCGGCTCCGGCGCCCCCGCCGACGTCGAGGAGATCCCCGTCGGCAAGGCCCGCGTCTACGCCATCACCCCGCCCGGCGTATACCCCGGCGACCGCCGCACCTACCTCGAGATCCACGGCGGCGGCTTCATCCAGGGCGGCGGCGAGATCTGCCGCACCCGCGGCATCGACAACGCCCACCGCATCGGCCACCACTGCTGGTCGGTGGACTACCGCATGCCCCCGGACCACCCCTTCCCCGCCGCGCTCGACGACTGCGTCGCCGCCTACCGGGAACTGTTGCGCCACCGCGATTCCCACGAGATCGTCATCGGCGGCGTCTCGGCCGGCGGCAACCTGGCCGCCGCCACCGTCCTGCGCGCCCGCGACGAGGGCCTCCCCCTGCCCGCCGGCATCGTCCTCGCCACCCCCGCCGCCGACCTCACCGAATCCGGCGACACCTGGCAGACCAACCTCGGCCTGGACAACCTGCTGAGCCACTCCCCCACCCCCAGCCTCTACATCGGCGACCACGACCCCCGCAACCCCTATCTCTCCCCTGTCTTCGGCGATTTCACCGCCGGCTTCCCCCCGGCCCTCCTGCTGTCCGGCACCCGCGACATGCTCCTCTCGGACACCGTCCGCCTGCACCGAGCCCTCCGCGCCGCCGCCGTCCCCGCCGCGCTGCACGTCTGGGAGGCCGCCGCCCACGGCGGTTTCCTCGGCCACGCCCCCGAAGACGAGGAACGCACCCGCGAGATCCGCCTCTTCCTCGCCGAATGCTGGGACCCGGCCACCTAGAATCGGCCCACGGTCGCGATCTACCGGCCCGGCGCGGGATTCGCCGTCGACCTACCGATCCGGATCGGGGTCGACCGGGACCGGCGCACCGATCCCGTGCTGTGAGTCCCGCGGGATCGGGTGGGCGGCAAGGAAATCCCGGACGATGCGGGCGCAGTCGTCGGGGGTGACGGTGCGCAGGCCGGTGAGTTTCATGAAGATGATCGGGCCGAGGAGCTGGGCGAAGACGAAGATGCGATCGTGGTCGCCGAGTCGCGCACGCGCGGCGGGGGTTTCGAGGACCCGATCGAACGGCACCCGGTAGTGCTCGATCACGCTGGCGCGCAACGATTTCACCACCGGGGACGGATCGTCGGCGGTGGCCGTGGAGGTCGGGCCGAGGCCCAGGCCCATCCAGGCGAGGGTGCTCAGCTGCATGGGCACCTGCTCGATCGCGGCCGCCTGACTGGTGAGCAGTTCGGTCAGCTGCTGTTCCAGCGTGCCCTCGGGGGCGGGCGGAACCACTTGCGGGAGAAGGCGTTCGAAGGCCGCCGCGAGCAGTCCCGCACTGTTGCCGAAATTCCGGTACAGGGTGGTGCGGGCGACCTTGGAGGCCCGGGTGACCGCGTCCACCGTGACCGCCTCGATGCCGCCGGAGGCCAGCAACTGGGTGGCGGCGGCGATCAGCCGATCGCGTGATCGCACTCGGCGTGGATCGACCGCGTCGGGAAGCTCGGGCGCCTGACTCATCACGTCCATCCTGCCGGACATCACATATCCGGAGGGTTTTCATCCCCTCCGGCGGTCGCTACGCTACCGGAAGTAGCGAAGCGATACCGATGGTATCGAAACCTGGAGGCGCCGTGTCCGACCACCGAGTACTGGAGCGCCCCGCCACGCTGGCGGCCTGGCAGCGCCGCTGGACCCTCATCGCGTCCTGCCTGGGCGTCGGCCTGGTGATGGCGTCGATGGCGGCGCTGTACACGGCACTGCCGCAGATCGCCGCCGCCACCGGCGCGACCCAGGGCCAGCTGACCTGGATGGTCGACGGCTACACCCTGGTACTGGCGGCGCTGCTGCTACCCGCCGGCGCCCTCGGCGATCGCTACGGCCGCCGCGGCATGCTGATCACCGGCCTGGCGGTGTTCTGCGCCGGATCGGTACTGGCCCTGACCGTGCACGACCCGATGTGGGTGATCGTGGCGCGCATGATCTCCGGCGTCGGCGCCGCCCTGGTCATGCCGTCGACCCTGTCCATCCTGACCGGCGTGTTCCCGCCGCAGCACTGGGGCCGCGCGGTGGGCATCTGGGCCGCGGTCGCGGGTTCCGGCGGCGTGATCGGTCTCGTGGGTTCCGGTGTGCTGCTGCGCTATTGGTCGTGGCCGTCGATCTTCGTCGTCCTGGCCGCGGTGGCCGCGGTACTGGCCGTCGCCGCGATCGCGATGCCCGCCTCACGCGAACCGGACCACCCCCGCATCGACCTGCTCGGCTCCGCCACCTCGGCCGCCGCGATCGGCCTGCTGGTCTACGGCCTCACCGAGGCGCCCGAATACGGCTGGCGCGCCCCCCTGACCATCGCCCTCCTGGCCGGCGCGGTCGTCGCCGGAGCCCTGTTCGTGGTGGTGGAACTACGCACACCCCGCCCACTGCTGCCGGTCCGCCTGTTCGCGCACCGCGCCTTCAGCACCGGTGTCACCTCGCTGATGCTGCAATTCGTGGTCACCTTCGGCCTGGCCCTGATCATGGTCCAATACCTGCAACTCGTCCTCGGCTACAGCCCCCTGCGCTCGACCCTCGCGGTGGCCCCGATGGCCGGCCCCCTGCTCCCCCTCGCGGTGATAGCCCCGATGCTGATGCGCTGGGTGGGCCTGCGCTGGATGACCGTCGCCGGCCTGGCCACCATGTCCGGCGGCCTGTTCCTGCTCACGAGACTGCATCCGGACACCCACTATTCCGCGATCGTGCTACCGCTGGCCCTCGCCGGCGCCGGCATCGGCCTGTGCGCGACCCCCGCCACCGCCGTCATCATCGGCACCACCCCCACCGCGAAACACGGTGTCGCCGCAGCGGTCAACGACGCCGCCCGCGAAATCGGCGCCGCGATCGGCATAGCCATGTCCGGCGGCATCCTCGCAGCCGGCTACCACCACCACATCCAACCGGCGTTGGCCGGCCTCCCCGACCAGATCCGCGGCCCGGTAGGCGACTCCCTGGCCGGCGCCCTCACCGTCGCCGCCCAGGCCGGCCCCACCACCCACCCCCTCACCGACGCCGCAGTGGACGCCTTCATGCACGGCATCCACCAAGCCGTCCTGGCCCTCGCCATAGTCGCCGCCGCCGGCGCCGCAGTCACCCTCGCCGCCCCCGACACCCGCCACGTGGACCGCCTCGACGACCCGGAGCCCTCGGCCGACTGAGCCGAAAACGCAGCGCAGCGTCCCCACTTGGCCGTCCCAGCTTGTCCGAACTGCACAGCATGCGCCAGCGCGGAGTCGTAGTCGGAGTCGCCCGCGGCCTTGCTTGCCCGCGCCACCCGGCGGGCGCATTTGACGGGATGTGGGACGTTCGTCATGCGAACCACGCGTCCTTCCGGGGCAACCCCGTCCGGTCGAGCTGGAAATCCAGCGTATCCCCGCGGTCCGGCGGATGTCGACGGCGCGGCACCGGGTGCACGGTGCGCGTGCAGAACCGAACCGGCGCACGTGAATCGAATCGGGAGAATCACATTCGGCGCGTTCCCGGAGTCATACTGACGACGCCCGTCCGACCGAATTCGAACGGCATCATCCGATATATCCGCCCTGGGCGGTGGGTCGGCAAAATCGAATAAGGGCACGTGCCATGACTCTGTACACCACCGATTGGTCGATAAGCAGCGACATAACCCCGGAACGAGCCTTCCGGATATCTCGGGACACCGCGAAAGCCTGGCAACTCAGCTGGCTCGACGGCCGGATGCTGACCCGCGATCAGGCGATCATCGGCATGGAACTCGACGAATTGCTCAGCGATCCCGACCGCGTCGACGACCGCGCGCAGCTGTCGCGGATCGACGATCACGCCGGCCGCCTCGGCATCGTCAGCGAGCAGGCGATCATCCTGCTGCACCGGAGAATTGTCGAACGAATTCGAAATTCGGAATTGTTCGACGATCGCGTTCTCTTTTCCGAGGGGTGAACGCGAGTGTCGAGTCCGGAGGCCGCCGCCGATCCGCGGCGACCTCCGGGCCCGATCATCAACCGCCACAACATCTTCGGGACCTACCGCGACTGCCTCCAGGCCACGGTGAACGAGACCGCCGCCACCAGCGGGCCCAGCACCCGCAGATGGTTCCCCCAGGTCCACTCGGTCAGGTAGGTCTTCCAATAGTCCGCCGCCGCAACGGATTCCGGATCCATGCCGAGCAGCCGATCGTTGCGCGGCACATGGAACGCCCCCGTCATCACGATCGCCACCAGATAGGCCAGCGCCCCCACCACCAGCAATATCGCCCCCGGCCGGTTCAGGTGGAACGCTCCGTACACCCCCAGCACCAGACCGGTGAGGGCCGTCCCCATCAGCACCGCCATGAACCAGAATGTCGGCGCCTGCTTGTTGATCGAGTTCATCGCGGCGATCCCCTGCCCCGCGGGCAGATTCCCCAGCGCCGACATGACGAAAGCCGAGAAGGCATAGAAGATTCCGGCACACACCCCACTGGTGATCGCGGTATAGAGGGTCAACCCCCGCACGAACGCATTGTCGATAGCCATGCACCCATTACAGGGCCCGGCTCCGAGAGCTTCCATGGCCGACAATCGCATCTCCATACGCGAGCGTCCACCCCGATAGCCGCCGGCGTATGAACCGACTACCGTCCCCGGCATGGACGCGCTCGCCGGACTCCTCGACGGACCCCGCGCCCGCGGAGCATTTCTGCTCCGCTCGGTGCTCACCCCACCCTGGTCGATGCGCATCGAGGACCGGGCCCCGGTCTCCGTGATCGCGGTGGTCCGGGGCCACGCCTGGCTGATCCCCGACGACGCCGGCCCGATCCGCCTCGGCAAGGGCGACGTGGCCATCGCCCGCGGGCCCGACGCCTACACGGTCGCCGACGAGCCCGGCTCGCCCCCGACGGTGGTCATCCACCCCGGCCAGATCTGCACCACCACGGACGGTTCCGACCTGTCGAGCTCGATGGACCTGGGGGTCCGGACCTGGGGCAACGATCCCGACGGCGAGACGGTCATGCTCACCGGCACCTACGAGACCGCGGGCGAGATCAGCCGCCGCCTCCTGACCGCCCTCCCGCCGATCCTGGTCCTCCCCGCGGATTCCTGGCAGTCCCACCTGATTCCGCTGCTCCGCGAGGAGATCGTCAAGGACGACCCCGGCCAGGAAGCCGTCCTCGACCGTCTCCTGGACCTGCTCCTGATCGCCGTCCTCCGCACCTGGTTCGCTCACCCCGGCAACCCGGCCCCCGACTGGTACCGGGCCCGGACCGATCCCATCGCGGGCCCCGCCCTCCGCCTCCTCGAGCACAACCCCGCCCACCCCTGGACCGTGGCGTCGCTGGCGCGGGAGGTGGGCATCTCCCGCGCCGCCCTCGCCCGCCGCTTCACCACCCGGGTCGGCGAACCCCCGATGACCTACCTCACCAACTGGCGCCTGTCCCTCGCCGCCGATCTGCTCCTCGACAATCCGGACGCGACTTTGGAATCCATCGCGACCCGGGTGGGCTACGGGACGTCCTTCGCCCTGAGCACGGCCTTCAAGCGGGTGCGCGGCATGAGCCCGCAGGAGTACCGCAGGTCCGATTCCTGACCGAACGAGTCCGGCGCCGGCATTTCATCATTTCCGTTCGGACCGGTCCGTTTCCTATTTCCTGGACGTGAACTTCCAGAGGAGAATATGGCATCCCGACCTGCCCAGCATCTTCTGGACAGACCGATCAGAGGTTCGCCCATGCCCGATACCGGAATTCCGAATCGCACCACCGCCAAAACACTCGGACAGGCGATCAAGAAGTTACGGCTGAAGCTGGGTATGTCGCGAAAGGAACTGGCCGAGAAGATCAATCGCTCGTGGCGGACGGTGGAGGCGGCGGAACTCGGTGCGCGCGTACCGATCACGACCCTGGCCGACATGTTCGAACCGCTCGAGGTCGCGCCGCAGACCAAACGGCACCTGATCGGCCTGATGTTCGGCCAGATACCGATGACGGATCTACCGGTGCCGGAACCGCCGGCCCGGCTGATCGGTGTCGCGCGGACGCTGCCCGCCCCGGCCTTGTTGGTGACGGCGGCGACATGGTACGTCGGCTACGCCAATGACGCTGCCCGGCATATGTTCCCGGGCCTGGAGCTCTACGGCAATCTGGCCGAATGGTTGCTGCTGGACCGGCGCGCCCAACTGATCTTCGACGCCACCGACACCGAGGAGACGGGCTCGGTCGCCAGTTCGGACGACACCGGCAGGTGGCTGCAGGTGGCCAATATCCTGCTGTCCGGCCTGCAACATCTCGCCGACGGGACGATGCCCGAGGAACAGCTGCGCCAGTTGCGGGACCGGTTGCGGCGAGCACCGGCATTCGGACGACTCTGGAGCAGCACCGAGGGTCCACTCGAGGTGGTCGCCGGCTCGGAGCTGATCATGCGCGACCCGAAAAGCGGTGAGACACAACGCGTCCACCTCACCGTCCAGGAATGGGTCTTCCCGTACGTAGCGGGTGAGAACTGGTGGCAGATCTCGTTCACACCCGTCTACGACACGTGATCGAACCGAAAGTCATTCGGCAGGCAGTGGCTGCCAGACCGCCACCCCGCCGTCGGCCCGGCGGCAATGCCCGAACTGCACAGCCGCGAAATGACCACCGAACGCCAGGAAGTCGTTGTCCGCAACGGTGTTCACGATGCGGCGGCGCACATCGATCGCGAGCTGCGGATCGAGATCACTGGCGGAGGACAGATCCGGATAGGTCACCTGCAACGGTGTATGCAGGGCGTCACCGAGCACGATGAGCGTGACCCCCTCGGATCGGAGCAGATAACCGGTATGACCGATGGTGTGACCGGGCAACGTCAATGCCGTGACACCCGGAAAGATCTCCTCACCGTCCCGGCACACCTCGACCTGATCCGCGAAGCAGGCCACCATCTCCGGCGAGGTCCCCTCCCGCGCCGCCAGATCCGGTCGCGCCCACTCGGTTCCGGCGACCGCGACCCGCGCGTGCGCGAACGGGAACCGGCCGTCGGCATCCGGCGCCTGCCACAGATAACCGATATGGTCGCCGTGCAGATGCGTCAACGCGACCAACTCGACATCCGTGGGCGCGAGCCCGACCGCACGCAGACTGCCGAGCATCGCACCACCCTGCAACATCCCGAACGGCGTCTGATAATCCATCGGCCCGAACCCCGCATCGATCAGCATCGATCGCTGCAACCCCCGATGCGTGACGAGCAGCCCGCCCACACTGGCGATGAGATCGCCGTCCGCGTTCAGATACTTGGCATGATCGCCGTCCGCCCAGAATTCGGGCGTCGTACCCGGTAACCACTTCGCCCCGTGCAGCGGGGTCAGCCCGTCGGGCAGATATTGCACAACCAACTCGCCCACTTCGACGGTATGAATTCCGCCCGGGCGGGTCAATCGGTCGTCGGCGGACACGGAAATACTCACGACGGTGTCCTTTCGGGAGGGAAGACTCCGCCGGACGACCACCACCTGTCGTGCGTCGGAGTCTCTCGATCGGCGGTATCGGATCCAGCGACGCCGCGACCTCCAGAATATCGGGAAAACCCACTCCCGAACCGACCGCGACCTCCTACGAATCGTGGGAGTTATCGCCCGTCCCCTACCGCGGGTAGGAGGATCCCGATTCCAGGATCACCGAGCGACGGAGCGACCTCCCCACAAGGCCGACAATGGTGGACGCAGAGGGGATCGAACCCCCGACCGCTGGTGTGTAAAACCAGTGCTCTACCGCTGAGCTATACGTCCGGATCCCCACCGGTGGGTGACGGCCCGCCGACGGAGAGGGAAATGCGGTGTGGACCGCAATGGTTTACGAATCTAACGCAGCGAGCGCCTTCTCCCAAGCCGCCTGGTCACGGGCCTCGCCGGGGCCGTTCATCTCCGCGAAGCGGATGATGCCGTCCTTGTCGACCACGAAGGTGCCGCGGTTGGCGAAGCCGGTGGCCTCGTTGAAGACGCCGTAGGCCTGGGCGACCGCGCCGTGCGGCCAGAAGTCGGACAGCAACGGGAAGGTGTAGCCCTGTTCGGCGGCCCAGATCTTGTGGGTCGGCGACGCGCCGACCGAGATCGCCAGGATCTCGGCGCTGTCGTTCTGGAACTTGGGCAGCTCGTCGCGCACCTTGCACAGCTCACCCTGGCAGATGCCGGTGAAGGCGAGCGGGTAGAACACCACCAGGACGTTCTTCTCGCCCCGGTAGCCGGACAGGCTGATTTCCTGGTTGTTCTGATCCTTCAGCGTGAAATCCGGCGCGGCCGTGCCCACTTCGAGCGGCATGCGGATTCCCCTCTCGTCTCGGGTTCGCGGGGCGGGGAAAATGCCCGCCCCCGGAGAAACCTTAGCCGCGTGGCGATCAGCGCTGCTTCGAGGGCGTCTTGGGCTGCATCAGTTTGGTGCCGGTCCAGGACCCGAGACTCACCGGAGTGGTCGACGTCAGGCCCGCGGTGGGTGCGGATTCGGCGATCTCACTGGGATCCACATGTCCTGACTGGCCGGTCTTGGGTGTGAGCACCCAGACCACGCCGTCGTCGGCCAGCGGTCCGATGGCATCCATGAGTGCGTCGACCAGATCACCGTCGCCGTCACGCCACCAGAGCAGGGCGACGTCGACGACCTCATCGGTCTCCTCGTCCAGCAGGTCGGAGCCGATTTCCTCTTCGACCTCCGCTCGGAGGGCGTCGTCGGTGTCCTCGTCCCAGCCCAATTCCTGGACCGACATGCCGTGTGAGATGCCAAGCTTCTGAGCGTAGTTCTGCGCGTCCGCCGCGGCGACCACGGTGGTCTCCTCCTCAACTCCCGACAATATGTAGTTGCAAGCGAACATGGTTATCCGTCCCAGCGCAAGCCGATCCGCCGGATTCCGCCCCGAAATGTCGCGTATCAGCGTGTTTCTCAGCGGGCCGGGCATGCGCCCCGCACGGTGTTGAGCGCGTCGTTCACGCGTTTGCTGGCGTCGTTCAGTGCTCCGACCGGGGAGGTGTAGTTCATCTTGCGGGATTCGGCCGCCAGTTCGCGGGCGGCCGCCACGTAGTCGGTGAACTTCTGCGCCAGATCCGGCGGGAGCAGATCGCCCGCGGAATTGACCCGGCTCTCGACCGTACGCGCCGCGTCCTCGAGGGTCTGGGCGGCATCGTCGCGCTTGGCGTCCTGATCGGGTGCGTTGCCGTCGTGCGCGTCGACGAAGTCGTTGTACTTCGTCACCGCCACGCTGGTCGTGTCCCGGAACGGATTGCAGTTGTCGCCGATGGCCTTGGTCTGCGCCGCCGCCTTGCGCGACGAACTCGCCGCGGCCACCGAGGATGCCATCTCGGTGCGATAGGCGGCCGCGTCCGCCTGGTTCACCGTCGCCGTGCCGTGCACCGAACTGGAACATCCCGCTATGACCAGGCCACCGCCGATCGCCGCTGTCGCACATGCCAGCCCGAACCCTCGTGGGTTGAGCAGTCCCATCATCCTCCCCGCTCCTCGAAGGCACTCGAGCGTGTCCTGTCGTGGCGCCGACCGACTTTCGTGTCCGGCGCAGCCTTGCCTAGCGAACCGTACTGGATTTCCCCCTGACATGATGACCTGGGCCGCATCATCGGGAAGGATGTGAGGTGCGCCCCAACCATTGTCCAGCATCGGCCGGCCCGTGCACCAATGCGGCCGGTCGGGGTTAGAGCCATCAGCTTGTCCACCCCTTTGTACGAGGAGCATTGAATTTTGACCGACCTGATGCACCCGATGTCGTCGAGCTCCAACGGTGCCGCAGCCGACCACGGGTCTGCGCCGCGGCCCGCCGGTGCGCGCGTGCGCGTGATCCGCGAGGGGGTGGCGTCGTACCTACCGGACATCGATCCGGAGGAGACGGGCGAATGGCTCGAATCCTTCGACGAGATGCTCGACCGGGAGGGTCCGGGACGGGCGCGCTACCTCATGCTGCGATTGCTCGAACGCGCCGGTGAGCGGCACGTCGCCATCCCGGCGCTGACCTCGACCGACTACGTGAACACGATCCCGACCGAGAACGAACCCTGGTTCCCCGGCGACGAGGAGGTCGAGCGCCGCTACCGCGCCTGGATCCGCTGGAACGCCGCGGTCATGGTGCACCGCGCGCAGCGGCCGGGTATCGGTGTGGGCGGCCACATCTCGACCTACGCCTCGTCGGCGGCGCTGTACGAGGTGGGTTTCAACCACTTCTTCCGCGGCAAGGACCATTCCGGCGGCGGTGACCACGTCTTCATCCAGGGCCACGCCCCCCCCGGTATCTACGCGCGCGCCTTCCTCGAGGGCCGGCTCACCGAGGGCCAGATGGACGGGTTCCGCCAGGAGTACAGCCACGGCGGTCCGGGCCACGGCCTGTCGTCGTATCCGCATCCCCGGCTGATGCCCGACTTCTGGGAATTCCCCACGGTCTCCATGGGCCTGGGCCCGATGAACGCCATCTACCAGGCGCGGTTCAACCACTACCTGCAGGACCGCGGTATCAAGGACACCTCCGATCAGCACGTCTGGGCCTTCCTGGGCGACGGTGAGATGGACGAGCCGGAATCGCGCGGCCTGATCCAGGTGGCCGCCAACGAGGCCCTGGACAACCTGACCTTCGTCATCAACTGCAACCTGCAGCGGCTCGACGGCCCGGTCCGCGGCAACGGCAAGATCATCCAGGAGCTGGAGTCGTTCTTCCGCGGCGCCGGCTGGAACGTCATCAAGGTGATCTGGGGCCGCGAGTGGGACGCGCTGCTGCAGGCCGACCGCGACGGCGCGCTGGTCAACCTGATGAACACCACACCGGACGGCGACTACCAGACCTACAAGGCCAACGACGGCGCCTATGTCCGCGAGTACTTCTTCGGCCGCGACCCGCGGACCAAGGAACTGGTGAAGGGCCTGTCGGACCAGCAGATCTGGAACCTCAAGCGCGGCGGCCACGACTACCGCAAGATCTACGCGGCGTATGCGGCCGCGCTGGCGCATCAGGGACAGCCGACGGTGATCCTGGCCAAGACCATCAAGGGTTACGGCCTCGGCAAGCACTTCGAGGCGCGCAACGCCACGCACCAGATGAAGAAGATGACGCTGGCCGACCTGAAGGCCTTCCGCGACGTGCAGCGCATCCCGATCACCGACGAGCAGCTGGAGGCGGATCCCTATCTGCCGCCGTACTACCACCCCGGCACGGACGCCCCGGAGATCCAGTACCTGCTGGACCGCCGCCGCACCCTCGGCGGTTTCGTGCCGGAGCGGCGGTCGGTGGCCAAGCCGTTGCAGCTGCCCGGCGACGAGCCGTACCGCTCGGTACGCAAGGGTTCCGGTAAGCAGAACGTCGCCACCACCATGGCTTTCGTGCGCCTGATGAAAGAACTGTTGCGGGACAAGAACATCGGCGACCGGATCGTGCCGATCATCCCGGACGAGGCCCGCACCTTCGGTATGGACTCGTGGTTCCCGTCGCTGAAGATCTACAACCGCAACGGGCAGCTCTACACCTCCGTCGACGCGGAACTGATGCTGGCGTACAAGGAGAGTCCGATCGGGCACATCCTGCACGAGGGCATCAACGAGGCCGGGTCGACCGCGTCGTACACCGCGGCGGGCAGTTCCTATGCCACGCACGGCGAGCCGATGATCCCGCTCTACATCTTCTATTCGATGTTCGGATTCCAGCGCACCGGCGACGGCCTGTGGGCCGCGGCCGACCAGCTGACCCGCGGCTTCATCCTCGGCGCCACGGCCGGCCGGACCACGCTGACCGGTGAGGGCCTGCAGCACAACGACGGTCAGTCGCTGCTGCTGGCGTCCACCAATCCGGCGATGGTGTCCTACGATCCGGCCTTCTCGTTCGAGATCGCCCACATCGTGCGGGACGGCCTGCGGCGCATGTACGGCGGCGGCCGCCCGGCGCCGGAGGCGACGGCGCTGCCGGGCACCCATCCGCAGATGGCCGCCGACCACTTCGGCGGCGAGAACCTGAACTACTACATAACCCTCTACAACGAGCCGTATCCGCAGCCCGCGGAGCCGGACGACCTCGATGTCGAGGGTCTGCTCAAGGGCATCTATCTGTACAAGCGCGGCGGCACCGGCGATCTGCGCGCGCAGATCCTGGTCGCCGGCGTCACCGTGCCGGACGGCCTGCGCGCCCAGGAGCTGCTCGCGCAGGACTGGAACGTCCAGGCCGACGTCTGGTCGGTGACCTCCTGGAGCGAACTGCGAAAGGACGCGCTGGCCAAGGAGATCCAGGCGCTGCACCATCCGGACCTGGAACCGGGTGTGCCGTACGTGACGCAGGCGCTGTCCGCCGCCCCCGGCTCGGCCGAGGGCAATGCGGGTCCGTTCGTCGCCGCCTCGGACTGGATGCGCTCGGTGTCGGATCAGATCCGGAAGTGGGTACCCGGCGACTACACCACCCTCGGCACCGACGGATTCGGATTCTCCGATACCCGGCAGGCGGCGCGGCGGGTGTTCAACGTCGACGCCCAGTCGATCGCCGTGGCCGCGTTGGCCGCGCTGTCCCGCCTGGGCAAGATGCACCCGGCTCTGGTGAAACAGGCCGCGGAGCGGTATCGCATCCACGATGTCGACGCCGCGCCGAAGTCGCTCACCAGTACCGAGGAGTAGAACCGGAGTTGGGGTCGCGCCGGATCGTCGCCGTAGCCGATCCGGCGCCCCACCTCCGCCTTCCCAGTCCGGCACGCCTACGACCTGGGGGTATGCACTGGGGCTACCCTCGCGGGAGAAAATCGACAAGTGGAACGTAAACCGCCGCGGCCGCGCCGGATCGACGACACCTCGTCCGAGCACGAGGTGTATCTCCCCACCGGCGCACTCTCGCCCAATCCGCAGGCTCGCGATCCGCTGCCGGACACGCTGCTGAAGCGCGTGAAGCAGTTCTCCGGGAGATTGTCGACCGAGGCGATCGCCTCGATGGAGGACCGGCTGCCGTTCTTCGGCGATCTGGACGCCGCGCAGCGCGCGGGTGTGCAGATGCTGGTCCAGACCGCGGTGGTGAACTTCCTGGAGTGGCTGCAGGATCCGGAGAGCGATATCCGGTTCAGCCTGGACGCCTTCCAGGTCATCCCCCAGGATCTGGCCCGCCGCCTGACGCTGCGGCAGACCGTCGACATGGTCCGGGTGGCCATGGACTTCTTCGAACAGTGGCTGCCCGCGCTGGCCCGCAACGACCGACAGCTGGTGGCCCTGACCGAGGCCGTACTGCGCTACGGCCGCGAACTCGGCTTCGCCGCGGCCTCGGTGTACGCGAGCGCGGCCGAATCCCGGGGCGCCTGGGACACCCGGCTGGAGGCGCTGGTCGTCGACGCCGTTGTCCGCGGAGACACCGGCCCGGAGATGCTCTCCCGCGCCGCGACCCTCAACTGGGACGCGACCGCGCTCGCCACCGTGCTGGTCGGCACGCCGCCGAAGGATCAGGTGGTGGTCGGCTCGGTGCACACCATCGCCTCCCGGCACGGCCGCTCGGCGCTGGCGGTGGTACAGGGATCGCGGCTGGTCATGGTGGTCAGCGGCAATCTCGGCGAGGGTGCGTTCCCGGTGCCGTTCCTGGCGGATCTGCTGGCCGAGGCGTTCTCCGAGGGCCCGGTGGTGATCGGCCCGACCATGCGCACGTTGTCCGCGGCGCACATCAGCGCGGTGGAGGCGATGGCCGGGATGGAGGCCGTGGTGGGCTGGCGTGGCGCGCCGCGGCCGGTGCACGCCGCCGAACTGCTGCCGGAGCGCGCGCTGCTCGGAGATCGGGCCGCGATCGACGCCCTGAACGAATATCTCGTGTTACCGTTGGCCGCCGCCGGCTCGGCGCTGTCCGACACCCTGGACGCCTATCTGGATTGCGGTGGCGCGGTGGAGACCTGCGCACGGCAGCTGTTCGTTCATCCAAACACCGTCCGCTATCGCCTGAAGCGAATCGGCGACATCACCGGCCGGGATCCCATGAATCCGCGGGACGCGTACGTGCTCCGAGTCGCTGCAACAGTGGGCCGTTTGACACGAACTCGTAACGAATCGTCGTCATCCGCCCCAGAGGACCCAGTCGCCACCTACTCCGAAGGTCACCTGTAACACCGGCCGCGAAGCCGTCGATGGCGCCGACCCAACTGCCGTTTTGTAGGGTCCACACAAAAGCCGCCGACAAGCTTCATTCGCGTCGACATCAACGAAACGGGTCCCAGGGGTGTTTTCTTGACAACGTGATCGCGTTGTTCGCCCCAGGACAGGGCTCTCAGACACCCGGCATGCTCGCGCCTTGGCTCGATCTCCCCGGTGCGCGCGACCGTCTCGAACTGTGGTCCAAGGCAACCGGGCTGGACCTGGTTCGTCTCGGCACCACGGCCACCGCGGAGGAGATCACCGATACGTCGGTGACCCAGCCCCTGGTGGTCGCGGCCGCGCTGCTCGCTTTCGCGGAGATTCCGCGGGAGGCGCTGCCGGCCGACACCATCGTCGCCGGACATTCCGTCGGTGAACTCGCCGCAGCGGCCGTCGCCGGGGTAATCTCCGCCGACGACGCGGTGCGCCTGGCCGCCCTCCGCGGTGCGGAGATGGCCAGGGCGTGCGCACTCGAGCCGACCGGCATGTCCGCGGTGCTCGGTGGCGACGAGCAGGCCGTGCTCGCCCGGCTCGAGGAATTGGGCCTCACGCCGGCCAACCGCAACGCGGTCGGCCAGATCGTGGCGGCGGGCCGGTTGGACGCGCTGGCCGAACTGGCCGCCGCGCCGCCGGAGAAGGCACGGGTACGGGCGCTGCCCGTGGCCGGCGCTTTCCACACGACGTTCATGGCACCCGCCCAGGACGCCGTTACCGAAGCGATTTCTCAGATAACTCCCAGCAAACCTGTGCGCGTTCTACTGTCTAATTACGACGGCAGCCCGGTCACTTCGGGTCAGGACGCAATCGAGAAGCTGGCGGCCCAGGTGACCAGGCCGGTCCGGTGGGATCTCTGCACCGAGACCGTCCGCGCCGCAGGGGTTTCCGGTGTGGCAGAGTTGCCGCCGGCGGGCACCCTGATCGGGATCGCGAAGCGGGAACTGAAGGGCACTGCGAACCTCGCCCTGAAGACCCCGGAGGACATCACCAAGTTGCACGAGTTGTCTCGAGTCTCGGCAACCAGCTAGCTTTCCTCGCGACCGCAACGATGCGGCTCGCGGGCGAACCGGGTGGAAACACTCTCCCGGGTCGAACCGAAATGAAGAAAAAACCGCAAACCCACGGATGTAACAAGAAGGGAGCCACGAAGTGGCCGCTCTGACCCAGGAACAGATCGTCGAAGAGCTCGCCAAGATCATCGAGGAGGTGACGGGTATCGAGCCGTCCGAGGTGACCTTGGAGAAGTCCTTCGTCGACGACCTGGACATCGACTCGCTCTCGATGGTCGAGATCGCGGTGCAGACCGAGGACAAGTACGGCGTGAAGATCCCCGACGAGGATCTCGCCAGCCTGAAGACCGTCGGTGACGCCGTCTCCTACATCCAGAAGCTCGAGGCCGAGAACTCCGAGGCAGCCCAGGAGCTGAAGGCCAAGTTCGGGCACGCGGAGTAAAGGGCCGATATCCGTGACCTCTCCTTCCACCCTCAACGGGAATTTTCCCAACGTCGTCGTTACCAGCCTGGCGGCGACCACGTCGATCGCGGGCGATGTCGATGCGACGTGGAAGGGTCTGCTCAACGGTGAAAGCGGAATCGAGGTTCTCGAGGACGATTTCATCGAGCAGTACAACCTTCCGGTCCGCATCGGCGGTCACCTGAAGGTATCGCCGGACACGTTGCTCGAACGGGTCGAGATCCGCCGCATGGCGTACGTCGAGCGCCTGGCCACCGTGCTGGGCCGCGAGGTGTGGAAGAACGCCGGCAGCCCGGACGTCGACCCGGAGCGGCTCGCCGTGGCGATCGGCACCGGCCTCGGTGGCGGTGACGCACTGATCGACTCGGTCGACAAGCTGAAGACCGGCGGCTATCGCAAGATCTCGCCGCTGGCCGTGCAGATGGTCATGCCGAACGGTCCGTCCGCGGTCGTCGGGCTCGAGCTCAAGGCGCGAGCCGGCGTCATCACTCCGGTCTCGGCGTGTTCGTCGGGTTCGGAGGCCATCGCGAACGCGTGGCGGATGATCGTCATGGGCGATGCGGACATCGTCGTCACCGGCGGCGTCGAGGGCTTCATCGACTCGGTACCGATCGCGGCGTTCTCGATGATGCGGGCGATGAGCACGCGCAACGAGGATCCGAAGGGTGCGTCACGGCCGTTCGACTCCGCTCGCGACGGCTTCGTCTTCGGCGAGGCCGGTGCGCTCATGGTCATCGAGACCGAGGAACATGCCAAGGCGCGTGGGGCCACCATCCACGCCCGCGTGATGGGTGCCGGTATCACCTCCGACGGCTTCCACCTGGTCGCCCCGGATCCGGAGGGCAGCGGTGCCGGTCGCGCGATGAAGCGCGCGATGCAGACCGCCGGCCTTTCGGCGACCGACATCACCCACGTCAACGCCCATGCGACCGCCACCCCCATCGGTGACACCGCGGAGGCGCGGGCGATCCACAAGGCGGGCGTCGGCCACGCATCGGTCTACGCGCCCAAATCCGCCCTGGGCCACTCCATCGGCGCCGTCGGCGCCCTGGAGTCGGTGCTCACCGTGCTCAGCATCCGGGACGGCATCGTGCCGCCCACGCTGAACCTGGAGAACCAGGATCCGGAGATCGACCTGGATGTCGTGCACGGCGAAGCCCGCCGTCAGGACATCGAGTACGCGATCAACAACTCGTTCGGCTTCGGCGGGCACAATGTTGCGCTCGCCTTCGGCCGGTACTGATGTCATCGGCCGTTGACCGGCCGGTAATCGGATGAATCCGGTGGGGTGGTCCAATGGAGGTATCTCCCCCGATGTCGTGGATGCCCCACCGGATTCGATTCCGCAGTACGAACTCGAACTTTCGTTCCACAACTTACGCAGCCGCTCAAGCGACTCCTACATATCCCCTCGAGGAGATAACGCGATGACCATTCTGGCTCCCGCTCATGCGGATGCCGTAACCGATCCCCGGGATCCGCTCGGCCGGTTGCAGCGCTTCTTCGATCCCGGAACGGTTCTCCCGCTACACCCCCGCGACAAGTCCGGTGTGCTGGCCGCCATTGGCGAGGTCGACGGCGTCCGTACCGTCGCCTACTGCTCGGACGCCACCGTGATGGGTGGCGCCATGGGCGTCGACGGCTGCAAGCACATCGTGGACGCGATCGACACCGCGATCGACTCGCGCCTGCCCGTCGTCGGCATCTGGCATTCGGGCGGCGCCCGGCTCGCCGAGGGTGTCGAGGCCCTGCACGCGGTCGGCCTGGTGTTCGAGGCCATGGTCCGCGCCTCGGGCCTGGTTCCGCAGATCTCGGTGGTGCTCGGCTTCGCCGCCGGCGGCGCCGCCTACGGCCCCGCGCTGACCGACGTGGTGATCATGGCCCCCGAGGGCCGGGTCTTCGTCACCGGTCCCGACGTGGTCCGCTCGGTCACCGGCGAGAACGTCGACATGGCCACCCTGGGTGGCCCGGTCACCCACGGCAAGAAGTCCGGCGTGTGCCACATCGTCGCCGAGGACGAGCAGGACGCGCTGCACCGCGGCCGTCGCCTGGTGTCCATGTTCGCCGAACAGGGCGAATTCGATCTGGTCGCCGCCGAGCACGGTGATGTCGACCTGCGCGCGCTGCTGCCGGAGTCGGCCAAGCGCGCCTACAACGTCAAGCCGCTGGTCAACGAGCTCCTGGACAATGTCGACGGCGAGTCGTCGTTCGAGGAGTTCCAGGGCGGCTACGCCCGCAGCATGGTCACCGGCCTGGGCCGGCTGGCCGGCCGGACCGTCGGTGTGCTGGCCAACAACCCGCTGCACCTGGGTGGCTGCCTCGACTCCGAGAGCGCCGAGAAGGCGGCCCGGTTCGTGCGGCTGTGCAACTCCTTCGGTATCCCGCTGGTCGTGATCACCGATGTGCCCGGCTACCTGCCCGGCGTCAGCATGGAGTGGGAGGGTGTGGTGCGCCGCGGCGCCAAGCTGCTGCACGCCTTCGCCGAGGCCCGCGTCCCGCGTGTCACCCTGGTCACCCGCAAGATCTACGGCGGCGCCTACATCGCCATGAACGCCCGCTCGCTCGGCGCCACCGCGGTCTACGCGTGGCCCGGTTCCGAGGTCGCGGTCATGGGCGCCAAGGCCGCCGTGGGCATCCTGCACAAGAAGGCGATCGCGGCCGCTCCCGAGGAGGAGCGCGAGGCCCTGATCGAGCGCCTGACCGTCGAGCACGAGCAGATCGCCGGTGGCGTGGCCCGTGCGGTGTCGATCGGCGTCGTCGACGAGGTCATCGACCCGGCGAAGACCCGTTCCACCATCGCCGCCGCTCTGGCCGCGGCCCCGGCCCGGCCCAGCCACAACAAGAACATCCCGCTGTAAGGGACTGTGCGAGAAGGTGTTTCGCGACACCGGAGGAATGTGAAACGGGTGGCTCCGATCGGAGCCACCCGTTTCGCATTCCCTGCCACGGCATTTCCACTGTACCGGGGCGACCGGCCCGGTACCGGCAGGTCGCGAGCGGATCAGCCGACGTCGCGGCGCAGCCAGGTGACCTCGGCGCCCTCGCCGTAGCGGTACGGCTCGAGATCGTCGTCCCACGCGGTGCCGAGGGCACGGTCGATATCGGCCGAGATCTCGGCGGCGGTGCCACGGCCGCGCTCGCGCGCGGCGGTGACGATGGCCCGCAGTCGCATCTCGCCGACCATCAGATCGCCGTTGGCACTGGTGGTTCCGTGCCACAGGCCCAGGCCGGGCACGAAGCACCAGCGCTCACCGTCGACCCCCTCGCTGGGATCCTCGGTGACCTCGAATCGCAGCATCGGCCACGCGCGCAACGCCTGCGCCAGCCGTCCGGCGGTACCGACCGGGCCCACCCAGTCGATGGTGGTCCGCAATTGACCGGCGACGACCGGCTGGGTGGTCCAGCGCAGTTTGGCGGGGGCCTTGAGAGTGGAGGCGAGAGTCCATTCGATGTGCGGGCACAGCGCGGCCGGCGACGAGTGGATGTACACCACTCCAGCCGTCACATCCGCGAATTGACTCGATCCGCGCACCAGGACACCTCCAGCGTCGACATGGGCCGTCTTCCCCAACGACCGTCGAGCCGGTGCGTGACACGAGCTTACTGGAGGGTCCCGAGTTACGGGTGTTACTTTTTCCTGTGTGTTTTTGCCGCTATCGGCCGATTTCCGCGATCACCGCGTCACTGAACGTGGGCCACACCGCGCGGGCCCAATCGCCGAAATTCTCGTCGGTCAGCGCCACACTCGCCACCCCGATTATCGGATCCACCCAGAGAAATGTTCCGGACTGGCCGAAATGGCCGTAGGTCGCCGGTGAGTTGGCCGATCCGGTCCAATGCGGGGTCTTGTGATCGCGGATCTCGAAGCCCAGTCCCCAGTCGTTGGGGCGCTGGGAGCCGAAGCCCGGCAGCACGCCGTTGACGCCGGGGAATTGCACGCCGGTCGCCGCGGCCAGGGTCTCCGGGGTGAGCAGGGCGGGATTCACCAATTCCCCGGCGAATGCCAGCATGTCGGCCAGCGAGGCGCGGCCGGCGTGCCCGGCGGAACCGGCCAGTACCGCGGATTTCATTCCGAGTGGCTCGAAAACCGCCTCGCGCAGATAATCCGGGAACGGGATACCGGTCTGGTCGGTGACGAATTGGGCCAGCACCTCGAATCCGGAGCTGGAATAGATTCGCTTCGAACCAGGCTCGGCGAGGATCACATTGGTGTCGAAGGCCAGGCCGGAGGTGTGCGCCAGCAGATGTCGCACGGTCGAGCCCGGCGGCCCGGCGGGCTGGTCCAGTTCGATCGCGCCCTCCTCGACCGCGATCAGAACCGCATATGCCACAAGCGGTTTCGTCACCGACGCGAGTCCGTAGACCCGCGCGTCGTCCCCCTCGGTGGCCAGGATCCCCTGTGCCGTCGCCACACCCGCGGCGGCATGCCGGACCGGCCACTGCCGAATCTGCTCCAGTGCTTGCACGGCCACGAGCCTACGACCCCGCGGCCACGCTCCCGCACGCCGGTGCCCGCGGCCGGAACCCCTACTCGATCAGACCGTTCGCCTGCTCGAACAGTTCCAGGGTGATGGCGTGCAGGAAATCGCCGACCTGCTTCGGCGCCTTACCGGCGAAGGCGCGGGCGTGCGTACCCTCCAGCACGATCCCCAGCTTGAAACACGCCAGCACCGTGTACCAGGTGACGTGCCCGAGATCGCGCTCGGAGAACCGGCCGTACTCGGCGATCATCTCCGCGGCGGTGGGCAGCCCGCCGACCTCGCCCAGCTTGCCGAACAATCCCGCACCCGCGGTACCCGGCTCGGACCGGGTGGCCAGTTGCCAGCCGAGATCCAGCAGCGGATCGCCGATGGTCGACATCTCCCAGTCGACCAGGGCGGCGACCTCCGGACGGTCGTAGTGGAACATCACGTTGGCCAGGTGACAGTCCCCGTGCAGGATGCCCGGCGTCCACTCCAGCGGGCGGTGCCGCTCCAGCCAGTCGCCGACGCGCTGCACACCGGGTATCTCGTGGCCGGGATAGCCGGCGTTGGCGGGGTAGGACTCGAGCTCCGACAGCCACCTCGGCACCTGCCGCTCGAGGAAACCGTCCGGCTTGCCGTAATCGGTCAGCCCGAGGGCCACGTAGTCCACCGAGCCGAGCCGGGCGATCGCCTCCACCGCGGACAGTCCCATCCGCCGGCGGACCTCCGGATCGCCGGCGTAAAGATCCGGCAGCTCGGTCTGCGGGTTGAATCCGGTGATCGGCTCCATCAGGTAGAAGACCGCGCCCAGCACCGATTCGTCGGGGCAGGCGGCGATCACCCGGGGCGCGCGGACATCGGTGCCGGCCAGCGCGCCGAGCAACCGCGCCTCCCGCCGGATCACGTCGTTGCTCTTGGGCCGCAAGTGTTTCGGGCCGCGGCGCAACACATATTCCCGACCGCCGCGCCGGAACCGGAGCATCACGTTCTGGGTGCCACCGCCGAGCGCGGTCACCTCCTCGAAGTCGCCCCCGGGCAGTCCCTGTTCCGCCATCCAGGACCCCACGACAGCGAAATCGACGACTTCCCGGTCGACGCCGGCCGGTTGCACCACAGTCATGCCCACATTCTGCACCATGCCCCGCTCACAACTGAAGGCATCCGCCATCAATATGCCTCGCGGCCCGATCGGCGCCACCCGCTACGGTGGGCAGCATGCTCCCGGCACACCCCTCTCGGCACCTTCCGGCAACTCCGCCGGATCGCCCCGGTGGGCCGATCCACCGGACCGCCGCCGGACCCGAGCAGGCGGCCGCACGGTGAGCGGTGCCGGGAGGCGGACCCACACGCTGCTGGTGGACAACTACGACTCGTTCACCTACAACCTCTTTCAGCTGATCGGGTCCGTGAACCGGTACCCACCGACCGTGATCCGCAACGACGAGCTGGATCCGGAGCTGCTCGATGTATCCGTCTTCGACAACATCGTGATCTCCCCCGGACCCGGACGCCCCGATGTGGCAAGGGATTTCGGCCTCTCCCGCTATCTCGTCGAGCACGCGGAACTGCCGCTGCTCGGGGTGTGCCTCGGACATCAGGGGATCGTGCTCGGCGCGGGCGGGTCGGTCGTCTCCGCACCGGCCCCCCGGCACGGCTTCCCGGACCTGATCCATCACGACGGACAGGACCTGTTCGAGGGACTACCGGACGATTTCACCGCGGTCCGCTACCACTCGCTGTGCGCGGCCACCCCGCTACCCGAGGCGCTGGAGGTCACCGCGACCGCCCCCGACGGCGTGATCATGGGAGTCCGGCACCGCACCCGCCCGCAATGGGGCGTGCAGTTCCATCCGGAGTCGGTGTGCAGCGAGCACGGCGCCACCCTGATGCGGAATTTCACCCGGCTGAGCGAACGCTTCGCCGCCGAGCGGGACGGGCCGGCCGCGGCCGGACCGCGCGAATCGATCGGTGCCGGACCGCAGGAGCGCTGTGCGACCGGACCGGGGTGGCGTGACGATCGCACGAAACATGTTCTCGCGGTGGCGATTTCCGGACCCGTGTCGTCCGAGGACCGGTCGATTCGCCGGTTCGACGTGGTGCACCAGGTTGTCGAGCATGCGGTGGACACCGAGGTGGCCTTCGCTCGGTTGCACGGGCACGCGGAAACCGCCTTCTGGCTGGACAGCGCGCTGGCCGAGGCCGGAGCGGGCCGGTTCTCCTACCTCGGGGACGCGAGTGGCCCGGCCGCCGAGGTGATTCGGTACCGGGTCGGCGACGGCCACGTGCGGGTGCGCACCGGTGAGGGCGAGTGCTCCGCACCGGGCACCGTACTCGATTATCTGGCCGCGGAACTGGATCGGCGGCGGATCGAATTCCCCGATGTGCCTTTCGATTTCGCGGGCGGCTACGTCGGCTATCTCGGTTACGAGATGAAGGCCGATTGCGGCGGGGCCGCCGCACACCGCTCCCCGACCGACGACGCCGTATGGGTGTTCGCCGATCGCCTCGTGGTGGTCGACCACCACGAATCCCGCACCCACCTGATCGCCTTGAGCGAGCCGGAAAGTGCCGCCGCACAACACCGCTGGATGAGCGAGACCCGGGCCGTCCTCGAGTGCCACGCCGATCGGCCGGATCGGTCGTCACCGCCGCCGGATCCCGGGTGGACCACCGTGATCGACGAGGCGCGGCTGTCCCGGGGCCGGGACCGCTATCTCGCCGATATCGCCGACATCCGGACCGCACTACGAGCCGGTGAGACCTATGAGGTCACACTCACCGACCAGCTGACCGTCCCCGACACCGAAGCCGCACCGCCGACCCGCGAAACATCCGAAGCAACACTCACCGACCGGCCGGCTGCCGGGCTGGCGGTGTATCGGGGGTTGCGGCGGGCCAATCCGGCGCCGTATGCGGCGTTTCTGCGGTTCGGGGAGATGGTGGTGGCGTGTTCCTCGCCCGAGCGGTTCCTGAAGGTGGGGCGGGATCGGAGTGTGGAGAGCAAGCCGATCAAGGGGACCGCGCCGCGAGGGGCGGATGCCGAGGCGGACGAGAGTCTGCGCCGCGCACTGGTTCTCGATCCGAAGACGCGGGCCGAGAATCTGATGATCGTGGACCTGCTGCGCAACGATCTCGGCCGGGTGTGCGAGCTCGGCAGCGTGTACGTGCCGGAGCTGATGGCGGTGGAGACCTACGCCACGCTGCATCAGCTGGTGTCCACGGTGCGCGGCAGGCGCCGGCCGGAGGTCGGGGTGATCGACTGTGTGCGTGCGTGTTTCCCGGGTGGTTCGATGACCGGGGCGCCGAAGCTGCGCACCATGGAGATCATCGATCGGCTGGAAACCGAGGCGCGCGGGATCTATTCGGGCACGATCGGATTTCTCGGGCTCGGTGGCACCGCCGACCTGAACATCGTCATCCGGACCGCGGTTCACCACGAGGGCCGCTGGCGGATCGGCGCGGGGGGTGCGGTCGTGCTGGATTCCGAGGCGGCGGCCGAATTCGACGAGATGGTGCTCAAGGCGGCGGCGCCGCTGCGGGCGGTGCGTGGTCAGGTGAGCCAGGCGCCGACCGGCGGCGGGATCCAGCCGGGATCGCGGCCGAACCAGCCGGCCAGCCGGTCGTAGGCCGGCGCCGCCGGATCGACGGGCACCTCGTTCCCGAAAGCCTTTCCGGGACCGCGGAATTCGGGCCGGAGCATACCCTGCGACCAGGCCAGTCCGTATTCGGCGAGGGCGTCGTCGAGGATCACCCGGGCGCCGGTGGCCTGCGCGAGATCCCAGGTGTGCACGGTCGATTCGGTGATCTGCTGGTCGAGGCGGGAGCGCAGCGGGGCGGTCCGGCCGCCGGGCACGGGTATCGGGCGGGCGAGGTCGGCGGTCCGCCAGATCTTCAGCAGTTCCTCGGCACCGACGCGGAACTGTGTCAGCCGGTCGGCGCCGAGGGAGACCGGCGGGATCGCCGCCCAGTCGGGCGTCTCACCGAGCGCGGCGGCCGAGAAGTTGCGCAGATCCTGCGTGACGACGTGGGCGAGCAGATCGCGGACCGACCATTCGGTGCAGGGGGTGGGCAGATCGTCCTGATCGTCGCGCTCGATGGCGATCACCGCCGCCAGCTGGGTGAGCGCGCGCTCCAACAGTTCGAGGGTCGCATCGGTCTCCGCCACCCCACGATTGTGCTCCTGCCGCCGGGGGCCGCCCGGAACTCCGGCGCCGATTGCTGCACAACAACACGGAAATGAGACGCATTCGTGATCTCGGCACCGGGCCCGTGTCCGGCGCATAACATGGGGGTGGTGGCCATCGATCCGCTGCTGACGAACCGGCAGAACTGGGATGCTCGCGCCCCCATTCACGCCGCCAGCCGCTTCTACCTCGACCCCGAACCCGGCTACTGGTTCGCGCCCTTCGAGTGGGAGGCGCTCGGCGACCTCCGCGACCGCGATGTACTGCACCTGCAATGCCATCTGGGTACGGAGACGGTCGAATTCGCGCGGCGCGGCGCTCGCGCGGTGGGCCTGGACTTCTCGCCGGAGTCGGTGCGGCATGCCCGCGAATTGTCCGGCGATACGGTCGAGTACGTCTGTGCGGATGTGTACGAGGCCCGGGAAGCGTTGGGCGCGAGGCGTTTCGACGTCGTCTACACCGGCAAGGGCGCGCTCTGCTATCTGCCGGACCTGACCGCCTGGGCGCGGGTGGTGGCGGATCTGCTGCGGCCCGGCGGTCTGCTGTACATCGTCGAATTCCATCCGCTGCTGCACTCGCTCGGCCCCACCCCGCCCCCGGGCAGCGATCCCAGTGCGCTGGAATTGCGCGACGACTATCTCGAGGGCCGTGGTGCGCAGCTGCGCGACAGCGTCCACACCTACACCGACGGGCCCGATCTGACCTCGGCCACGACGGTCTACGAGTGGCGGCACGGACTGGGCGAGGTGGTCACCGCCCTGCTCGCCGCGGGCCTGCGCATCACCGGCCTGACCGAGACGGATCTGCTTCCCTGGCCGCGTTTTCCGCAGATGGTGCGTACCGCCGGCGGCTGGTGGCGGTTGCCGACCGCCGACCCGATCCTCCCCCTGCTGTACGGTCTGGCGGCCACCGCACCCGCCTGAAATCTCCGGGACGCAACGACTTCCGCGCTCAGCCGAAGTCCCTCGGGCGCACCGACTTCCGCGCTCAGCCGATCCGGTGCCCGGCCGCGCGCAGGACGTCGGCCGCCTCGTCGCGGCGGTGATCGGGCACCAGCACCAGATCGGCGTGATAGGTGGAGGCGACGAAGACCGGGATGCTCGCCTCGGCCAGCGGCGCCACCAGCGCGGCCAGCGCGCCGGGATGATCGTGGCCGCGCGCGTTGTCGCCACCGTAGAAGCCGATCCAGCGTTCCCCGTCACCCCACGGCGGCGCCTCGCGCACCACGGTGAGGCCCTCCGGCGCCCGGACCAGCGCGACCCACTCGTCGTCCTCGGGGAAGGTCGCGGTGGGCAGGTGCTCGACGGCGAACGAGGAGGGCACCACCTGCAGGCGCTGGGTCACGGTCATGGCGTCATCGTAGGCGGGGCCTTCGCCCGCGGGGCCGAGCGCCCGGCGAACCGGTTCATGATCGGCAGGTCGACCCAGTGATAGAGCGCCGCGGCGGCCGCGGTCGCCAGGACGAGGACGAGCAGCGCGAATCCGGCCCAGCCGAGAATCCCGAACTGCCTGCCGCCGATGAGGAATCGGGTGACGAGCACCATCACGGGAAACTGGATCAGGTAGAACGCGTAGGAGATGTTGCCGAACCACACCATTCGCGGATGCGCGTTCCACCCGCGGATGCCCTGCAGGTCGCGGGCCGCCATGGTGGCGACCACGGCCGCCGTCGGGGCGATCAGCAGCGCGGACATCTTGAAGTCGATCGGCACCACCCAGGTCGCCGCGTAGGCGACCACCAGCGCCAGCAGCGGCGGCGCGAGACGGGTACTGCGCCAACGTCCTTCGAGCACCATGCGCGCGGTCAGCACCCCCAGGTAGAACTCCGGCAGCCGCGCCGGCGGGAAGGTGTAGCCGAGCCAATACGACTGCGCCACCGGGATATCCGGTTGCGCGAACCACGCCTGCGAGGCGTGCAGCTCGAAATGCGGTGAGCTGTCACCGGGTACCAGCCGGGGTGCGAACGCGTTCGCGATCCCCTTCGGCCCCGGCACCCACAGATAGAACGCGGCGTGCAATGCCAGCACCGCCACCACCAGCAGCACGGCCGCGAGCAGCAGCCGCCGCGTCGGAATCCGCCGCACTACCGGCAGCAACAACGGAAAGCTCAGGTAGAACAGCATTTCCGAGGCCAGCGACCACGACGGCACGTTGAGCCCGCCGACGGTACTCCACTTCGGCACCCAGGCGTGCACGAGCAGCACATTCGGCAGCCACACCACGAGCCGGTGCAACGGCACCCCGGCCACCAGCACGAATGCCGCGGCCGCGACCAGATGGGTCGGATAGATCTTGAGCACCCGCCGCCGATAGAACAGCGGCACCGGCATCCCCGGCCGGAACGACCAGTAGATGATGAAGCCCGACAACACGAAGAAGAAGGTGACCCCCGCGGCCCCGAGCTGCATCGGCATCCACTGATGGATGTGCCGGAACAGCTCGGACTTCTGGAACGGGTACACCGGCAGGAACACCAGGGCATGCAGAACGAAGACCGCGAACGCGGCCCACCACCGCGCACCGGTCAACGACGGCAACTCCGGCCGCCGCTCTCCCCCACCGGCACTCGCCCCCGCGCCTCCGTCGGCCACCACCGGCCGGACCTCGGCCACCGCCGTTCCGGCACCGGCCGTTTCCGGCCCAACGTCGGTCACGACTGCCCCGGCCCCGGTCACCACCGGTGGAGCATCGGTCACCATGGGCACGGCATCGACCGCCGCCGCCGCGGCACCGCTCACCACCGGTGCGGGCAGGATCTCAGGGGGCCGGGTCATCGAAGGTACCTGTCGTACAACGCGTTCGCGACGACGGCGTCACCGTGCGTGGACGGATGGAACGGCAGCCCCGCGACGTCGGTGCGCGGATCGAACACCCCGTTGAGCCACGGGTCGGCGGAGCACAGCCCGTGGCCGGTGGTCAGCGCGCGGGCGTCGAAGAAGTCCAGCCCGAGGGACTGCGCGGCGTCGCGCTGGGCCTGATCGATGCGGTCGAAGTACACGACGACGGCCCGCCCGCGCGGCTGGATGAACGGCGCCACACCGAGAATGCTCAGGCAGACGGTGCTCTGCCCGGGCGGCAGGATCTCCGGATACCCGACGACCACGATGTGCGCGGCCGGCGCGTAGTACCGGATGTAGGTCACCGCGGCGCGGACCCGGTCGGCGTACGCGGCGCCGGTCACCCCGCGCACGTCCGGAATCCGGCCCTGCTCCACCGCATCCAGATCACAGCCGCGGATCAGGTCGAAGACGCACTGCTGCAATCCGTACCAGAGCGTCTGATCGGTGTCACCCCAGTGGTCGTCGAGACCCAGTTGCAGCGTCACCAGTTTCGTCGCCGGGCCGAAGGCGCCGGCGTGGTCGGCCTGCAGCACCTCCATGGCGAGGGTGAATCCCGGTCCGCTGTCGATGGACGCCCCCGAACAGGACGGATTCGCCATCTGATCGGAACCCTGCGGTCCCATCAGCCGGCCCAGCTGTGCGGGCCACGAATTGTTCCCGCGCACACAGACATTGCCCGCGGACTGCGGGTCCCATCCGTTGGCGGTGTACGAATCCCCCAGGACGACAACCTGTTTGCCCTCCGGTACGGGATCCGCGTGCGCCGCGGTGACACCCACCGCGG
Source organism: Nocardia sp. BMG111209 (assembly GCF_000381925.1). Classification (NCBI taxonomy): domain Bacteria; kingdom Bacillati; phylum Actinomycetota; class Actinomycetes; order Mycobacteriales; family Nocardiaceae; genus Nocardia; species Nocardia sp. BMG111209. The sequence goes on from NZ_KB907307.1 coordinate 3,877,082, forward strand.
AGGCGGCGACCGCGAGGGCCGCCGCGCACACACCGCGCAATCCCCTCCCGACGCCGGTGACTGCCGATCGCATGCCGACTCCCATATTCCTCAGTAGCCCGCGCGCGGCTCGAAGCCGGGTGCGTCCAGCGTCGGCGGCGCAGGTTTCGGCTGCGGAGCCGGTTGCGGCGCGGGCTTCGGCGCGACCGGTTGCGGCGCGGGCGCCTCGGTCGTCGTGGGCGCCGGTGCGGGCTCCGTGGTGGTGGGCGCCGGTCCCGGCTCATCCACGGGCACCGGGGCCGGGGCGGCGGGGGCCGGGGCGACGGCACTGCTCACCACCGCCGGCACCGCGGCCGCCGGCGCGGGCACCGCGCTGCTGCCACCGCCCTGCGATCGCTCGGTGGCGGCACCGCCACACGCCGCCACACCCAGCAGGCACACCCCGACGACCAGCACACTCGCTGACCGGACGAGGAGGACACCCGAAGTACGAATCTTCATCGGACCCTCGAATCACGAACTGAAAAGCCCTATGTTCACTTCATCGCAGCATACAAGTCGCTCCGGCCCGTTGATCCGATTCGCCCGAATTCGATCACGCTTCTGGCAATGTCACCGCCACAATGCCCAAATCTTTGTCACCCCGCCCGGACAGGCCGAGCAGCACGAGCGAGTCCGCCGGCAACTCGCCGCGCTCGGCGGATTCCAGGAGATGGCCGATGGCATGGGCGGATTCGAGCGCCGGAACGATGCCCTCACCGCGCGCGAACGCCTGGAATCCGCGCAGCGCGGTGGCATCGGTGACGGCGTGGTACCGGACCCGGCCCCGATCCCGCAGATAGCCGTGCTCCGGCCCGACCGCCGGATAGTCCAGTCCCGCCGCGATACTGTGCGTGCGCGACACCTGCCCGTCGGCATCCTGCAACAGGTAGCTGAACGTGCCGTCGAGTTCACCGGGTATCCCGGCGGTGATCGCCGCGGCGTGCTGCCCGCTCTCGATCCCCCGCCCCGCCGCCTCGACCCCGATCAGCGCGACATCGGGCTCGTCGAGAAAGGCATGGAACAGCCCCAGCGCATTGCTGCCGCCACCCACGCACGCCACCACCCGATCCGGCAGACGCCCCGTGGCCGCCAGCAACTGCCGCCGGGACTCCCGTCCGATCACGGTCTGGAAATCGCGCACCATGGCCGGATACGGCGCCGGCCCGGTCACCGTGCCGAACAACAGGAAGGAACTGCCGGTCGAGGACACCCAGTCCCGAACCGCTTCGCTCACAGCCGCTTTCACCTTGCGACCACCCGCGTCGACCCGGCGGACCTCGGCGCCGAGCACCCGCATGTGCGCGACGTTCGCCTCCTGGCGGGCCATGTCGTGCGCTCCCATGTAGACCACGCAGTCCAGCCCGAGCATCGCGCAGACCGACGCCACCGCCACCCCGTGCTGACCGGCGCCGGTCTCGGCGATCACCCGGGTCTTGCCCATCCGCGCGGCGAGCAGCCCCTGTCCCAGCGCATTGTTGATCTTGTAAGCCCCGGTGTGCGCCATATCCTCGCGCTTCACGTACACCCGTACCCCCGGCACCCCGAGCAGTCGCTCGAACCCCGGCACCCGGTGCAGCCGGGTCGGCCGGCCCGCCCGCTCGCGCAGCAGCGTCTCGAGCTCGATCCCGAAGGCTGGGTCGGCGCGCGCCAGCCGATAGGCCTCCGCCAACTCGGTCAGCGCCGCCATCAGCGCCTCGGGCGCGTATCGCCCGCCGTACGCGCCGAATCGGCCCGCCGCGTCCGGTAGTTCCGCCGCCGGCTCCCGGTAGGTACTGGTCGATCGACCAGTTTCGACACGCGAAGACATCACACTCTTCCGATCCGCTGATCCGAGCCATCCGACCGACCATTCGGTCCGACCCTAGTTCCGGCCGGGATTCCGCCTCGGGGTTCGCTTCCCCGCACCGGGAAGGCGCGAACCGCTCCCGCCCGAATATCGATCCGGAACCGCATCCGGTGCGAACGGACCCGCCGGTCACCTCCCGGACTACGCTCGGAGCCGGTCCACCCGCGATCCATCCGAAGTCCCGACCGGTTCGAGCCGTACAGGAGACAGCGACATGGACGACGAGCATCAGGCGCCCCCGTTCGCCGATACCGCCGATTTCGCCGACGCCGACCGCGGCTTCGTGGCCGCGCTGGAACCGGGCGTGATCGAGGACGAGAACGGCAAGGTGGTGTGGGACGCCGATTCCTACGCCTTCATCCGGGGCAGCTGCCCGAATTCGGTGCATCCCGCGCTGTGGCGGCAATCGCAGCTGGTGCTGCGGCAGGGCCTGTACGAGGTCGCGCCCGGCTTCTTCCAGATCCGCGGCCTGGACCTGTCGAATATGACGCTCGTCGAGGGCGACACCGGCGTGATCGTCATCGACCCGCTGATCTCGGCCGAGACCGCGAAAGCGGGCCTGGACCTGTACCGCCGGCATCGCGGGGACCGCCCGGTCACCGGGCTGATCTACACCCACTCCCATGTCGACCACTTCGGCGGCGCGCTGGGTGTCGCCACCGCCGAGGACGCCGCGTCGGGCCGGGTCCCGGTGCTGGCCCCGGCCGGATTCGTGCGACATGCGGTGGCGGAGAACATCTTCGCGGGTACCGCGATGGCCCGCCGGTCGGCCTACATGTACGGCGCGGCCCTCCCCCGCGGGCCGCGCGGCCAGGTCGGCGCCGGACTGGGCATGACCACCTCCACCGGCACGGTCACCCTGCTGCCGCCGACCCGGGACATCACCGCGACCGGCCAGCAGGAGGTGATCGACGGGGTACGGATCGACTTCCAGCTCACCCCGGGCACCGAGGCGCCGGCGGAGATGAACTTCCACTTCCCCGACCACCGGGTGCTCTGTACCGCGGAGAACGCCACCCACACCCTGCACAACATCCTCACCCTGCGCGGCGCGCTGGTCCGCGACGCGCACGTCTGGGCGCAGTACCTCAACGAGACGATCACGCTGTTCGCGCACCGGACCGACGTCGCCTTCGCCTCCCACCACTGGCCCACCTGGGGCACCGACAACGTCACCGAATGGCTGACCCTGCAGGCGGACACCTACGGCTACCTGCACGATCAGACCCTGCGGCTGATCAACCGGGGCCACACCGGCATCGAGATCGCCGAGACGATGCGGCTGCCACCCACCCTCGAGCGGAAGTGGTACAACCGCGGCTACTACGGCTCGATCAGCCACAATGTGAAGGCCGTCTACCAGCGCTACATGGGCTGGTTCGACGGCAATCCCGCTCACCTGTGGGAGCATCCGCCGGTGGCCTCGGCCGAACGGCACGTCGCGGCGATGGGCGGCGCGGACGCCACGATCGACCGGGCCCGCCGGGCCCACGCCGACGGCGATCACCGCTGGGCCGCGCAACTGCTGAACTACGTGATCTTCGCCGACCCGGGCAACGACGCGGCGAAAGCGTTGCAGGCCGAGGTTTTCGAGCAACTCGGCTACGGCGCGGAGAACGGGCCGTGGCGCAACTTCTACCTCACCGGCGCCTACGAACTCCGGCACGGCGCGATCGGCACCCCCACCGGCACCTCCTCGGCGTCGATGGCGAGCGCGCTGTCCGTCGATCAGCTTCTCGACGCGGTCGCCTTCCGCATCGACGGCCCCGCGGCCTGGGATCTGCACCTGATCGCCGACTGGCACCTCACCGACGAAAACCGCACCTACCGAACCGAACTCCGCAACGGCGTGTTCGTCCACCACGTGCTGTCACCCGAGAACGCCGGTCCCGCACCGGATACCGCCTTCACCCTCGACCGGCCGGCCCTCGTCGCCGTGCTGGCGGGCGGGCAGGATCTCGCGGAAGCGGTGCGGGCGGGCACGATCCGGGTGTCCGGCGATCCGTCGAAACTGGCACAGCTGAAATCCGTGCTCGGCGAACCCGATCCGAACTTCCCGATCGTCACGCCCTGAGCGCGTACCGGTCGGCGCACCCGGCACATGCGCGAAAGTACCGACGGCCCGGTCGATCTCAGCCGACCTCGGGCCGGCCGGACAGCCCGAGGCACAGCTGCTCGACGTGGTAGTGGTAGAGGCTGTACACGATCGACCACCCGGTTCGGGTACCGGCGACCAAGCCGAGGTTGCGCAGCAGCCGCAACTGATGCGACACCGCCGACTGTGCCATGCCGATCGCCTCGGCCAGGTCGGTCACCGGCCGGGGGCGTGGCGTAGTTCGGTGAGCCGCGCCACCCGCATCGGCTGACCCGATAACCGGTCGGGGAAGCTCCCCGCGCACCGGGCCGCGGTCGCGCCTCGTATGCTGGTCGGTGCAGCTGGTTCGCCCGTGGTGGAGCTGAGGAGCCCCGAACCCACCGCGCGGCGTCGAAGCTCCCGGCGGCGCATTCGTGCCGTTCGGGAGTGAGAGGGAACCCGGTGGGAATCCGGGACTGTCCCGCAGCGGTGAACGGGAACGACAGCCGTCATGAGCACTGGGCTCGTAGCCTGGGAAGCGACGGCCGGTAGGACCAGCCCCGGCCGGATGGGCCGGGGTCGACCCCTCGGGGCCGGCGCCCGTGAGTCCGAAGACCTGCCAGATTGCGCCGGATACGCCGTATCCGGCGGTCGTCGCCCCGTGGACAGGGTGGTACGCCGAACGTCGCCGTGGCCGTGCCGCGGCCGTTGCAGTGTGCGCTCGATGGGTGGCGGTCTTTCCACTGCTGACGAGGGAGCACAACAGTGCCGAACGTTGAGACAACCTTCACCGCGACGGTGCTCGGGGCGCCGCGCATCGGTCCGCGTCGCGAGCTCAAGCGGGCCGTCGAATCGTATTGGGCCGGACGCGTCGACGCGGCCGAGTTGCACCGGATCTCCGCCGAACTGCGGACGACCCAGCTGACGTCGATGCGGGACGCCGGCCTGGATTCGGTTCCGGTGGGGACCTTTTCGTACTACGACCACGTCCTGGACACCGCGGTGCTGCTCGGGGCCCTGCCGCAGCGGGTGCAGGGCATCGATGACGAGCTGGACCGCTACTTCGCCGCGGCGCGTGGCACCGCCACCGTGGCGCCGCTGGAGATGACCAAGTGGTTCGACACCAACTACCACTACCTCGTGCCGGAGATCAGCGCCGGTACCCGCTTCGCGCTGCATCCGGAGAAGCCGCTGGCCGAACTGCGGGAGGCGCTCGAACTCGGGGTGCCCGCCCGGCCGGTGGTCGTCGGCCCGATCACCTTCCTGAAGCTCGCCAAGACCACCGACGGCAGCGTGGCGCTCGATCGGGCAGGCGATCTGATCCCGCTGTACGAACAGCTGCTGGCCCGGCTGGCCGAGGCCGGCGCGCAGTGGGTCCAGCTGGACGAGCCGTCGCTGGTCACCGATCTGACCCCGGCGGAACTGACCGCCGTGGAGACGGTGTACCGGGCGCTGGCGGCGGCGGCCGCGCGGCCGTCGATCCTCGTCGCCACCTATTTCGGCCGGCTCGGCGCGACGTTGCCGTTGCTGGCGGCGACCGGCGTCGAGGCCGTCGCGGTGGATTTCGTGGCCGGTGGCGACGCCGATGTGCCGGCCGCGCGGTCGCTGACCGGAACCCTGCTGGTCGCGGGCATCGTCGACGGTCACAACGTGTGGCGCATCGACCCCGATCCCGCGCTGGCCCGGCTCGCCGAACTGCGCGACGCGGGTGTGCCGGTGGCGGTGTCGAGTTCGTGCTCGCTGCTGCACGTGCCCTACGGTCTGGCCCCGGAAACGGGTCTGGAGGCCCGGCTGAAGTCCTGGCTGGCCTTCGGTGACGAGAAGATCGCCGAGGTCCGGATGCTGGCCACCGCCCTGCACGAGGGGCAGGACGGTGTCGCCGATCAGCTGGAGGTGGCGCGGACCGCGGTGCGCGACCGCCACGCCGACGCACGGTTGCACGTCGCGGACGTGCGCGACCGGCTCGCCGCGCTGAGCACCGGCGACACGAGCCGCGCGCCGGCCGAGGAACGGCGTGCGCTGCAGCAGGAACGCCTGGGCCTGCCGCTGCTGCCGACCACGACCATCGGTTCCTATCCGCAGACCGGCCGGATCCGGCTGGCCCGCGCGGCGCTGGTGCGCGGTGAGATCGACCCGGCCGAATACGACGAGCGGATGCGCGCGGAGATCGCCGAAGTGGTTGCGCTGCAGGAAGATATCGGGCTGGACGTGCTGGTGCACGGCGAGCCCGAGCGCAACGACATGGTGCAGTATTTCGCCGAGCAGCTGGACGGTTTCGCCGCCACGGCCAACGGCTGGGTGCAGTCCTACGGCTCGCGGTGCGTGCGGCCGCCGATCCTGTTCGGCGATGTCGTACGGACCGCGCCGATGACGGTCGACTGGATCTCGTACGCGCAGTCGCTGACACCGAAGCCGGTGAAGGGCATGCTGACCGGCCCGATCACGATCCTGGCCTGGTCCTTCGTGCGGGACGATCAGCCGCGGGCCGACACCGCGCGGCAGATCGCGCTGGCGATCCGGGACGAGACGGTCGATCTGGAGGCGGCCGGTACGGCGATCATCCAGGTGGACGAGCCCGCGCTGCGGGAGCTGCTGCCGCTGCGCCGGGCCGATCAGGCCGACTACCTGGCCTGGGCGGTCGCAGCGTTCCGGCTGGCGACCTCGGGTGTCGCGGACGCCACCCAGGTGCACACCCATCTGTGCTACTCGGAGTTCGGTGAGATCATCGGCGCGATCGCGGAACTCGATGCCGATGTCACCTCGATCGAGGCGGCCCGCTCGCATATGGAGGTGCTCGACGACCTCAACGCGATCGGCTTCGATCTCGGGGTCGGGCCGGGTGTCTACGATATCCACTCGCCGCGGGTGCCGAGCGTGGACGAGATCACCACGTCGCTGCGGCTGGCGCTGAAAGCCGTTCCGGCGCAGCGCTTGTGGGTCAATCCGGACTGCGGTCTGAAGACCCGCGGCACCGCCGAGGTGACGGATTCGCTGCGTAACCTGGTCGCGGCCGCGGCGGCGGTGCGGCAGTCCTGACAGCCGCGCTCGTGGGTCCCGCAGCTGCGGGACCCACGAGCGTCCGGATCAGTCGGCGATCACCAGTAGCAGGTCCCCGCCGTCGACCTCGTGTGTGGTGCCGATCGCGATGCGGTCGACCACGCCGGCGCGCGGGGCGGTGATCGCGGCCTCCATCTTCATGGCCTCGATGGTGGCGACGGTGTCCCCGGCCTCGACGCGGTCACCGACGGCGACGGTCACGGTCACCACGCCGGAGAACGGGGCCGGCAGGTGCCCGGGGTCCTTCGGATCGGCCTTCTCGGCGGTCGGTAGTTGCTGCCCGATGGCGCGGTCACGGACCACCACCTGGCGCAGCTGTCCGTTGAGAATGCAGGTGACGGTGCGCATTCCGTGGTCGTCGGGTTCGGAGATGGCCTCGAGCCCGATCAGCAGGGTCACACCCTTCTCCAGCTGGACACGGTGTTCCTCACCGTGGCGCAGGCCGTAGAAGAACTGGTTCGCCGAGAGGTTGGACGTGTCGCCGTATTTCTCGCGGTGTGAGAGGAATTCGGTGGTCGGCGCCGGGAACAGCAAGCGGTTCAACGTCTCCTGACGCTGCTGTGACGAACCATCCAGCGCCGCTTCATCTTCCGGTGTGAGTTCGGTCTCCGGTCGCGCCGGTCCGCGACCGGCCAGTGCCCGCGTCCGGAACGGCTCCGGCCAACCACCCGCCGGAGTACCCAGCTCCCCACGCAGAAAACCGATCACCGAATCCGGAATATCGAACCGCGCCGGATCACCCCCGAAATCCTCGATATCCACACCACTGCCGACCAGCGACAGTGCCAGATCACCGACCACCTTCGACGACGGGGTCACCTTCACCAACCGGCCCAGCAACCGATCCGCCGCAGCATATTTCGCTTCGACCTCCTCGAACCGATCACCCAGACCCAACGCGATCGCCTGCTGCCGCAGATTCGACAACTGACCACCAGGAATCTCATGGTGATACACACGCCCGGTCGGGCCCGGCAGGCCGGACTCGAACGGCCCGTACACCTTCCGCAACGCCTCCCAATACGGCTCCAGATCACACACGTTCTGGAGGTTCAAGCCCGTGTCGAACGGGGAATGCGCGGCAGCGGCCACGATCGCCGACAACGCCGGCTGGCTCGTGGTCCCCGCCATCGGGGCACTGGCACCATCGACCGCATCCGCACCCGCCTGCCACGCCGCCAGATACGTCGCCAACTGACCACCCGGAGTGTCGTGGGTGTGCACATGCACCGGCAGATCGAAATTCCGGCGCAACGCCGTCACCAGCGTGTGCGCAGCAGGAGCGCGCAGCAGACCCGCCATGTCCTTGATCGCCAAAATGTGGGCCCCGGCGTCCACCACCTGCTCGGCGAGCTTCAGGTAATAGTCCAGCGTGTACAGGTTCTCATCCGGATTCGACAGATCACCGGTATACGACAGCGCGACTTCCGCTACCGCAGTACCGGTTTCGAGGACCGCATCGATCGCCGGCCGCATCTGATCCACATTGTTGAGCGCATCGAAGATCCGGAAAATATCGATCCCCGTATCCGTGGCCTCCCGCACAAAAGCACGAGTCACCTTCTCCGGATACGGCGTGTACCCCACAGTGTTCCGGCCCCGCAACAACATCTGCAGACAGATATTGGGCACCGCTTCCCGCAACGCCGCCAACCGCTCCCACGGATCCTCATACAAGAACCGCAGCGCCACATCATAAGTCGCACCACCCCAGCACTCGATCGACAGCAGTTCGGGGGTCGATCGCGCGACATGTCCGGCGACGGCCAGCAATCCGCTGGTCCGTACCCGAGTGGCGAGCAGGGATTGGTGCGCGTCACGGAACGTGGTGTCGGTCACCGCAACTGCCGTCTGTTCGCGCAGTGCCCGCGCGAAACCCTCGGGCCCGAGTTGCCGTAGCCGCTGCCGCGAGCCCGCCGGCGGGGGCACGGTGAGGTCGATCGCCGGCAACTTGTCGTGCGGGTACACGGTGGTCGGCCGTTCGCCGTGCGGCTTGTTCACCGTCACCTCGGCGAGGTATTCCAGGATCTTCGATGCCCGGTCGGCCGAGGCGTGGCGGGTGAGCAGTTCGGGGCGATCGTCGATGAACGAGGTGGTGACCCGGCCCGCCCGGAAATCGGGGTCGTCGAGCACGGCTTGCAGGAACGGGATGTTCGTGGACAGCCCGCGGATGCGGAACTCGGTGACCGCGCGGCGGGCCCGCGCGATCGCGGCGGCGAAGTCGCGGCCCCGGCAGGTGAGCTTCACCAGCATCGAATCGAAGTGCGGGCCGACCTCCGCGCCGACGTTGGCGCCGCCGTCGAGCCGGACGCCCGCGCCACCGGGACTCCGGTATCCGGTGATCCGGCCGATGTCCGGCCGGAAGCCGTTGGCCGGATCCTCCGTCGTGATCCGGCACTGCAACGCCGCACCCCGAATCCGCACCGACTCCTGACTCAACCCCAGATCCACCAACGACTCCCCCGACGCAATCCGCATCTGCGCCTGCACCAGATCCACATCGGTGATCTCCTCCGTCACCGTATGCTCCACCTGAATCCGCGGATTCATCTCGATGAACACATGATTCCCACGCTCATCCAGCAAAAACTCCACCGTACCCGCACACGAGTACCCGATCTCCCGCGCGAACGCCACCGCATCCGCACAGATCCGCTCCCGCAACACCGGATCCAGATTCGGCGCCGGCGCCAACTCGATCACCTTCTGATGCCGCCGCTGCAACGAACAATCCCGCTCGAACAAATGCATCACATTGCCCGCACCGTCGGCCAGAATCTGCACCTCGATATGCCGCGGATTCACCACCGCCTGCTCCAGGAACACCGTCGGATCACCGAACGCGGATTCCGCCTCCCGCATCGCCGCTTCGATCGACTCCCGCAAATATTCGGGCTCGGCGACGCGGCGCATACCGCGACCGCCACCACCTGCGACGGCTTTCACGAATACCGGGAATTCGAGCGAGGCCGATGCCGCCAGCAACTCGTCCACATTCGCCGACGGCGCACTGGAATTCAGCACCGGCAACCCCGCGGCCCGCGCCGCCGCGATCGCCCGCGCCTTGTTCCCGGTCAACTCCAGCACCGACGCCGACGGACCCACGAACGTGATCCCCGCCTCCGCACACGCCGCCGCCAGATCCGGATTCTCCGACAGGAACCCGTACCCCGGATAGATCGCGTCCGCACCGGAATACCGTGCCGCCGAGATGATTTCGGAGACGGTGAGGTAGGCCCGGACGGGATGACCCACCTTCCCGATCTGGTACGACTCGTCGGCCTTCAGCCGATGTGAGGAGTTGCGATCCTCGTAGGGAAAGACCGCGACGGTGTTGGCGCCGAGTTCGTATGCGGCCCGGAAGGCACGTATGGCGATCTCGCCGCGGTTGGCCACCAGCACTTTGCCGAACATATCCGGTCTACCTCGTCTCATCACTCTGGGGCGGGGTCATCCCACACCGGGAAAACGGGAGACGGCCCGCACAGGTGTGTGCGGGCCGTCCGGGAAAAACTATCGACAGCCGGAAGCGATCAAGCGACGACAGAACGCTGTGGCACGCCCACATATTCGCTCAGGGGACGGATCAGCGCATTGGATTCGCCCTGTTCGATGATGTGAGCGGTCCAGCCGGTGATCCGGCTCATCACGAAAATCGGGGTGAAGACCTCGATGTCGAACCCGAGCAAATAATAAGCCGGACCGGTCGGGAAGTCGAGGTTCGGCCTGATACCGGTGGCCTCGTTCATGGTGCGCTCGAGTATGTCGTACATGCGCACCCACTTCTGCCCGCCGGTGGCGACGGCGATGTCCTGGAACGCCTTTCGCATGGTCGGCACCCGGGAGTCGCCGTTCTTGTAGACCCGGTGGCCGAAGCCCATCACCTTCTGCCGCCCGGCCAGCTTGTCGCGCATCCACGCCCCGGCCAGCTCGGGATCGCCGATCTCGAGCATGTCGTGCATGACCGCCTCGTTGGCGCCGCCGTGCAGCGGGCCCTTGAGCGCGCCGATGGCCGCGGTGACCGCGCTGTAGATGTCCGACAGCGTCGAGGTGACCACGCGGGCGGCGAAGGTGGAGGCGTTGAAACTGTGCTCCGCGTACAGGATCAGCGAGACCTCGAAGGCCTTCACCAGTTCCGGCGCCGGCACCGTGCCGAAGCACATGTTGAGGAAGTTCTCCGCGAATCCCATGTGCGAGTGCGGCGCAATGGGTTCCAGGCCGTGCCGGCGGCGGTGGTCGGCGGCGACGATGGTCGGCAGCACCGCCATCATCCGAAGGGCCTTGGCGCGGTTGGCCTTCGCGGAGTTGTCGTCCTCGAGCGGATCCTCGGCGCCGAGGAAGCTCACGGCCGTGCGCACGACGTCCATCGGATGGCAGGTGTCGGGCAGCTTCGCGATCAGCGACAGCAGCGACCGGTCGGCGCGCCGCGAGGCCCGCTCCTGCTGGGCGAAGCGCTCCAGCTGGATGCCGGTGGGCAGTTCGCCGTACCAGAGCAGATAGGCGACCTGTTCGAAGCCGCAGTGCGCGGCCAGATCCTGCACCGCGTAGCCCCGATAGGTCAGGGAGTTGGTCTCCGGCACCACCTTCGAGACGGCGGTGGTGTCGACGACCACACCGGCGAGACCCTTGTAGATCGTGGGCACCGCGGTACCCGCTGTCTCGGCCATCACTGATTCCTTCCGAGGCTGAAATCGAATATGCCGGAATCGAACTCGTTGTACCGCTCGTACTGCAGCAGCTCGTACAGGCGGCTGCGGGTCTGCATCCGGTCGAGCAGACCGGATTGCGTTCCCCGCTCGTGGATCTCGCGCAGCCCGGTCTCCGCCGCCCACATCGCCAGGCGCAGCGTCGTCACCGGGTAGATGACCGCGTTGTAGCCGATCGACTCGAGTGTGCCGGCCGGGATCAGCTCGGACTTGCCGAACTCGGTCATGTTGGCCAGCAACGGAATCGGCACCGCCGCACGGAACTTCTCGAAGTCGGGCACGGTGTGCAGCGCCTCGGTGAAGATGAGGTCCGCACCGGCCTCGGCGTACGCCAGGGCCCGTGCGACGGCGGCGTCGATCCCCTCGATACCGGCCGCGTCGGTGCGCGCGCAGATCACGAAATTCGGGTCCCGCCGCGCGGATACGGCCGCACGCACGCGGCGCACCATCTCCTCGGTCGGCACCACGGCCTTCCCGTCCAGGTGACCGCACCGCTTCGGATTCACCTGATCCTCCAGGTGCAGACCGGCGAGCCCCGCATCCTCGAGCAGCGTCACCGTGCGCGCCGCGCTCATCGGCTCACCGAAGCCGGTATCGGCGTCTATCAGTACCGGCAGATCGGTGACCCGCGCGATCTGACCACCGCGCTGGGTGACCTCGGTGAGCGTGGTCAGGCCGATATCGGGCAGCGCCAGATCGGCGGACAACACAGCCCCGGAGACGTACACACCCTCGAAGCCGATCTCCTGGATCAGCCTGGCCACCAACGGATCGAACGCGCCGGGGAACCGCTGGATCGTGCCCGACGCCAGCCCCGCCCGGAAGGCGGCGCGCTTGTCGGCGGCGGGGGTGGCGGCGGCGAGCAGACCGGTCATCGGAACAGTCCCTTCGGCAGTTGCGGTGCGCGAGCGAGCACCTCGTCGGACACGGTGAAGGTGAGCTGTCGCAGCTCGTCGGCCGACAGTTCCGCGGTGCGCTGGGCCACATCCAGGAAGCGGTCCTGTTCGGCGGGCTCGACGACACCCTCGGCGAGGGTGCGGAACTTCGCGAGATACCGGTCCCGGGCGAACGGCCGGGCGCCGAGCGGATGCGCGTCGGCGACCGCGAGTTCGTCCACGATCACCTCGCCGCTGCGCAGCGTGACCTCGGCGCGCGCGCCGAAGGCCTTCTCGTTCGGATCGGTCGAGTGGTACCGGCGGGTCCACTCCGGATCCTCCGCGGTGCGGATCTTGCGCCACAGCTCGACGGTGTCGGGCCGCTGCGCGCGCTCCGGCGCGTAGGACCGCTCGTGATGCCAGGCGCCGTCCTGCAACGCGACCGCGAAGATGTACATGACCGAGTGGTCCAGGGTTTCGCGGGAGGCGTGCGGATCGACCTTCTGCGGATCGCCCGAGCCGGTGCCGATCACCACGTGGGTGTGGTGGCTGGTGTGCAGCACGATCGACGCGATCTCGTCGAGGTTGCCGATCCGTTCGCGCATCCGGCGGGCCAGGTCGATCGGGGCCTGGCTCTGGTATTCGGCCGAATGCTCCTTGGTGTACGAATCGAGGATCGCGCGCTTGGGCTCGCCGGGTCCGGGCAGCGGCACCGAGTACTCCGCCTCCGGGCCGCCGAGCAGCCATGCGATCACGCCGTCCTCGCCCTCCCAGATGGGAGCCGGCGCACCCTCGCCCCGCAGCGCGCGGTCCACGGCCTCGACGGCCATCTTCCCCGCGAAGGCGGGGGCGTACGCCTTCCAGCTGGAGATCTGCCCCTTGCGGGACTGCCGGGTGGCGGTGGTGGTGTGCAGCGCCTGGCCGACGGCCTGATAGATCGTCTCGGTGGGCAGCCCGAGCAGGGTGCCGATACCGGCGGCCGCGGACGGCCCCAAGTGGGCGACATGGTCGATCTTGTGCTCGTGCAGGCAGATCGCACGCACCAGATCGATCTGGATCTCGTAACCCGTTGCGAGACCGCGGATCAGGTCGCGGCCGGAGCGTCCGGCATGCTGCGCGACGGCCAGGATCGGCGGGATGTTGTCACCAGGATGGGAGTACTCGGCGGCGAGGAAGGTGTCGTGGAAGTCCAACTCGCGCACCGCGACTCCGTTGGCCCATGCCGCCCACTCCGGCGAGTACGCGCCGCCGGCCCCGAAGACCGTCGAGCCCGGCTCGTACGGATGCCCCAGCGCCTGCGCGCGGGCATTGGCCACCGGCCGCCGCGCGATCGAGGCCGCCGCGACCGCCGCGTTGTCGATGATCCGGTTGACGATCATCTCCGCCGTTTCCGGGGCCACCGCCACGGGGTCCGCGGCGACCTCGGCGATCTGCCAGGCGAGGTGCTCCTCGCGCGGAAAGTCCGCCGCGGAACGATGGGTACGGACGAGATGATTCTTCACGGTCGCACAACCTCCAGGCCTCATTTGTCACCGGTATATTTCGCACGCTACACAGCGCTCGATACCGGGAAAACCCGACGCAGATGCCTAATTTTGCGGAACGCAACCAGGGATATTGTAAAAGTTGTGAAATCGGCCGGTGGTCGTCACCGATTCCGGTCGATACCGGAATCGAAGATGTCCGAGTCGAATCGGGTGTACCGGTCGTACTGCAACAGCTCGGACAGGCGGTCGGCAGGCTGGATCCGGTCGAGCAGACCGGATTGCGTTCCCCGCTCGTGGATCTCGCGCAGTCCGGCCTCGGCGGCCCACAGCGCCAGCCGCAGCGTGGTCAGCGGCCAGATCACCGCGTTGTAGCCGATGGATTCGAGTGTGGCGGCCGGGATCAGTTCCGACTTGCCGAACTCGGTCATGTTGGCCAGCAACGGAATCGGCACCGCCGCGCGGAACCGCTCGAACTCCGCCACGGTACGCAGCGCCTCGACGAAGATGACGTCCGCACCGGCGTCGACGTAGGCCAGGGCCCGTTCGACGGCGGCGTCGAACCCTTCGACATCGGCGGCGTCGGTGCGCGCGCAGATCACGAAATTCGGGTCGCGGCGCGCGGATACGGCCGCACGCACCCGCCGCACCATCTCGGCGGTGGGCACCACGGACTTCCCGTCGAGGTGTCCGCACCGCTTCGGATTGACCTGATCCTCGAGATGACAACCGGCGATCCCCGCATCCTCAAGCAGGGTCACCGTACGAGCGGCGCTCATCGGCTCACCGAAGCCGGTATCGGCGTCGATCAGCACCGGCAGATCGGTGACCCGCGCGATCTGACCACCACGCTGCGCGACCTCGGTGAGTGTCGTGAGCCCGATGTCGGGCAGTCCCAGATCCGCGGACAGCATCGCCCCGGAGACGTACACGCCCTCGAAGCCGATCTCCTGGATCACCGTGGCCACCAACGGATTGAACGCGCCGGGCAATCGCTGGATCCGGCCCGAGGTGAGTCCCGCCCGGAAGGCGGCGCGTTTGTCGGCGGCGGAGGTGGCGGCGGCGAGCAGACCGGTCATCGGAACGAAACCCTTCGGCGTATGTGGGCTCGGGCGAGCCTCCCGTCGGATTCGATCACGCTTCGAGCGGACCTGTGGCACTTCACGACCCGGTGCGGACACCGGACCTCACGACCGCCTCAGCGGAAGTCCGCCGCGTGGTCGCGGGCCCAGTCGGCGAAAGGTGTTGCGGGACGGCCCAAGATCTCGGCGGTGGCGTCGGCCCCCAGTTCGGCCGGCAGCGCGGGAACCGTGCCCCCGTTCTGCAACAAGCGGTCGACCAGCGGTTCCGGCAGCTGGGTGAGCTGTTCGGCGCGGTAGGTCTCGCGGTCGACCTGCTCCAGCCGCACCGGCTCACCGAGCGCGGCGGCGATGGCCGCCACCTGTTCGCGGATCGTGATCGGGCCGGGCCCGAGAACCAGTGGCGCCGTACCGCGATACGTGTCGTCCAGCAGCGCCCGCACCGCGACCTCGGCGATATCGCGTTCGTGCACCGGGGAACTGGTCGCGTCGGGAAAGGCGGTGCGCAGCAGCCGATCCGTGCGGATGGACTGCCAGCGCAGGGTATTCGTCGCGAAATAGCCCGGCCGGACGAAGGTGTGGTCCAGGCCCGCCTCGTCGAGGGCGCGCTCGACCACCGCGTGCCGCATCGCGATCGGATTCGCCGCGGCGTCCCGCCACACCACCGAACTGGACGACAACAGGACCACGTGGCCGACACCCGCTTTCCGCGCCGCCGCCGCGACATCGGCCGCCGCCTCCGGATGCGCGTAGAGGAACACCTTGCCGACCCCGGCCAGCGCGTCCGGCAGGGAGGCCGGATCGGTGAGATCGGCCCGCACGACCTCGACGGCCGCCGGGAAATCCGCCGAGCGCGGATCGCGGCTGGACACCCGCACCGGCTGCCCCGCCGCCAGCAGTTGCGCCAGAACCGCGCCGCCCACCTGTCCGCGCGCACCGGTCACCAGAATCGTCATGGCAGAACCCCTTTCGAGAGAGTGTCGTATTCGGTTGTCCGCCGGGCGGTTACGTGCACCCCGGCGGAACCAGTCCACGCAGCAGCAGGGTGCACACCGCGTCGAGTTCGGCATCGATCTCCGGCGCCTGCCAGTCCGCGGTGTGCGCCGGATGATGGAAACGCGTGGTGGCGTCGAAGACCGCGCGAGCGGTCGCGTCCGGATCACCGGCGGCGAAGACGCCACGGTCCGCGCCGTCGGCGAGGATGCCGCGCAGTTGACCCAGCAGGTCCGCCACATGTTCGGCGGCCACGCCGCTCTGCTCGGCGGCCAGCATGCCGTAGGCGGCGTACAGCTCCGGATCGTCCCGGGCCTTCGCCCGCTTGGCGGCGAGCACCGCGGCGAGCCAGTCCCGCAGTCGCTGCTCCGGTGGGACCGCCGGATCGGCGGCGAGCGCGGCCAGACGGTCCCGATCGCGGCTCAGCCAGCGCCGCGTCACGGCCTCACGCAGCGCCACCTTCGACGGAAAATGCTTGTAGACAGCGGTGTGACTGACCCCCAGCGCACGAGCCACATCGACCACCGTCGCCTTGGCGGGCCCGTGCCGGCGCAGCACCTCCTCGGTCGTGGCGAGCAATAGCCACCTGTGTCGCGGAGTCCGCTACCGCGCCGCGCCACCGGTCCGGAAGACCGGCCAGCCGATCTCGGTCCGCCACTGCGCCGGGTCGGCCGTATCCCGCGCGCCGACGAGGTAGTACTCGCGGATCGGCCCCGGAACGCCGAGGGTGTGGCGAGCGACGTACGCACCGAGCGCGGCATAGGTGCGATCGGCCCCGTCCGGCCCGCCGGGATGGGTCGCCACCGCCAGTTCGACGGCGGGAACGGTGGCCGCCCGCACCCGCCCCACGGCCCGCACCGGCCCGCGGCAGGGCACGAAGACCGTGGCCTCGCCCCGATGTTCGGTGAACACCTCGTCGGCGTACAGCCCACCAGCGGGACCGCTCACGGCCGCCCCCTGTGCGGCCACGATCGCGTACAACTCACCCAGCGCGCCCTGCAACCACGCGACACTGTCGGCGGCGTCGACGATCTCGGTGATCGCGGCCGCGGATACCTCCGGCACGGAACGCAATTCGATCGCGCGATCGTCGGATGCGCCGGCCGCCAGCAGATCCCGTAGTTCGTCGACGGCCCGCTGGGTGCGGCCGAGTTGCTCGCGCAGGCGGTCCAGATGTGCGCCGATGCGCTCGTTGCGGGATCCCGGGTCGGCGGCCAGCACCGCCTGGATCTCCTCCAGCGGCATGTCGAGCCGGCGGAACCGCCGCACCACCTGGGCCACCGCCAACTGGTCGGCGCGGTACCGGCGATAGCCCGTGTGCGGATCCACATCGGCGGGGACCAGCAGCCCGATCCGGTGATAGTGCCGCAGCGTCTTGACGGTGAGATGGCTGGCGCGGGAGAAATCACCGATCGACAGATACGCGGTCATGCGCCTCATTCTCGGCTCTCCCCCGACGGGAGAGTCCCGCGCGACATCCGGCTTGACCGTCCCGCCGGGGCAGCACCGACGGTGGTGACAGCGGCCCACCGGGGGCCGTGGAGAGGACCGATCACCATGACCAGCACCACCGCGACACCGCACCGCACCGACGACGCCGGGCTCGCCGACCGCTACACCGCGGTCTGGAACGAGCCCGACGCCGCGGCGCGCCGCCGGATCGTCGGCGAACTCTGGGCCGAGGACGGCACGGAGTACGTCGAGGGCGCCCGGTTCACCGGACTCGACGAACTCGATGCCCGCGTCGCCCACGCGTACGGCGAATTCGTCGGCAGCGGAACCTATCTCGCCACACATGCCGGCGACGTCACGCGCCACGGCGACATCGTCACCTTCACCGTCCAGCTGGTCGTCCCCGGCACTGGCGAAATCGGCTGGGCTGCACGGGTATTCCTGCTCCTCGGGTCCGCGGGCCGGATCGTGGCGGACTACCAGCTGACCGTCCGTCCGCTGGTCACCGCGTAACCGCCACGGGCCCATCGGCTCCGATGCGGTAGCGGTTCAGGCCTGATGGCCCGGAGTCACCGCCGAGACGGCGTGGTAGTGCAGGGCCGGCGAATCGGCCGCCGGTTCCTGCCCCGCCGTGGGCCGCAGGAGGAAGCCCACGTGATCGCCGAAATCGTCGCGCCGCAGGATCTCCGCGGCGAACCAGCCGATGGCGGTGGTGAGGATCGGCAGCTCGTGCGGCCCCTCCTGCCAGTCGCAGTGCTCGAATTTGTCCATCTCCGAACCGGTTTCGGCGCCGAACAGCTGCGCCAGCGCCACCGACTCCGCACCGGCCAGATGGACTGCCAGATGCGTCGCCCGCTGCGCCACGCGGTAGGTGTGGTTCCGCTTGGACAGGCAGGCGAGGAATCGCCGCGGCTCGATACTGGCCTGGGTCCCGAATCCGACCAGGCATCCGGCGCGATGCCCGTCGGCGACGGTGGTGACGATCCACATCGCCTCGTCGGCCCCCGCGATCACCCGATCGAAGGCACGGTTCGTATCGAGAGCACTGCTCGGCATCAGCATCCTCCGGTACCCGGGACGGCGGCACAGCCCGTCCAGAGTACTCAGCGCGGCCCGATTTCCGCCGCCGTGGCGGACGGGTGTCCGCCGAACCGTGACGGCCCGGCGATGATTGCCGCACCGGTCCGTGGGTAGCCGATATTCGTGCCCGACCCGACCTTGCGAGAACTGGCCGACCACGAGGGACCCTTCGCGTCGGTCTACGTCGACAACACCCACGACACCGACAACGCGGCCGCGCAACAGCGGCTACGCCGCCGGGCCGTCCGTGCCGAATTGTCCGAAAAGGGCGCTACGCCCGCAATTCTCGACGCCGTCGACGACGCGCTCGCCGCGGCCACGCCGGGACGCTGCGGCCGGGCGATCATCACCGATCGCCGATCCGTGGTGATCGCCGAGACGCTGCGCACGCCACCGCCGCAGCCGGTGGTCCGGCTGTCCCCGCTGCCCTATCTGCTCCCGCTGCTGGCCCTGCGCGAACCGGTCGTCCCGTACGTGGTCGCGGTGGTCGACCGGTCCGGCGCCGACCTCAGCGGCGTCGACATGGACGGGCACCGGCTGACCCGGACCGTGGCGGGCGACGACCGTCCGGCGCGAGCGGCCGGCCCGGCGCAGTACGACATCGCGGCCACCGCGCGCGAGGTGACCCGGCTCGCCGACCGGGCCAGGGCATCCCTGGTCCTGGTGGCCGGTGACGTGACCACGCGGGCCGCGGTGTGCGAGGCGATCGCGCCCCGGAACCGGCGCGTCGTCCAACTCGGCGCCGGATCGCGCGCGGCCGGATCGAACGCCCCGGATCTGGACGAGGAGATCCACCGCATGCTGCACGAGGACGCCGACCGGCGGCGCCGGGCCCTGGCGGATCTGTTCGACAGCGAACTCCACCGCCCGGACGGCCTCGCCGAGGAGGGTGTCTCCGGTATCAGCGCCGCACTCCGGGCGGCCAATGTCGACACCCTGCTCGTCGACGCGGCCGCGCTCGGCGATCGCACGGTGCGCGTCGGCCGCGATCCGACCCAGGTGCGACCCGCCGATCGGGCACACGACCACACCTGGCAGCGGCGCGCCGACGAGGCCCTGCCGCTGGCCGCCCTGGCCGCCCGCGCGGAGGTGGTGACCTGCACCGGCGGCTACGCGCCGGCCGACGGTGTGGGTGCACTGTTGCGACACGGGTGAGGAGGACTCCGATGGAACGAGGACATACCGGCCACGATCCGGAGCGGGACCCCGGCACCCCCGCCGGCGACGCCCGGGTGACCTCGATCCGGCCGGAATTCACGCGCACGGCGGTGCCGGATGCCGAGGGATCCGCGGACCCGGAACTCGACCCGGATGCCGGCCGTCCGGTTCCGAATCCGTTGTCGGCGGCCCCGATTCGCACCGGCGAACCGGCGGATGCCGCCGAGCGGCGGCCCGTACCCGATTCGGCACCGCAACCGCCCGAATCGGATTCGCCGCCGCGATAGGTGATCCCGCGCCTGGGAACATTTCCACCCCGATCGAACCCGTTGACCAGCAACGATCTTCGCCGGAGGCCGGGACTTCGAGGCGGATTGCGCTCGATGACCGGGCGCGGACCGGCGCGGTGAGTTTGAATGGGGTGTGCGGACCCGATATCACGAGAATCTCCAGGAACTCGCCGAATTACTGCATGCGATGTGCCTGCGGGATCGTGATGTCGTCGCGGCCGCCACCGAGGCGCTGCTGTCCGCCGACCTGCTCGGGTCCGAGTCCGCGATCGATCTGGGCCGGGAGGTCGAGATCATGCATCAGGAGGCCGAGCGGGAATCGGTCCGCCTGCTCACCCTCCAGTCCCCGGTGGCCGGGGAGCTGCGGCAGGTGGTCACCGCGATCCAGCTCACCGGCAATCTGAAACGCATGGCCGCCCTCGCCACCCACATCGCGGCCGCGGCCCGGCGCCGCCATCCCGAATTCGTGGTCCCGGAACCGGCGCGCCCGGTCATCGCCGCACTCGGCGCCGCCGCCGTCTCGATCGCCGGCAGCGCCGCCGCCGCGCTGGCCTCCGGCGATCCGGGCGCCGCCGCGGGCCTGGACCAGCAGGACGACCAGGTCGACCACCTGCACGAACGCCTGCTGGCCACCGTCCTCCACCCGGACTGGTCCTACGGGATCACCACCGCGGTCGACATCACCCTGCTGGGCCGCTACTACGAACGCTTCGCCGACAACGCCGTGGAGGTCGGCCGCCGCACCATCTTCCTCACCACCGGCGAGACCGCCGACCAGTGGATCCCCCCGGACCGCACCGGTCCCTGAGCCGGTGCACGCGCGGCCCGGAACCCGCACGCGGCCAGCGCTTTCCGCGACCGTGGCCGATACCGGTGTCCTCTCCGGAACGGCGATCAGCGGACCGGTTCTCCGTCGCGCTCGGCGCGCGCACCCCGGCGCGGCAGCCGGTACCGCGCCGGGTGAGCCTGCGCACCGGGCCGGATCCGGACGATCGCGCGGTGACCGTGTCCCATTCGTACTCGAACCCACCTGCTCGGGACTATCGTGGCAGCGATGGTTGAGTCCGCGCCTTCGGTCATCGATCGCACCCGCTTGCTGGACGCTCTCCGCGCGGCAGGTGGGCGCCGGTTGATTCTCATCCACGGTCCGGCCGGATTCGGCAAGACCACACTGGCCGCGCAGTGGGCCCGTGAGCTGCGCAGTACCGGCACACCCGTGGCCTGGCTGACGGTCGGCCCGGACGACGACAACGTGGTCTGGTTCCTCACCCACCTGGTCGAGGCGGTCCGCCGGGTGCGCCCGGAGCTGGCCCGCCGGGAACTCGGCGCGCTGCTGGAGGAGCGCGCCTCCGATCCCCGGTCCGTCCTGTCGGCGCTGATCGAGGAGATCCACGCCACCGGCCGCCCGATCGCGCTGGTCCTCGACGACTGGCATCGCGTCGAGGGCCGCGACACGCGCGCGGTGGTCGCCCATCTGCTGGAGCACGGCTGCCGGCATCTGCAGCTCGTGGTGACCGCGCGCGGCCGCACCGGACTGTCGCTGAGCAGCCTGTCGGCCGACCGCGAGTTGTTCGAGATCGACACCGCCGCATTGCGTTTCGATGCGCGGGAGGCCTCCGCATTCCTGGTCGGGGCCAGCGAACTGCCGCTGGGCGCCGAGGAGGTCACCCGGGTGTGGGCCTCCACCGAGGGCTGGCCCGCGGGTCTGCGCCTGGCGCAGCTGTCGCTGTCCGGCTGCGAGGATCCGGCCCCCTTCATCGACAATCTCAGCGGCCGTCAGCACGTGATCGGCGAATATCTCACCGAGAACGTGCTCGACTCGCTGGATCCGGCGCTGCTGGACTTCCTCATGGCCACCTCGCTGCCCACCCGGATCTGCGCCGGGCTGGCCGCCGCGCTGTCGGGCCGCACCGACAGTCAGGCGATGCTGGAGCAGATCGCGGACCGGAATCTGTTCCTGCACAGGATGGATGGGGACGGTGGCTGGTTCCGCTACCACCGGCTGTTCGCCGATCATCTGCAACGCCGGCTGAGCTACTGGGATCCGGATCGGGTGCGCGGCCTGCACCTGTGCGCCTCCGACTGGCTGGCCCGGCACGGCCTGCTCACCGAGGCGGTGGATCACGCGCTCGCGGCCCCCGAACCGGAACGCGCGGTGGATCTGGTCGAATCCCAGTCGGTACATCTGGTCAACAGCTCGCGGATGGCCACGATGCTCGGGCTCATGGCCAAACTCCCGGTGCCACTGACGGAATCGCGGCCGCGGCTGCAATTGTGCGTGGCGTGGGCGAACTGCGGACTGAACAACACCGCGTCGGTGCAGGCCGCGGTCCGCCGCGCCTATGCCGCGATCGAGGACGGCGACCTCACCCCCACCCAGGAGACCGAATACCGGGTGGAGGCCGAATTGGTCACGGCCACCGAACAACTGCACGCCGATCAGCTCGAGGAGCCACCGAAGCTGTTACCCGGGCACATCGACCATCTGCCGAATCCCGTTCTGGCCCTGGCGGTCGCGGGAATCTCCGCCGCCGCCGCGCTGAACCGCTTCGACTACGCCGGTGTCCGGCAATGGCATTCGGCCGCGGTGCGATACGCACGCGAACTGCCGGCCTTCGCGCTGGTGCACAGCAACTGCATCGCGGGCATGGCCGCCTTCGAGGAACTCGACATCGCCGCCGCCGCAACATTTCTGACCCACGCCGCGGCCGTACCCGATGCGGATTCCGAGGCCGCGACCCATGCCGCCGCGCTGGCGGGGGCCCTGCTGGGCGACCTGCGCTACGCGCAGGGCCGGCTCGCCGAGGCCGACGAACTGCTGACCGCCGCCACCGCCGGACCCCGCAGGGTCGTCAGCGCCGATGTGATGCTCGCCGCCTACGGCACCGCCGCCCGCGTCGCGGCGCTGCGCGGCGACCGCGACCGGGCGATCGGGCTGCTCGACGCCGGTGAACGCACCGCGCGCGACGGCGCGTTGCCGCGCCTGGCCGCGCGGATCACCAACGAACGCGTCCGGCTCGGCCTGCCGCTCGCCGAGCATGTCCGGTCCGCGCTGGGGCGGCAACCGGCGAATCCGGCCCAGCCGGTCCGGGTCCGGGCGGCCGTCGTGGAAGCCGATCGGGACTCCGCGATCCGCCTGCTGCTGGCCGAGGGCTCCCCCTCCGCCACCACCGTCGCCTGCGAACACGCCCGGAACCTGGTGCGCGACATCGACTCCCATCCCCGCCCCCGCGATCTCGCCGCCGCCCGGCTGCTGCACGCGTGCTGCCTGTGGGCCCTCGGCGACCGGCGCGCCGCCCGGACGGCCGCTGCCCCGGCCCTGGACGCCTATCGCCGCCACGGCCTGCTCCGGCTCGCCCGGGACGCGGGCCCCGGCATCACCGAGGTCATCGCGGATCTGGAACGGAATCCCCTGCCGCACTGAACCGCCGGGCCACCGGCGACCGGGCCGGAACGATGTTCCGCATCCCGGTCGTTGTGCTCGGCGCCACACCGCAGTAGAGTCGGCCGTAATTAGTGCAGTGAATGAACAAATTGGTGGTGGAGATGGTCGAGCCCACGCGTGCGGACAAATTCTCGTTCGGGTTGTGGACGGTCGGGTGGCAGGCCCGTGACCCGTTCGGCGACCCGACCCGGCCGGAACTGGATCCGGTGGAGGCGGTACACCGCCTCGCCGAACTCGGCGCCTACGGCATCACGTTCCACGACGACGACGTGTTCCCCCTGGCCGCCACCGAGGCCGAACGCGGCCGCCGCGTCGAACGGCTGCGCAAGGCCCTGGCCGAGACCGGCCTGCGGGTGCCGATGGTGACCACCAACCTGTTCACCCATCCGGTGTTCAAGGACGGCGGCTTCACCAGCAACGACCGCTCGGTGCGCCGGTTCGCGCTGCGCAAGGTGCTGCGCAACGTCGAACTCGCCGCCGAACTGGGTGCGCAGACCTACGTGCTGTGGGGCGGCCGCGAGGGCTCGGAATACGACACCGCGAAAGACGTTCGGGCGGCGCTGGATCGATACCGCGAGGCACTGAACCTGTTGACCCGCTTCGTGATCGACCGCGGCTACGATCTGCGGTTCGCGATCGAGCCGAAGCCGAACGAACCCCGCGGCGATATCCTGCTGCCGACCGTGGGCCACGCGCTGGCCTTCATCTCGGCACTCGAGCATCCGGACCTCGTGGGGGTCAACCCGGAGGTCGGCCACGAGCAGATGGCCGGCTTGAACTTCGCGCACGGCATCGCGCAGGCCCTGTGGCAGGGCAAACTGTTCCACATCGACCTCAACGGCCAGCGCGGTATCAAATTCGACCAGGACCTGGTCTTCGGCCACGGCGACCTGATGAACGCCTTCGCCCTGGTCGACCTGCTGGAGAACGGCGGCCCCGGCGGCGCCCCCGCCTACGACGGCCCGCGCCATTTCGACTACAAACCCTCACGCACCGAGGACATCTCGGGAGTGTGGCAGTCGGCGGCGGCGAATATGCGCACCTATCTGCTGCTGAAGCAGCGCACGGCCGCCTTCCGCGCCGATCCCGAAGTGCGACAAGCACTCTCGGACGCCGGCGTACCCGATCTGGCCCGGCCCACCCTGGATCCCGGCGAGAGCTACGACACCGTCCTCGCCGACCCGGCCCTGGCGGACTTCGACGCCGACGCGGCCGGTGCGCGCGGCTACGGTTTCGTCCGGCTGAACCAGCTCGCACTCGAGCACCTGCTCGGCGCGCGGTAGCCGCCGTGCCCCTCGTCGCGGGAGTCGATTCCTCGACCCAGTCGTGCAAGGTCGTGATCCGGGACGCGGAGACCGGCACGCTGGTGCGCACCGGCCGCGCCGACCACCCACCGGGCACCGAGGTGCACCCGCACCGATGGTGGGACGCTCTGCAACGCGCCGTCGACGAGGCAGGCGGCTGGGCCGACGTCGCCGCCGCGAGCGTCGCCGGCCAGCAACACGGCATGGTGTGCCTCGACGAGTCCGGTGAGGTGGTGCGGGACGCGTTGTTGTGGAACGACACCCGCTCGGCGGCGGCCGCCGCCGAACTGGTCGCCGCACTCGGGCCCGACACCTGGGCCCGGCGCCTCGGGGTGGTCCCGGTGGCGTCGTTCACGATCACCAAACTGCGCTGGCTCGCCGCACACGAGCCGGACCACGCCGCCCGCACCGCCGCGGTCTGCCTGCCGCACGACTGGCTGACCTGGCGGCTGCGCGGCGGCGGCGACCCGGCCGAGCTGACCACCGACCGTTCCGACGCCTCGGGCACCGGCTACTTCGACGCGGCAACCGGACGGTACTGCCCCGACCTGATCGAATTGGCCTGCGGCCGCAGCGATCTGCTGCTACCGCGAATCCTCGGCCCCGCCGAATCGATCACCGCACCGTCGGGCCTGCGCCTCGGGGCAGGCGCCGGCGACAACGCCGCCGCACACCTCGGCCTGGCCGCCGGCCCGGATGTCGTAGTCTCCCTGGGCACATCGGGCGTCGTCGCGGCCACCACCACCCACCGCCCCGCGGACCCCTCCGGCACGGTCGCCGGATTCGCCGACGCCACCGACAAATACCTGCCGCTGGCCTGCACCCTGAACGCGGCCCGCGTCCTCACCACCACCGCGGCCATGCTCGGCGTGGACCTCGACCGCTTCAGCGACCTGGCCCTCGCGGCCCCGCCCGGCGCCGAGGGCGTGACCCTCGTGCCCTATCTGGAAGGTGAACGCACACCCAACCTCCCGGACGCCACCGGCGCCCTGCACGGCCTCACCCTCACCAACGCCACCCCCGCCAACGTGGCCCGCGCCGCCGTCGAGGGCATGCTGTGCGGACTGGCCGCCGGACTGGAAGCCCTTGCCGCACACGGTGTCCCACTGACGGCCGTCCGCCTGATCGGCGGCGCCGCCGCCATGCCCGCGGTAGCCGCGGTGGCCCCGACGATCTTCGGTGTCCCGGTACGGATTCCGGCCCCGGGCGAATACGTCGCCGACGGCGCCGCCCGCCAGGCCGCCTGGACCCTGACCGGCGGCGACCGACCACCGGCCTGGCCGGCCGCGACACCGGACCGCCTGATCGAAGCCCCCGCGATCCCCGCCGTCCGCCACCGCTACGCCGAAGCGGCCCAACGGTATCTACCCCGATGACCACCCCACCGGCCCCGGTCCACCTGCAACAGATCCGCCGCGCCAACCTGCGCTCCCTGCTCCTGGCACTGGTCACCGCCCCCGGCTCCCGAGCCGACCTCGCCACCCGCACCGGCCTGACCAAGGCGACGGTCGCCACCCTGGCGGAACCCCTACTGCGACAACGGATCCTGCTGGAAACCGAACCACAGTCCACCGGCCCCGGCCGCCCCTCCCGCCCCCTGAAATTCCACCCCGAGGCACCGGTGGCCGTCGGTGCGGAGATCAACGTCACCCACCTGGCCGCCACCGTCCGAACCCTCGACGGCCGGACACTGGCCCACCACCGCGCCGAGATCGACAACCGCCCCCGCACCGCCGAGGACATCGTCGCCGACACCGCCGACCTGATCCGAACGGTCCTGCCGGACAACGCGAGACTGCTCGGAATCGGCCTCGCGGTACCCGGAACCGTGCACGACGCGACGGTGACCCGCGCCCCGAACATCCCGGCACTCACCGGAATCCGAGTCGCCGAACACCTGGCCACCCGACTGGCGACCGACGAGATCCTGCTCGACAACGAGGCGAACCTCGCCGCCTTCGCCCACCTGTGGCCCGGCCCCGCCGCCACCCCCGACTTCGCCTACGTCTCGGGCGATATCGGCGTCGGCTCCGGACTCGTCCTCGGCCACGAGTTGTTCCGCGGCGCAACCGGATTCGCCGGCGAACTCGGCCACGTCGTCATCGACCGCGACGGCCGCCCCTGCAACTGCGGCGGCCGCGGCTGCGTAGAGCAGTACGCGGGCCTGGCGCCGATCCTCGACGCCGCAGGACACCCCTCCCTCGACTCCCTGATCACCGCACTGACCGACAGCGACCCCCGAGCCTGCACCGCCGTCACCGACGCCGGCACCGCCCTCGGCACCGCCCTGTCCTCGCTCCTGAACCTCGTCGACGTCTCGGCAATCATCCTCGGCGGCACCTACGCCCGCCTGGCCGAACACCTCGAACCCGCGATCCGCGCAGAGCTACGCACCCGCGTCCTGTCCGCCCGCCACCGCCACATCACCGTCTCCCCCTCCCCGATCGACCCGGACGCCGCCGCCATCGGCGCCGCCGGCCTGATCACCCACCGAGCCTGCCGGCAACCCGAACGCCTGGAACACTTCACCGGCTGAACCCGGCGCGAACGTCGATCACCACAACTCACCGAGGCCGATCCGGAGCGGTACGCCGACTCTCTGTCGCCTGTAGACAGGCGACACCTGTAATGCTTACTATCCTTGCAAGCATTGACCGGACAATGAGTGTCCGAGAGAGGCAGGCGATTCGCCGTGTCCGTCAGGACCTTCACCCTCGGGAGTGCCGTATGACCGGCACGGATCCCGCAACCCTCGGTTTTCTCGGGCTCGGCGTCATGGGCTCGGCCGAATGTCTGCATCTGGTGCGCAAGTCCGGGCGGCCGGTCGTGGTGTTCGACCCGAATCCGGACGGTACCGCCGCGCTGGTGGCGGCGGGGGCGATGGCGGCCGGGTCGGTCGGTGAGGTCGCGGCCGCGGCGGATGTCGTATTCCTGTCGCTGCCCGGTGGGCGCGAGGTGTCCTCGGTGCTCTACGACGCGGGCGGGATCGCCGACCGTGCGCGGCCGGGAACCCTGGTGGTCGATCTGTCCACCACGCCGGTCGATCTCGCTCGTGCGGCGCACGAGCGACTTGCCCTGCGGCAGTGCGGATTTCTCGATGCTCCGGTGGCCCGTACCCGCAAGGCGGCGGTCGCCGGGACGCTCGCGATCATGGTGGGTGGTACGGCCGAGAACTTCGCGCGGGCCGAGCCGCTGCTGCGGATGATGGGTACCGATGTCACGCACTGCGGGGCGGCCGGTGCCGGTGCGCTGCTGAAACTGGTCAACAACACCGTGGTCTTCGAGACCGTGGTGGCGCTCGCCGAGGCGGTCACGCTGGCGCGGCGCAGTGGGCTGGTCAGCGATCAGGTGTTGTTCGATGTGCTCGGCGCCGGGTCGGCGGGCAGTTTCGCGCTCGAGAATCACGGGCGGTCGGCGCTGTTGCCGGATGTGCATCCGACCGGGATCTTCCCGGCGGCCTATATGCGCAAGGACGTGGGGTACACCCTCGAGCTCGCGGCCGAACTCGGCGTGGAGCTGCCGGCCGCCACGCTCGCGCATTCCCTGCTGGATCGGTTGTGCGACGAGGGTTTCGCCGACAATTACCACACCGCCGTGGTGCGGCTGCTCGACAGGACCGGAAACTGATGTCCGGCAACGGCATTCCCGCGGTACTGATGCGCGGTGGCACCAGTAAGGGTGTCTTCCTGCACGCTCGCGATCTGCCGCCGGCCGGACCCGAGCGGGACGCGCTGGTGCTGGATCTGCTGGGCAGTCCGGATCCGATGCAGATCGACGGACTCGGCGGAACCTATTCCAGCACCAGCAAGGTCATGGTGGTGGACCTCGAAGCCGATGGCACGGTGGCGTATTGGTTCGGGCAGGTCGGGATCGACACCCCGACGGTGGACTGGAAGGGCAACTGCGGCAACCTGACCACCGCGGTCGCGGCCTTCGCGGTGGACGAGGGGCTGGTGCCCGCGGTCGAGCCGGTCACGCGGGTGCGAATGATCAACGGCAACACCGGTGTCCGGATCGACGCCGAGGTGCCGGTGCGCGACGGTCACGCCCGCGTCGACGGCGAGCAGCGGGTCGCGGGTGTCCCCCGTCCGGGTGCGCCGATCGCCACGCACTATCTGAATCCCGGTGGGGCGGTGACCGGTCGGCTGCTGCCGACCGGCCGCGCGCGGGATGTGGTCGAGTTGCCGGACGGCCCGCTGGAGTTGTCGCTGGTGGACGTGACCACCGCGTACGTCTTCGTGCGGGCCGCGGATCTCGGCGTGGTTCCGCACGCGCGGACCGTCGCGGAGTGGAATGCCGATCGGGACCTGTTGCACCGCATCGAGACTGCCCGTGAGGCGGCGGCGCAGCTGCTGGGGGTCGTCGAGAAGGCTTCCGACGCGGCGGAACTGTCGCCGGTCGTCCCGCGCATCGTGCTCGTCGGGCCGCCCTCGCCGGCGGCGGACCTGGAGGTGGTCGCGGTGTCCATGGGTGCGGTGCATCGCGCGGCGCCGATGACCGCCGCGCTGTGCCTGGCCGCCGCGGTGCGGCTGCCCGGCACGCTCCCCCGCGAATACGCCCGGGTACCCACCGGCGCGTTGCGGATCGGGCATCCGCTGGGCACGGTCGACGTCCTCGCCGAGGTGCGTACCGGCAGTGCGGGCACACCCGAGGTCGCCTCGGTCGGCGTGGTCCGCACCGCTCGCCGTCTCATGAAAGGCGTTGCCTATCCGGCTGTTCCGGCCGGGGAAGGTGCGCCGCGATGACCTCGGACCGGCAATCCCGCGGCCCACTACCGAATTTCGACAGTTCGGTGTTCCGGCCGCGCCGCCTCGCCGAGGAGGTGGTGCCGCTGCTGCGCCAGTCGATCCTGTCCGGAACCTTCGCTCCCGGAGAGCGATTGAACGAGGTCGAACTCGCCGCGCAGCTCAACATCAGCCGCCCCCCGATCCGGGAAGCGTTGCAGGCCTTGATCGGTGAGGGACTGGTCCGCACGGTCGCGGGGCGCGGCACCTTCGTCGCGAGCTTCGACCTCGAGACGGTCGGACATCTCGCCGAGGTGCGCCGGGCGCTGGAATGCGCCGCCGCCGGGCTGGCCGCGGTCCGCGCCGGGGACGCCGCACTCGACGAGCTGGAGAAGTTCCTGGCCCGCACCGGCGACGCGCTCGGCGACGCGGCCCGCCCCTACCCGCGCGATCTGGATTTCCATCAGCAGATCCTCGAGATGAGCGGCAATCCGAAACTGGTCGACACCGCGCGTGCGGTGACGACCCAGCTGCAACTGGCCCGTGCCCGATCCGGTGGTGTACCCGGCCGCGCTCGGACCGCCTACGCCGAACACCACCGGATCTACCGGGCGCTGCGCGACCGCGACCCCGAGGCCGCGGCCGCCGCCATGGCCGACCATCTGGACGCCGCGCAGGCGCACGTCCGGCAGCTGCTGCACGACCGAGACAGCGAGGAATCGAGATGAAACACGCGGCCATGATCATCGACGGCAAGCCCGCCGAGGCAGCCGCCACCCGCGAGGCGATCAATCCGTACACCGGCCGGGCCTGGGCGACCATCCCCGACGCCTCCGCCGCCGACGTCGGCACGGCGGTCGCCGCGGCGGACCGCGCCTTCCGCGAAAACTGGCGTCGCACACCGGGAGTCGAGCGAGCCCGGCTGATGCACGCGCTCGCCGACGCGCTGGTGGCCGAGGCGGAGCCGATGGCCACGATGGAATCCACCGACAACGGCAAGATCATTCGCGAGACGAGCAGCCAGATGCTGTTCGCCGCACGGAATCTGCGTTTCTTCGCCGGGTACGCCGACAAGCTCTACGGCCGGACCATCCCGCTGGACAACCCGAGCGTGTTCGACTACACCCGCCGCCGTCCGTTCGGCGTGGCCGCGCTCATCACCGCCTGGAATTCGCCGATCGGCCTGCTGGCCAACAAACTTCCGCCCGCGCTGGCCACCGGCAACACCGTGGTGATCAAGCCCTCCGAACACGCCTCGGTGACCACCTGCGAACTGGCCCGGCTGGCCTGCGAGGTGGGCTTCCCGCCCGGCGTGATCAACGTGGTCACCGGCGGCCCGGCGGCCGGTGAGGCGCTGATCACCGATCCGGCGGTCGCCAAGATCAGTTTCACCGGCGGCAGCGCCACCGGCATCCACATCGCGGAAACCGCGGCGCGACGGCTGGTTCCGGTCACCCTCGAGCTCGGCGGCAAGTCACCGAACATCATCTTCGACGACGCCGACCTGGATCGCGCGATCGTCGGCGCGGTGTCGGGGATCTTCGCCGCCGCCGGGCAGACCTGTGTGGCCGGATCCCGGCTGCTCGTGCACCGGCCGGTCTACGAGCGGGTGGTCACGGCCATCGCCGAGCGGGCGGCGGCCATCCGGCTCGGCGATCCGCTCGATCCCGCCACCGAGATGGGCCCGGTCGCGAACGAGCCGCAGTACCAGCGGATTCTGGGCCTGATCGAGGCCGCCCGCGCCGAGGGCGCGGTCCTCGTGGCCGGCGGTGGCCGCGCCGAGGGTCCGGGCCTGGCCGACGGATTGTTCATCGCCCCCACGGTTTTCGCGGATGTGCGGCCGGATATGCGGATCGCCGCGGAGGAGGTGTTCGGCCCGGTCCTGTCGGTCATCCCGTTCGAGGACGAGGACGAGGCGGTGCGCATCGCCAACGGCGTCGAATACGGTCTGGCGGCGGCGGTCTGGAGCCGAAACATCGATCGCGTGTACCGCGTGGTGGATCAGCTCGAGGTGGGCTCGGTGTGGGTCAACACCTATCGCAGCACCGCCGCGCAGGCGCCGTTCGGCGGCGTGAAACGCAGCGGCTACGGCCGCGAACGCGGCGAGGACGCACTCGCCGAATACACCTACACCCAGAACGTGATGACCGACTGGTCCGGCGCCGCCCGGGATCCGTTCGTCATCCGGACGTGAGAGGGAATTCGCTTTGTCTGCACAGGAATACGATGTCGTCGTGGTCGGCGCCGGTAACGCCGGCCTGGTCGCCGCGCTCGCCGCGCACGAGGCCGGGGCCCGGGTACTGGTCCTGGAGGCCGCCGGGCACGCGGAACGCGGTGGCAACAGCCGGTTCTCGGGCTCGATCTTCCGGGCGACGCACGACGGCTTGGCGTCGATCCGGCCGATTCTCGCCGATCCGGACGAGAACATCCTGAGCCGGGTCTCGGTCGCCGCCTACACCCGCGAGGACTACATCGGCGATTGGATGAGCACCTCGCAGGGCCATCCGCCGCGGGAACTGGTGGAGACGGTCGTGGACCGGTCCTTCGCGACCCTGCGATGGATGCGCGGCCACGGCGTCGAATGGGAACTGACCGCCGACAAGTTGTTCGATCTCGACCACCTCGACAAGGTGTACGCGCTGACCCCCGGCGGCGCGATCCGGGTCCGCCACGAAGGCGTCGGTCTGGTGGACGCGTTGTTCGCGGCGGTGGAGAACGCCGGTATCGACATCCGGTACGACGCCCCCGCGCACGACCTGATCACCCGCGGCGCCACCGTCGACGGCGTCGTGGTCCGCCACGCCGATCGGTACGAACAGGTGCGCGGCGCGGTCGTACTCGCCAGCGGCGGCTTCGAGGCGAATCCGGAGATGCGGATGCGCTACCTCGGTCCCGGCTGGGATCTGGTGAAGGTGCGCGGCACCCGGTTCAACATGGGCACGATGCTGGTGAAGGCGCTCGCCGCGGGTGCGCAACCGGCCGGGCACTGGGGTGGCTGCCACGCCAGTCCACAGGACGCCGCGCATCCGCCCGTCGGCGACCTGCGCCTGACCGACAAGCTCGCCCGGTACTCGTATCCTTATGCGCTGCTGGTGAATTCGGACGGCCTGCGCTTCGTCGACGAGGGCGAGGACCAGGTGTTCCTCACCTACGCCAAGACCGGCGGCGCGATCCTGCGGCAGAAGGGCGCGGTCGCGTACCAGATCTTCGATCAGCGGACCGCACACCTGCTGGAGCCCCGGTACCGCACCGGCACCCCGGTCACGGCGGACACCCTCGCGGAACTCGCGGCGCTGCTGCACATTCCGGCGGACACGTTGCTCGCGACGGTCGACGGCTTCAACAAGGCGGTGGTCGCCGACGCCGACCTGCGCTTCGACCCGATCAGCCTGGACGGGGTGGCCGCCTATCCGGAAGGCCAACCGCCCAAATCGAATTGGGCCGTCGCCCTGGACCGGGGGCCGTTCGTCGCCTATCCGGTGACCTGCGGCATCACCTTCACCTACGGCGGCCTGAAGATCGATACCGCGGCCCGGGTGCTCGATGTCACCGGGCAGCCGATGCCCGGTCTCTACGCCACCGGTGAGATCGCCGGCGACTTCTTCCACCACAACTACGCCGCCGGCGCGGGCCTGATGCGCGGCGCGGTGTTCGGGCGGATCGCGGGCACCAACGCGGCGGCCGCGTCGTGAGCCGGCTGCGGGACCTGCTCGAGCCGGGACGGCTGACGGTCATCCCGGGTGCGCCGAATGCGTTGACCGCCAGGGTGATCGAGGACTGCGGCTTCGACTGCCTCTACGTGACCGGCGCCGGGGTGGCGAACACCCATCTCGGCGTTCCGGATATCGGGCTGCTCGGCTTCGGTGAGCTGGTCACCCATGTCGCCGCGATCCGCTCCGCCGTCGACCTGCCGCTGATCGTGGACGCCGACACCGGATTCGGCAATGCGCTGAACGTGCGGCGCACCGTGCGGGAACTGGAACGGGCCGGCGCCGACGCGATCCAGTTGGAGGATCAGACCTTTCCGAAGCGCTGCGGTCATTTCGCGGGCAAGGACGTGATTCCGGTGGCCGAGATGGTCGCCAAGATCGGGGCGGCGGTGGATGCCCGGCACAGCGCCGACACCCTCATCGTGGCCCGCACCGACGCCCGCGCGATCACCGGTCTCGACGACGCCTGCGCACGAGCGAACCGCTATCGCGAAGCGGGAGCGGACATCCTGTTCGTCGAGGCGCCGACCTCCGAGGCCGAGATCGAGACCGTCGCGGCGAGGGTCGCGGGCCCGAAGATCCTCAACCTGGTGGTCGGCGGGGTGACCCCGATGCTGCCCGAAAAACGGCTCGCCGAACTGGGTTACAGCATCGTGCTGCACGCCAACCTGCCACTGCTGGCCGGATTGCGTGGCATGCAGGATGCCCTGAACCTGTTGCGGGACACCGGCTCCGTCGACGAGAGCCGCATCGCCACCTGGTCGGAACGGCAGCGCCTGGTGCGCCGCGCGGAATTCGAGGAGCTGGAGGCGCGCTACGCCACCGCGGACGCGGAGGTCCGACCGTGAACGAGGTCTACGCGATCAAATTCGGCGAACACCCCGGCGGTACCCGCGGCGAATACTTCCACGGCTGCGCCGCCGACCCCCGGGATCAGCGGATGCAACTGGACTACTACGTCTGGCTGGTCCGCACCCCGGCCGCCGATATCGTGGTCGACGCGGGTTTCACCGCCGAGATGGCGGAACGGCGGCGCCGCACCCACTTCCGCGCACCGTCGGCGGCGCTGGCCCTGCTCGGCGTGGACTGCGCGACGGTACCGAAGGTGGTGCTGTCGCATTTCCACTACGACCACGTGGGTGACGTCGGCGCGTTCCCGAATGCGCGGTTCGTCGTGCAGGAACGCGAAATGGCCTTCTGGACCGGCCGTTTCGCGTCCCGGACGGAATTCCACCGCCTCGTCGAGGACGAGGACGTGCTCCGGCTGGTCGAACTGGGACTCGCGGGCCGCCTCGAGTACGTCGACGGCGAGCGCGAACTCGCCCCCGGTGTCCGGGTGCACCTGGTCGGCGGCCACACCGCGGGCATGCAGATCGTCAGCATCGCCACCGCGCGCGGCACGGTGGTCCTGGCGGCGGACTCCTCGCATTTCTACGGAAACGTCTGCGGCGACGCCCCGTTCGCGGTGCACAACGACCTCCCCGGCATGTATCACGCCTTCGATCTGATGCACGAACTCGCGAGCTCCCCGGACCTGATCATCCCCGGCCACGATCCGGCGGTGCTGCACCGGTTCGACCCGGTCGACGGCCTCGCGGGCACGGCGGTGCGCATCGCCTGACCGACCCGCGGGTGAGGATCACCATGATTTCGTCCATTGATTTTCCGGCGGTGATTTCGCCGCGCAGGTGACGGCTGTGGATTGCGTTCCGGCGGCGACCGATAAGTTTTCGTTTTTTCATCCTGAAGCGAATCTATATTGATCGTAGCGTCCGATCCGGACACGCTCTGTTCCCATGTCACACGAACTCGCGCGACGGCGCTTCCTGGGCCTGGGCGCCGCGCTGGCCGGCGCCGGCGTGCTGTCGGCCTGCGGAAACGCCGGTGTGCCCGGCGTTTCCACGCGGGTACATCCGGCGCCGAAGCATGCCACGCCCGTCTCCGGCGGCCGGATCACCTATCTCAACGAGAAATTGATCGACGGATATCAGCAGCAGGCCACGGGATCGTGGCATGTCGCGCAGGTGTGGAACCAGATCGTCGAGCGATTGTTCTACTACGACGCCGACGGGAAATTCCGGCCGCACCTCGCCACCGCATTCACCGAGAACGACGCGCGCACCGAATTCGGGCTGACCATCCGGCAGGGCGTCACCTTCTCCAACGGTGAACGGCTCGACGCGGCCGCGGTGGCCGCCAATCTGAATCTGCTCGGCAAGGGCGACAAACAGCGCGGGATCGTCCGATCGGCGTACTTCCCGACCGGCTACGACACCGCCGAGGCGGTCGGCGACTACGAGGTCCGGATCCGGCTGGCCAAGCCGTTCGGCGATTTCATCCAGAAGCTCGGCGCCTGGACCACCGTCGGCATCGTGGCCCCGGCGACCGTCGCCGCGAGCCTGCGCGATCAGTCCGACCTGGGGAAGATCTCCGGCACCGGCCCGTTCGTGGTCGAATCCTGGTTGCCCGGAAAGGAAGTCGTGCTGCGCCGGCGCGACGACTACGCCTGGCCGCGCGCGGACGCGCAGCACGAGGGCCCGGCCCGGCTCGAGCGGGTGACCGTGCAACAGGTCATCGAGCCGTCGCTACGCGCCGGATCGCTCGAGTCCGGGCAGGTGGACATCGTCCACTATGTGCAGCCCGTCGAGGAGCCGTTCGTCGCCGCCGGTTTCCAATTGATCGCGCCGACCTTCTTCGGCAGCGTCTGGGGGCTCCAATTGCGCCTGACCGCACCGTATCTGGACGATATCCGGGTCCGGCAGGCGCTCACGCACGGGATCGACCGGCGCGAGATCCTCACGACCAACTACCCCAGTGGCGCCTGGACCGAGGCGAAGTCGACCTTCAACGATGTCGTCCCCGGCACCCTGGATCTGCGCGAGAAGTTCGCCTACGACCCCGATCTCGCCGGGCGGCTGCTGGACGAGGCCGGCTGGACCGGACGCGACCACGACGGCTATCGCGTTCGCGACGGTGCGCAGCTCAGCTTCCTCATCTACCCCTCGGTCTACATCACGACCTCGCAGGCGGATCTGCAACTGATCGCCCAGCAGTGGAAGAAGATCGGGGTGCGGCTGGTGATCGAGAGCAGCGACTTCTCCACCTACAACGCCGTCACCGCGCAGCCGAATGTGCCGCTGTACGAGAACCATTGGCTGGCCGGGAGTCCGACCGAGATGTGGCGATGGTGGCACAGCTCGCAGGGCAACCAGTTCAAGAAGCCCGGCGCCGAACTCGACGACCTGCTGGACCGGCTGGCGCAGGCGAAGTCGGAGCAGACCCGGACCGAGGCGTCGAAAGCGGTGCAGCGGTATGTCATCGACAACGCCTACTACATCCCGGTACACGAGTTCCGGCAGACCTGGGGCGCCGCCGATCGGCTCCGGGACCTGCGCGTCGACGGACTGGGCCTGATCAGTTTCTACGACGCGTGGCTCGACGCGTGACCGGCCCGAGAGGCAGTGGGATATGAAGCAGTTACCGCAGTACGCGCGCTACGCGACCGCCCGGCTCGCCCAGGCCGTCGTCACGGTCCTCCTGGTCTATGTGTTCGTGTTCGTGATCGTGACGCTGTTACCCGGGGATCCGGTCTCCGATCGGCTGAGCAATCCCGAATACGGTTATTCCAAGGAGACCATCGAACAGATGCTGGCCTATTTCCAACTGGATCAGCCCATCCGGCAACAACTGTGGGTCGCGCTGGAGCGGCTCGCGCACGGTGATCTGGGCCTGTCCTACGCGTCGAACCTCCCGGTGTCGACGGTGCTCTGGACCGGTATCCCGGCGACATTGCAATTGGCCGCAACGGCTTTCGTGTTCGCGGTCGTGCTCGCCTTCACCATCGCCGTCGCCGCGTACTTCCTGCCGGGCCGATTCGGCGGCCCGGTGCTGCGCACCTTCCCGTCGCTGTTCCTGTCGGTGCCGAATTTCCTCATCGGCCTGATCGTCATCGACGTGCTGTCCTTCCAGCTCGGACTGTTCACGCTCAGCGACTTCCGCAGTCCCACCGCGCTGATCTTTCCCGCTGTGACACTGGCGATTCCGGCGTCGGCCCCGATCGCGCAGGTGCTGATCAGCGCACTCGACAACGCCGGTGCGCAACCGTATGCCACGGTGGCGATCTCGAAGGGTATCGGCCGATTCGGGTTGTTCACCCGGCATCTGCTGCCCAACGCCGCCCTGCCGACGACCACGATCGCGGCGATCATCGTCGGCGAACTGCTCGGCGGCTCCATCATCACCGAGGCGATCTTCGGCCGCACCGGTGTCGGCACCGTCATCGAGAAGGCGGTCACCGAACAGGATGTGCCGGTCCTGCAAGCGGCGGTGGTCCTGGCCGCCGTGCTGTTCCTCGCGATCAATCTGATCGTGGACCTGATCTATCCGGTGCTGGACCCGAGACTGCGCACGACGGAGGCTGCGAAATGACGATCACGACGAACCGGCCCGGCACCCGCGGCGAGGAGCAACAGGATCCGGTGGTGGTGACCGCCTCGGTACCGCGCGCACGCCGGCCGGTGCTGCCGGGGGCGTGGAACATCGCGACGATCGCGGCCGCGATCGTGGCCGTGGTGATCACGGCCTGGGCGATCGCCCCCGGGGTGTTCGCCGGTCACGACCCGTACGCGGGGGTGACCGCCGAGAACTTCCGGGCACCGTCGTGGGCACATCTCTTCGGCACCGATCAATTCGGCCGCGACATCCTCGCCCGGGTCGTCTTCGGCACCCGGTCGGCGGTGCTGACCGCCCTGCTCGCCGTCGGCATCGGCCTGATCGCGGGCAGCGCGGTGGGCCTGGTCGCGGGCTTCTTCGGCCGCCTCGCCGATGCGGTACTCGGCCGGGTGATCGACGCGCTGCTGGCCATCCCCGGCTTCCTGCTCGCCGTGATCGTGGTGGTGTCGATGGGTTTCGCGAGCGTGCATGCCGCTGTCGCGGTGGGTATCTCGTCGGTGGCGGTCTTCGCCCGGGTGATCCGGTCGGAGACCCTGCGGGTGAAGAACACCGCGTTCGTCGAATCGTCGCATCTCATCGGCGGCGGCCGGCTCGTCGTACTGTTCCGCCACGTGCTGCCGAACGTGTATCGCTCGGTGCTGGCGCTGGCGGTGGTGCAATTCGGCCTGGCCATCATCAACATCTCCGCACTGGCGTTCCTCGGCTACGGAAATCCGCCACCCAGCCCGGACTGGGGATTGCTGGTGGCCGACGGCAAGAACTTCTTCTTCCGCTACCCGTGGTTCGTCTACGCCCCGGGCCTCGTGATCGTGGCGTCCGTGCTGTCCCTGGGACAACTCGGCAAACTCGTCGGCAGGAACAGGTGACATGACCACCACGACAACAGATCTCGTGATCGACCCGCAGCGGGTGGCACCAGTCGCACCGTTGCTCGCCGTCCGCGACCTCACCGTCGCCTACGACGGAAAGCTCTCGGAACCAACGGTTTCCGGGGTCTCCTTCGAGGTGCCCGCGGGTGCGGCGGTGGCGATCGTCGGCGAATCCGGATCCGGCAAGTCCACCGTGGTGAACGCCATCCTGCGCCTGCTGGACCGGAGCGCCGCCGTCGGCGGTACCGCGGAATTCGCCGGCCGCGACGTATTCCGGTTGCCCGAGCGCGAATTCCGGCACATCCGCGGCCGGCGCATCGGTTTCGTACCACAGGATCCGACCTCCTCGCTGGATCCGGTGCGCCGCATCGACCGGCAGATCTTCGAGGCGTTCCGGGCCTCCGGCCTGCCGGAGTACGCCCAGCGGTCGCGATTCCCCGAACAGGCCGCCGCACTGCTGGATTCCGTCGGCATCGTGGCGCCGGAGCGCGCCCTGTCCGCCTACCCCCATCAACTCTCGGGCGGGCAGTTGCAGCGGGTGCTGATCGGTATCGCGATCGCGCAGCATCCCGATCTGATCATCGCCGACGAACCGACCTCCGCACTGGACGTGACCATCCAGAAGACCATCCTCGACCTCATCGACCGGCTACGCGCCGAGCGCGGGCTGTCGGTCCTGCTGATCACCCACGATCTGTCCCTGGCCGCCGAGCGGGCGGACCGGGTGGTCGTGCTGAACGCCGGCCGGGTCGCGGAATCGGGCCCGTCCGTGACGGTGCTGCGCGACCCCGAATCCCGATATGCCCGCACCCTGATCGACGACATTCCCAGCGTCGATCCCGACCGCTTCGCGGCCACGAAAGCGATACGGGCACAACCGGATACCGAGCCGGTGCTCTCGATGTCGGACGTACACAAGACCTTCGGGAACGGCCGGCACCGCACCGAGGCGCTGAAAGGCGTGACCTTCGACATCCCGGCCGGCCGCACCCACGCCCTGGTCGGGGAATCCGGATCCGGCAAATCCACGCTCGCCCGGATCGCGCTGCGCCTGGTGCAGCCGGACGCGGGCCGGGTGCTGGTGGCCGGCCGCGACCTCGCGCACCTGGACCGCCGGCAGCTGCGCGACGCACGCCGGAATCTGCAACTGGTGTACCAGAACCCCTTCCAGTCGCTGGACCCCACGTACACGGTCGCGCAACTCGTCGCCGAACCGCTGATCCGGTACCGGCAGGGCACCCGATCCCAGCGCCGGGAACGGGTCCTCGAGGTCCTGGACCTGGTCGGCCTCGAGGAGTCGTTCCTGACCCGCGGGATCCGCCGGCTCTCCGGCGGTCAGCGACAGCGGGTGGCCATCGCGCGAGCGCTGAGCCTCGGCCCGAAGCTGCTCGTGCTGGACGAGCCGACCTCGGCACTCGACGTCACCGTGCAGGCGCAGATCCTCCAGGTCCTGGTCGACCTCCAGGTCAAGGTCGCCGTGAGCTACCTGTTCATCTCCCACGATCTGAGCGTGGTCCGGCAGCTGGCCGATACCGTGACCGTCCTGCGACGCGGCGAGGTCCAGGAACAGGGCCGGACCGAGGACGTGTTCGCGAACCCGGCCGGCGAATACACCCGCCGCCTGGTCGAATCCATCCCGAAGTCACCGGCGCACAACCGGATCGGGTGCACCCCGGCAGGCCCGTCGTGAACCGGTGCCTGTGCGGCACGGTCGACCCCGTTCCCGGGACCGGGCCGATCTGCCCGTGAACCCGCGCCGGGCGAGACATGAACCTCCGCACCCCGAAATACGTGACAGGATGGGTCTGCCGGCAGTCGGCGACCGAGACGGAGGAGCGGCGATGCGCTGGGTGTGGTTGGTCATCGGAATTGTGCTCGTGCTCATGGGTGGTCTGTGGACCTTGCAGGGCCTGAACCTGCTCGGGCAGTCCGGCGGCATGAACGGGCAGGCGATCTGGGCCGTCATCGGCTTGATCGTGGTCGTAGTGGGTCTGGTCCTGGCGAGCCGGGGCGTGCGGCGACGGTAGCCGCGGCTACCCCACCCGGACGGAGATCGACGGATAACCCGAGGCACCGTCGGGTACGGTGTCCCGGGTTTCGGCCGTCTGCACCGCGCCGGTGGCGTCGGTGGCGCGGGCGCGGATCGTATGCTTCCCCGGCGTCGCGTCCCATCGGTAGACCCATTGCCGCCAGGTGTCGATCGAGTACTCCTGCGACAGTTGCGCGGGTTTCCAGTCACCGTCGTCGATCTGGATCTCGACGGCCGTCACGCCCCGCCGCTGCGCCCAGGCGATCCCGGCGACCGCGACCGGTCCCGCGGCCAGGGCGGCCGCCGATTTCGGGGTATCGATCCTGGCCTCGGTCTTGATCGGGGCGGTCACCGCCCACCCGCGCCGGACCCAATATCCGCGCGCCCGATCGAATCTCGTCACCTCGAGGTCGATCACCCATTTGGTCGCCGACAGATATCCGTACAGTCCGGGCACGACCAGCCGAGCCGGAAATCCGTGCGGAATCGGCAGTGGCTCACCGTTCATGCCGATCGCCAGCATCGCGTCCCGCCCGTCGGTCAACGCGCTCAACGGAGTTCCGGCGGTGAAGTCGTCGATGCTGGTGGACAGCACCATATCGGCCCCCGGCCGCACCCCCGCCTCCGCCAGCAGATCGGCCACCCGATAGCCGAGCCACCGCGCGGTACCGATCAGGTTGCCGCCCACCGGATTCGATACACAGGTCATGGTCAGCACGCGTTCGATCGGCCGCCGCGCGGCCAGATCGGCGTAGGTCAGGGTGATCTCGCGGTCGACCATCCCGTGGATCCGCAATCGCCAGTCGTCGGTCGACAGTTGCGGCACGGTCAGCGCCGTATCCACCCGGTAGAAGGCGGAATTCGGCGTGACGAACGGGGGCGGCCCGGGTACCACCGCTTCGACGGCGGCGGGAACGGGCGCCGCGGGCTCGGCCGGCACCGGCAGCCGGACCGCGGCCCGGTTGCCGGACACGTCCCGGGCCCGCGCGGCGAGCAGCCGGCCCGCCGCGCCGGTCGCCACCGCGAGCGTGCCGACGGCGACCAGCCCGCCGAGGAATCGACGCCGCGGTATCCGCGCCGATTCCGGCGCGGCGGAATCCGTTTCGGTGACCGCCTCGGATTCCGCGCGCCGGACCAGGAACCGTAACGCCACCAGCCCGCAGACACAGCCGATCAGGGTGGGCAGTGCGGAGGTCCACGTCGCGTGCGCACGCGTGCAGGCGGCGAGCACACCGGCCACACCGAAAACCACGAACAGCGCGGACCCGAGCGGCCGCGAGCGTCGTTCCAGCGCCCCCGCGGCCGCGGCCACCCCGACCGCCACCGCGATCATCACCGCGAACAGCAACAGTTTGTCATTGGTACCGAAGGTCCCGATAACCCATTCGCGCAGGTCCTGCGGGGTATTGTCGACCACCGCGGACCCGAAGGCGTCCAAGGGCGCGCTGCTGCCGCCCACCGGGACCGAAACCAACTCGGCCACACCGAGAATCGTCCCGGCGGACACGATTCCCATCGCCATGCGCAGACCGGCCACGAGATCCGAGCCTACCGGTGCGAGGGAACCACCGGGTGGACCGCACACCGGAAACAGACCACCCGGCCCCCTCACGCCACCGGCATGGTCACTCCAGAAGATAGACAACCCGAGTGATCATCACTTTGATAAGCAATCACCTTGGGTGCATACTTTTGCCCATGGATCGAGACATCACCCCGGCGGTCGCGCCGGCAGTACCCGACGTCCACCCCGATCGGCGGCGGTGGCTCGCCTTCGCGGTCGTACTCGCGGCCGGATTCATGGACCTGCTGGACACGAGCATCGTCAACGTGGCCGTGCCGAGCATCCAGCACGACCTGCACACCCCGTACGCGCAGATCGAATGGATCGTGTCGGCCTACGTGCTGGCGTTCGCGGCCGTGCTGATCACCAGCGGCCGGCTCGGCGACAGCTACGGCCGGAAGTCGTTGTTCCTCACCGGCATTGCCGGTTTCACGCTCACCTCACTGCTGTGCGGCGTCTCGGTCGATTCCGGCATGTTGATCGGATGCCGAT
Source organism: Nocardia sp. BMG111209 (assembly GCF_000381925.1). Taxonomy (NCBI): domain Bacteria; kingdom Bacillati; phylum Actinomycetota; class Actinomycetes; order Mycobacteriales; family Nocardiaceae; genus Nocardia; species Nocardia sp. BMG111209. Next base: position 3,919,786 of record NZ_KB907307.1, read on the forward strand.
TCGCCCAGGGCGCCTTCGCGGGGATGATGATCCCGCAGATCCTCGCGATCCTGCGCGTCACCTTCCCGCCGCACGAGCGGGCGAAGGCGATCGGGATCTTCGGTGCCGTCACCGGATCGTCGGTGGTCTTCGGGCTGGCCCTCGGCGGCGTACTGGTACAGGGGAATCTGTTCGGATGGCAGTGGCGGCCGATCTTCCTGATCAACGTGCCCGTCGGCCTCGCGGTGACGGTCATCGCGTGGTTCGCCGTCCGCGATTCCCGCGCACCCGTCCCACCCCGGCTGGATCCCGTCGGCGCGCTGCTCGCGACCACGGCGGTGGCCCTGCTGATCTATCCGCTCACCGAGGGCCGCCGATTGCATTGGCCCGCTTGGATCCTCGCGATGATCGCGGGCTCGGCGCTGCTCTCGGCGGTCTTCGTGATCGCCGAACGCCGACGCCACGTCCGGTTCGGCTCGGCACTGGTCGATTTCACCGTGTTCCGGTCGAGATCGTTCACGGCCGGGCTGACGATGTGGGGACTGTTCTGGGTCGCGGTGGGTGGATTCTTCCTGATCTGGACTCTTTTCATGCAGGCCGGGCTGGGCTGGACCCCACTGCGCGCCGGACTGACCGCCGCGACCTTCGCCGCCGGTGTCGGCATCGGCGCGGGCGTGGCACCGGAGAAGCTCGTCCCGAGGTTCGGCCGCGACGTACCGGTCGCCGGCGCCGTGCTGCTGGCCGCCGGATTCACCGTTTTCGCCTGGGCGACAGAGCATTTCGGCACCACGATCACCATCTGGGAGATCGTCCCGATCCAGGTGGCGTCCGGCCTCGGCTTCGGCATGGTGATCGCACCGACGCTGGATCTTCTGCTGGGACAGGTACCTTCGCGCGCGGCGGGCTCGGCGTCCGGACTGCTCAACACGATTCAGCAGATCGGCTTCGCCCTCGGCGTCGCGCTCGCCGGGGTGATCTTCTTCGGACGAGCCGAAAAGAGCACCGGCGGTGCGGAGTTCGTGCACGCCTTCGCATACGCCCTGCGCTACGTGATCGGCCTGCTGATCGTGGTTGCCGCCGGTTTCCTGGCCGTGCCCAGGACGGCGCAACCCGGATCGGCGGACGTATGACCGCCGCGGTGCGTCCACGGAGAGCGTCCTGGACCACGTGCGGGATTTCGTCGTCCCGCAGTGGCAGCGGCTGCTCGGGTCGGCCCGACGTCAGCGGCCCGCGGCGGGCGCGCCGGCCGTCAGTCCCGGATGCGGGATCAGGTCCAGGCCCGCGTCGCGGCTGACCCGCTGGAGCAGCGAGATCAGGGTCCGCACCTCGTCGCGATCCAGCCCGCCGAGCAGTTCGCTCTCCAATTCGTCGAGAAGCTGCTCGGCCTGGGCCTGCAACGCGCGACCGGCGGGCAGCAGGTGGACCGCGTGTGCCCGGCGGTCCCCGGGATGGCGCCGGCGTTCGACGAGTTCCCGCTGTTCCAGCTCGTCCACGAGCCCCACCATGACATTGCGGTGGACGTCGAGCGATTCGCACAGCTGCTGCTGACTCTGCCCGTCGCTGCCGGTCAGCAGGCTCAGCAGGCCGAACTGACGGGGTTGCAGGTGCAGCGGCGCCAGGACCTTCGTGAACTGCTCCTGCACGTGGAAGTCGAGCCGGCCGAGCAGGCAGACCGGGTGATGGAACAGCGGCTGCGACGTCATCCTGCCGATGATACCGACAGGCGACAGCCATCTCCGGTGACAGTCACCTCGGATGCATGACGCATCCACGAACTGGCTCACGTCCGATCCATCAGGGCAATACCGCCGAAACGTGGGCTGCATACGGTGAGTTTGCCCGTAGTGATCGACTCGAACGGTTGATGCTCATGGTGGCGACACTGGTCCGGACACACTGCCCCTACTGCTCGCTCCAGTGTGGAATCACGCTGGAGGCCAACGGTTCCGGCGTCACCCTGGCGCCGCAGCCGGACTTTCCGACCAATCGCGGCGGGCTGTGCGCGAAGGGCTGGACGGCGGCGGAACTGCTCGGCCATCCCGAGCGGCTGACCACGCCCCTGGTCCGCGACGATCGGCACAGCCCGTTGCGGCCCGCGAGCTGGGACGAGGCGCTGGACCGGGTCGCGCGGGAGTTCCGGCGGGCCCGGGCCGAGTACGGCCGCGACAGCGTGGGCTGTTTCGGCGGCGGCGGACTCACCAACGAAAAGGCTTATCAGCTCGGCAAATTCACCCGGGTGGTGCTCGGCAGCTCGGCGATCGACTACAACGGCCGGTTCTGCATGTCGGCGGCGGCGACCGCGGCGCAGCGGGCCTTCGGCGTGGATCGCGGCCTGCCGTTCCCGCTGTCGGATGTCGCCGAGGCGGATGTGGTGCTGCTGGTCGGCGCCAATCCCGCGGACACCATGCCGCCGGCGATGCGATTCCTCGACGAATGCCGGGCCCGGGGCGGCCGGATCATCGTGGTGGATCCGCGGCGGACCGCCACCGCGGCCCAGGCGGATCTACATCTGCAACCCGTGCCGGGGACGGATCTCGCGATCGCGAACGGCATGCTGCACATCGCGGTTCGCGAGGGGCTGCTCGACGAGACCTATATCGCCACGCGCACCACCGGTTTCGCGGCGGTGCGGCGCGGGGTGCGGTTGTACTGGCCCGATCGGGTGGAGCGGATCACCGGGGTGACCGAATCCGATCTGGTCGCGGCGGCCCGGATGGTCGGCCGCGCGCAGCGGGTTGTCGTACTCACCGCGCGCGGCGCCGAACAGCACAGCACCGGTACCGACACCGTGTCGGCGTTCATCAATCTGGCTCTGGCGCTGGGTCTTCCGGGCCGCGAGTACTGCGGCGTCGCCTCGATCACCGGCCAGGGCAACGGGCAGGGCGGCCGCGAGCACGGGCAGAAGGCCGATCAGTTGCCCGGCTACCGGCGGCTCGACGATCCGGTCGCGCGGGAGCACATCGCCGCGGTGTGGGGTGTGCCGGCGGACTCCCTGCCGCAGCCCGGCCGGTCCGCGTACGAGATGCTCGACGCGCTCGGCACTCCCGGCGGCGTGCGGGCCCTGTGGGTGCTGGCGTCGAACGTCGCGGTGTCCGCGCCGAATGTCGGGCAGATCCGGGAACGGTTGCGGCAGCTGGACTTTCTCGTCGTCTCCGATATCTTCCGGTCCGAGACAGCGGAATCGGCCGATGTGGTGCTGCCGATCGCGCAGTGGGCGGAGGAGTCCGGCACGCTGACCAATCTGGAGGGGCGGGTGATCCTGCGCAACCGCGCGGTGCCGCCACCGCCGGGGGTGCGGACCGATCTCGAGGTCATCCGCGCCCTGGCGGAACGGCTGGACCACCACGGATTCCAGGACGATCCGGCGGAGGTGTTCGCGGAGCTGTGCCGCGCCAGCACCGGCGGCAAGGCCGACTACACCGGCATCAGCTACGAGCGGATCGCCGCCGAACAGGGCGTCTTCTGGCCGTGCCCGTCGCCGCGGCATCCGGGCACGCCGCGCCTGTTCACCGTCGACTTCCCCACCCCGGACCGCCGGGCGCGTTTCCACGCCGTCGAGCATCGCGGCGGCGCCGAGACGCCGGACGCGGAGTACCCGTACTACCTCACCACCGGCCGGCTGGCCGGGCACTACCAGTCCGGCACCCAGACCCGCCGGGTCGGCCGGCTGCGCGACGCCGAACCGGTGGCCACGGTGCAGTTGCACGGCTCGCTGGCGGTGCGCATCGGGGTCCGCGACGGCGATCCGGTCCGCTTGCGCACCCGCCGCGGCGTGGCGGTGCTGACCGCGCGGATCAGTCCCGACGTGCGCGCCGACACCGTGTTCGCCCCGTTCCACTGGGGCGGCGCCGAATCGGCGAACCTGCTGACCAACCCCGCCCTGGACCCGCACTCCCGGATGCCCGAATTCAAGGTGTGCGCGGTGGCGGTCGACAAATATGTCCCGGCCCACGATTCCGACGTCGAAGGCGAGCAACACGATGAATGACGGCAGCACCCCGCGATTTCTGCAGGGGGTATTCGAGTTCCGGGGCAAGGGTTTCGGCGAACCCGTCCCCCTCGACGAGTCGCTGCGCTATGTCGTACCGGCCGGTGCGACGACCCAGCCGGTGTACTTCCGCGGCGGCAACTCCGCGGACGAGATGATCACCGTCGCGCTGTTCCGCGACGGAAAACCGATGCGGTACTTCCCGATCGCGGCGAAGGGCTCGCTGCACGTCTCGCTGCGCGTGGTCGAGGAACTGCTCGGCGACACGGTCCTGGAGTTGCGGTTGCTGGCGCCCGCCGAATCCGCGGGCACCGTCGTCGTCGACCTCGGGCTGATCGAGATCTGACGGAAAGGACGACGACATGGACGCGCGGAACAAGCCGCGACTGGTGGTCATCGGTAACGGCATGGCCGGCGCCCGCGCGGTGGAGGAGATCCTCGCCCGCGGTGGCGCCGAGCAGTTCACGATCACCGTCTTCGGCGACGAGCCCTACGGCAACTACAACCGGATCCTGCTGTCGAATGTGCTTGCGGGATCCGATGATACGAGCGAGATCTATCTGAATCCGCTGGACTGGTACGCGGACAACGGGATCGATCTGCGCGCCGGTGTGCGTGCGGTGCGGCTGGATCGGTTCGCGCGCATCGTCCACGCCGACGACGGCACGGCCCTACGCTACGACCGCCTGATCATCGCGACCGGCAGCCGCTCGTTCTTCCCGCCGATCGAGGGCATGTGGGCCGACGACAAGACCTTGCTGCGCGGCGTTTTCGGCTTCCGCAGCCTGGACGACTGCCTGTCGATGATCGACGAGTCGGCGACCCGCACCCGCGCGGTGGTGGTCGGCGGCGGGCTGCTCGGGCTGGAAGCCGCACGCGGACTGCAACAACGCGGATTGACCGTGGATGTCGTGCACTCCCCCGCGACCCTGATGAACGCGCAACTCGACGATCCGGCCGGCGCGATCCTGCGCCGCTCGGTGGAGGACCTCGGCATCACCGTGCACACCGGCACCGCGACCACCGGGGTGCGCGGCGCGGACGGCTGCGTGACCGGCGTGACGTTCGCCGACGGCACCGGCGTCGACTGCGACATGCTCGTGGTCGCGGCCGGTATCCGCCCGAACGTCGGGCTCGCGCGCGGCGCGGGACTGACCGTGCAGCGCGCGATCGTGGTCGACGACCACATGCGGACGATCGACGACGACCGCGTCTACGCCGTCGGTGAGTGCGCCGAACATCGCGGGCAGGTGTACGGCCTGGTCGCCCCGCTGTGGGAGCAGGCCGTGGTGCTCGCCGACCACCTCACCGGCGCGAATCCGGCTGCGCGATACCACGGTTCGCGCACCGCGACGAAACTGAAGGTGGCCGGGGTGGACGTCGCCGCGATGGGCCTGAAGGCCCCCGAACGCCCGGACGACGAATTCGTGCAGTTCAGCGAGCCCCGCCTCGGTATCTACAAGACCATCGTCATCCGCGACGACAAACTGGTCGGCGCGACCCTGCTCGGCGACGTCCGCAAGGTGGCCTTCCTCATGCAGGCCTTCGACCGCGGCCTGCCGCTGCCGCCGGAACGGGTGTCGCTGCTGTTCGATCTCGGCACCCCGCCGGTCGAGGTCGGCGCGGCCGAATTGTCCGACGACGCACAGGTGTGCAACTGCAACGGGGTCAGCAAGGCCACCCTGGTGGCCTGCGTCCAGGGCGGTCAGCAGTCGGTGTCCGGTGTCATGGCGGCCACCCGCGCGGGCAAGGGCTGCGGCTCGTGCAAGAGCCTGGTCACGCAGATCGTCGAGTGGGCGGCCGGCGGCGCGGTCGCGGACGACCCGGCCGGCACCTGGTACGTCCCGGGTGTCCCGTATCCGAAACCGGAGCTGATGCGCCTGATCCGCGAACTCGAATTGCATTCGGTATCTTCGGTTTTCGCCGCACTGGTCCCCGACGGACGCGAGGACGCGCATTCCAAGATGGGCCTGGCGTCGCTGCTGCACATGATGTGGGGCGACGAATTCGTCGACGAACCCGACGCCAGGTTCATCAACGACCGCGTGCACGCCAATATCCAACGCGACGGCACATTCTCGGTGGTGCCGCAGATCCAGGGCGGCGTCACCACCGCCGATCAACTGCGCCGCATCGCCGACGTGGCCGAGCGCTACGACGTGCCGATGATCAAACTCACCGGCGGCCAGCGCATCGACCTGCTCGGCATCCGCAAGGAGGATCTGCCCGCGGTCTGGGCCGATCTCGGTATGCCCTCCGGATACGCCTACGGCAAGAGCTTCCGCACCGTGAAAACCTGTGTGGGAAGCGAATTCTGCCGGTACGGACTCGGCGACTCGACCGCGCTGGGCATCGCGCTGGAACAGCGTTTCCAGGGCATCCCCGGACCCGCCAAGATGAAACTGGCGGTCACCGGCTGCCCGCGCAACTGCGCCGAGGCGTTGTGCAAGGATCTCGGCGTCGTCGCCATCGAGGGCGGCCGCTGGGAGATCTACGTCGGCGGCGCGGCGGGGGCCCACATCCGCAAGGGTGACCTGCTCGCGACCGTCGGCACCCCCGCCGAGGTGATCACCCTGGCCGGACGCTTCCTGCAGTACTACCGCGAGAACGCCAACTGGCTCGAACGCACCTATGCCTGGGTGCCGCGCACCGGCATCGACACCATCCGCGCCGTCGTGGTCGACGACCGCGACGGCCTCGCCGCCGGCCTCGACGCCGCCATGCAGAAATCGGTGGACGCCTACCGCGAACCGTGGACCGATGCGCGACAGGACGATTCGGACCGGTACCGCACCGCGCTGCCGCTGATCGCGCTGCCTCGGGTGCCGGTGCGATGAGCGGGCACGTCATCGGCGTCCTCGCCGACATCCCGATCGGCGAGGGCCGCGCCTTCGTGGTCGACGGCCGCCAGATCGCGGTATATCGCATGCGGGACAACAGTCTGCGCGCCCTCGACGCGGCCTGCCCGCACCGCGGCGGCCCGCTGGCCGACGGCCTGCTCGACGCCGGCATCGTGGTCTGCCCGCTGCACGGCCGCGGCTACGACCTCGGCACCGGCGCCGAATCCGACGGCGGCCCACCGGCCTGCCCGCACACCGCCACCGCGGATGCCGACGGCACCGTCCGGGTGGTCCTCGGTCCCTGACAGCGGGTGAATTCCATTTCACCGAGCCCGCGTTTCTGATTGGGGCGGCTCACAATTCGAGTGGCTGTCGATTTGCGGGCAGGCACAGATGTGTGGTGCATGCGCGGCCGGGCTGTCGACTGTGGCTAGTGTGGACAAGTTCGTTCGAGCCGAGGAGAACGGTGAAAGCCCTTCTGGCAACAATAGTTACCGTGCTTGTCAGCCCCATGATGCTGCTGGCCGAGCAACCCGCCACCGCCCAACCACCCGACACCCCCATACCCGGAGCCCCGGGACCGTCGCCGCTACAGCAATGGATCGACAACACCGTCCCCGCATTGCCGTCGACGTCGCAAGACCCCGCCACGGAGCAGACCGCCCTGTGGAACGCCATCCAGTCCCCGCCCACCGACGACCCGTTCTTCGATGCCCGGCCCGAGAATCTCGACACCCTCGAGCCCGGCGGAATCATCGAATCGCGCGACGTCACCGGCGATACCGCCGCCCGGATGGTCACGCCGATCCGGCGGTCGCAACTACTGAAGTTCCGGACCACCTCGGCGTCGGGGACGCCGTCGTTCGGTACCGCGACACTGATCACCCCGGCCGCCGCGTGGGCCGGCCCGGGTCCGCAGCCGGTGGAGGTGGTCGCACTGCCGATCAACTCCCTCGGTGCGCACTGCACGCCGGGTTACCAACTGTCACACGGCATTCTGGACAAACCCAACACCGACATCACGGTGTTCCTGCCCTCCATCTGGTGGGCGCTGAGCCAGGGGCACGCGGTGCTGGTTCCCGACCACGAGGGCCCGCTGATGGCCTACGCGGAACCGAATGTCGCCGCGCACGTGATCCTCGACTCGATCCGTGCGACCCGGACGGTGAACTCGAACGAGTTCGCCGACAGCCGTTACGTGGTCAGCGGCTACTCCGGCGGGGCGATCGCCTCCTACGCGTCGGCGATGCTGCTGCACGAATACGCGCCGGAACTCGCGGATGTCGTGGCGGGTGTGGCCGCGGGCGGTGTGGTCACCGACAATCGCGATGTCGCCCACCGGTTCAACGGCAACATCTCCTCCGGCATCCTGTTGTCGGTGGCGCTCGCGGTAGCGCGCGAACATCCCGAAATGCTGCCGTACATGAACCATCTCGCGCAGTGGGTGGCGTCGTCACCGCTGAAGGACATCTGCGGCGATGCCGACGGGCCGCTCGGCGTGGTCGGCTTCCCGATGGACGTCATGGCGAATGTCGGTGACTCGCTGAACACTCCGATCGCCAACGAGATGTTCGACAAGCTGAATCTCGGCGACCGCACCTCGGCGGTGCCGCTGTACATCTACCACGGTGCGCTCGATCCGTGGATCCCGCTCGAGGACGCGCAGCGGACCGCGCGGGAGCAGTGCAGCCGCGGCGTGCCGTCCGTGTTCCGGGTCGTGCCCGGCGAGCACCTGATCGGTTACGCCACCGGCTCTCCCGGCCTGGACGACTGGATCCTCGCCCGGCTGCGCGGCGAACCGGCGCCCACCGACTGCTGAGTCGGACATCGCGTGAACGCGCCCCCGCTCACCCGGCCGTCGTGGCCGGAGCGGGGGCGCATTCGTCCGCGGAAAACCTTGTCACGCACATTCGTTCGGTGCGGGCTCACCGCGCAGCCGAGCGTCGATCCAATCTATCGAGCCCCCGGCGCCGTTGAGCATCGCGGCGACGTGTTCGCCTGGCACCGTGCGGAATTCCGCCGCGACTCCACGCGCGCACTGCGTGCGGTACATCCGCTGCGGCCCCTGGATCGGAATCCAGAAATCGTCGGCTCCGTGGTAGATGTACAGCGGCACAGCGGATGTGCGGCCGGTCAGATCGGTCCGGCGCTGAATCTCTTCGGAGATACCGCTTTCCAGCGGATGGTCGATATTCGCCGCGACCTCCATCGGGATGCCCACCGCACCGAGCGGCCCGTCGGCATCACCGCAGATGTTCTTCAGCGGCGAGGTTCCCACCCACTGCGCGAGATGATTCATGTACGGCAGCATGTCGGGATGTTCCCGGGACATCGCCAGGGTCACCGACAACAGGATCCCGGATGCGCTGTGCCCGTTGAACACATGCGCCACCGCACCGTAATCGGTCACCAGGCCGCCGATCGACGCCCCGACCAGCACGGTCGACAGTTCCGGCGCGTATTCGGGCAGCAGCATCGCCGTCGCGTACGAGGCGATCGCCCCGCCGGAATAACCGGTGACCGCGAAACGACTGTCGCCGAACCGATCCGGCGCCAGTGACCGGATCGCGCGAATGGCGTCCAGCGTCATGTGCCCGGCGACGGTCGGCTCGGCATACGCCATCAGCGGACCCTCGTGATCCGGCAGCAGCAGGACGTGCCCCTTGTTCAGCGCCGTGGCCACGCCCGGCAGGAACACGTTGAGCGCCTGATTGTCGTGCACGGCATGCGCGATCGTGTATCCGGGCGTGCAGCGCAGCCCCAGCGCATTGATCGGCAGCGTATCCACTTCCACCGGCCGCGGGCCCGGCCCGTTCCAGGCGGCGGCGGGCTCGAGCAGCGTCGCGGTACCGAACGACGGCGTCCCCGACGCGGAGGTGGACCGGTACTTCACGAGTGTCGCCCGCGCGATCGGCGCGTCGAACATGGTCGTCGCGCCGGCGGTGACGTTACGGGTCTCGATGACCTGACCGGGTACGAGCGCGTCGAGCCCCGCGGGCCAGGCGTCGAAGGTCGGATCCGTGGTCGGCGACGACAGGATGGCCTGCCACAGGGCCGCCTGCTCCGCGGCGGGCTGCTGCTGCGGCGGCGTCAGCGGTGGTGCGGGAATCGTGTTGTCGATCCACTCCTGTAATGGCGACGGTCCCGGGTTGTCCGGTGATACGGGTGCGGGTATGTCGGGTGGTTGGGCGGCGGCGGGTTGCTCGGCCAGCAGCATCATGGGGCTGACAAGCACGGTAACTACAATTGCCAGAAGGGCCTTCACCGTTCTCCTCGGCTCGAACGAACCCGTCCACACTAACCACCGTTCCCGGCCCGTTTCTCACCCGCAGCACAGCATCTGTGCCTATCCGGTACAAATCACTACACGAATTGTGAGCCACACCATATCGGCATGCGATACCGGGAATTTCGCTTGTTACCAGCCGTTCTCACCACATTATCGCTGGCTCACACCGCCGCCGGCGAGCTCGGAACATGCGTTGACGTGGCTGAACACGCTGCCCGACAGCATAATTCGACTACCGGAATGTTAGCCGGAATATCGGCTCCGCCGGATGTAACCGGAACGATCTCGGCCGAATGTCACCCCTTGCCCCGAGCAAGGCCGATTCTCGCCGGTTACACAGACTGTCACCAACGCGCCGCGAAGTACAGGAGCGACACCGAGAATGTGGACATCCGCGGCATATGTCCTCATCACGAGTAGACGTGAGCTACAACGCCGCACCGGAGCCACCGATCGGCGGAGGGCGATCGGACACGAACATCCCCGGGCTCGGCAGTCACCGATCCGGGGACGTTCGGTCGTTCGGCTATTTCTCGGGTCGGATGTGCATGTCGCCGTCGGTGACCGCGTAGACCGTGCCGTATCCGCGGGCGTGGTTCTGCTGGGCGTGGGTAGCGGGGTCCGGGTCGTCCGGTGCGGCCTCCGGTCGTGTTCCGGTTGCGGCACTTCGATTCTCGACCCGGTCGACCGCGACCTGATCGGCATCGCCGACCGAGTATGCCGCGACGGCTCCCGGTCCGGCCGCTTGCGGACCGCTCACCTGTGAACCGAAATTCTGGATTCCGTAATTCGACTCCGGGCGGTGGGAATCCGACATGATGTTTGTCTCCTTCGAATGTGTGGCGAACTGTTCACTGGGGTCCGATCTGGGCCGGGGGTGTGTGGACCTGGTGTGCGGTGGCGTCCGGCCCCGCTGCCTGCGGACCGTTCACGGTCGAGTTGAAGTTCTGGATCCCGTTGTTGACGGACTGCACGATCAGGTCGAACTCCTCGGTGTCGTAGCCGCGAGCCCGGAGCTCCGCCTGGACAACCGTCACCGCGCGCCTGCGCACGCTCTGGATGAAGCGCTCGACATCCGCTTCCTGGAATCGCTGTTGGAATTCCAGTTCGGCACCCAGTTCCCGGAGGCAGAGCTGCGGCGAATGGTCGACGACGCGGCCTGCATCGATCATGGTCCGGTACCACATTTCCCGGTATTTCGTGCGTGCCCAGGATTTCAGTCCCGATCCGCACTCCGCGACACCGTCGACCAGATCGGCGGGCAGCCCGGCAATTCCCTTCCCGAGGGCGATCACGACATCGGTCACCGGCTCGGGCGTCCGCAGCTCATCGATCCTGCGATACTCCGCCGCGATCGGCGGCAGCAGCACGGCCAGACCATCCATCTGCAGCAGATCACCCTGGACGTGCACCCGCAGGAAAACCGAGGAAACGACCTGGTACCCCCACAATTCGACCCGCGCCTCCAGATAATGCCGAAGCCGCTCGTGTGCCGCCAGATCCACCAGATCGGCCCAGTCCGGTCGCAGGACCGGACGTCCGATCCGCGGATCCCATTCCGCGAGCCGGCCGAACCACTCGGGCCAGGGGCGGGTGCGGCCTCCCGACCGGAACAGCCGGTCACCGACGATGAGCCGGCGCAGCGGGTCGCCCGGGTAGAGCGAACCCTGTCCGAGCTGGATCAGCCCGGCGGCAATCCGATGATGCAGATCGGGGGCCTCCATCGCATCGGCCCCGCGGCCCTGCTTGCGCCGTTCCGCGCTGGGCCGCAGTTCGACCGTATAGGACCAGTCACGCTTGTAGATTTCGGCTCCGGACCCGGCGAACGGACTGAATGTGCCGTACACGGTGTCCACTTCGGACGATCGGTTGCGCAGCCGCTCGAATACGCTCCGCAAGGCCGGGAACGCCGCGAGGTCCGTGCCCGCCGCGGTGAACAAGGCGGCTTCTCGGCGGAAATTCCAATAGTGGTGCGTCGCCCCGACCAGGATCCAGAGCGGTATCACGATGAATACCGAGGATTCGAACCGGAAATCTTCGCTGAGCGAGAACACGAGGTCGAACATCGCGATGAAAATGTTGCCGGCGACGAACCACACCAGCCACAGGGCCCAGCGCGAGCGACGCCGGGTGGCGGCTCCGGTCGACCCGTCGGGCCGCCGTCCGACCGCATCCCGCACCGATCCGACCAGCCCGAGGAACAATCGCAGCTGGAATATCGACAGCGCCACGAGGATCAGCCCCAGCGGAGAGATCACGAAACCCAGCAGACCGACACAGAGGAAGGCCGCTCCGGCCACCACCGCCCCGCGGCGCACCATCAGGCACTCGTGCAATATGCGCGCGCCGTCGACACCCAGATTGGGTGCGGGAACCCGATGCTGATTCTCCACCAGCTCACGAATGGCCGCGGCCCGGAATTGGCGGTCCCGAATCGCTGCCGCGCACAGATGTCGCGTGGCGTCGCCGGTCCGGGGTCCGGCGAGATCTTCGATCGAACTGCGCGGATCGGGCTCCGCCACCGTCACTCCGGCAGAGCGGGTTCCGTTGGGCTGCTGCAAGTTCCATGTGGTATCGGTCGGGCCCTGGTTCGGCATCATGCTGTCGTCTCATTCCGCTGTCGTCTGTGTGCGGGCGGTCCAGCGCACATGCTGATCACCGCCCTGCACCGCGAATGTCGTGCCCTTGTCGTGCGTCCAGTTCGTCTGCTCCAAGGACACGGGCCGGTCCTCCGGCAGCGCATTGCCGACGACGCGCGCGAGTTGGACGAGCGTCTCGCGGGCACGCGGGTCCTGCTGCAGTCGCTCGGCCAGCTCCAGAATCCAGAACCCGACCAGTTCCTGCCGCACCCCGTCGGGCGCGACCGCCTCCCGGACCCGGGCGGCGTTCTCGTCGAGGTGGGCCTCGACAGCCGTCATGCGATCCCGGCTGCCGCGCCGGAACAGCTCGACGACGGCCTGACGCGTCATCGGCCACAGATCCGTGGCCATCGCCTTCACCAAGGCGACGGCGCCTGCCTCCGCCAGAGCGGTCAATTCTGCTTCCACGGCTGATCTTTCAGGACTCGTCGGGGGTATGGATGTGCTGCGTGCCGTTCTGGGTGGCATAGACGACACCGCGTCCGGACGCCCGGTTGACCATCGTCGAGCGTTGCGGTGGTTCGTCGGCGCGGGTGGCCGGCGGCGTGGCGGTGGCATCCGGCGGCGAGACGATCACCGCACCGGACAGATGCAGCCACGCGGGCATCGTGGTCTCCTTCTCGGCCACCGCGACCCGATGGAACGTGCGGGGGTCGATGCCGGGATAGCCGTGCCCGATGGTCTCGTCGTAGAAATGCTGCGACAGCAGCACGGCCACCACCACCGCTTCCGGGGCCTGTGCCAGCGCTTTTCGCACCGGCGCCGCGTCGAGCAACCGCGCGAGCACCACCAGCGACCGACCGGCCGGCTCATCGGACGGCCCGAGATGGACATCACCGGCGTGCAGCGCCATCCGCACCCGGATCCGTTCCACCGTGGCCGCCGTCTCGTTGTGGGCTTCCAGCGCGGCCGAGAGCTCCCGCACCATCGGCTGAATCATGCGGAATTTCGAGGTGTCCGCGGGCACGATGACCCGCATACCGTCGCCCAGATCCTGACGCAGGCACAATGTCCAGTCGATTCCACTGTGCTCCACCGCATCTCGCAATATCTCGAACAGAACCTCCCGGATCCGCAGCAGCGCCGTGTTACCTCGCCCCCCGGAACCCTCGATATCGACTGCCAGCATCGCGCGATATTCCTGCTGTCGATTCATCCGAATCCTCCCGATACTCGGTCGGCTGTTGACGCTGACGGCAGCATCCCCGCCCTGCTGCCGATATCGACTATGGACCTATATTCGTCCGAACATCCCGTCGCAGTAGTGGATTCGGGACGTTGTTCTCGCTCGCTGTAGCGCATGCCGGAGCAGAAGCGCAGACTCTGGTCATGGACAGCGGTACGACGGATACAGCTGAGCAGGAACCGAGAGAAGTCTGGGATTGGCCCGCGTCGAGCCTGCTCGGTGGCCTCGGGAAGTCCGCGCGAAACCAGTTGCTCACCTTGGGGGTTCGGGTGCGATATCCGGGCGACCGCATCCTCGTCCGGCAACAGGAGAACACCACCTTCGTATTGGTACTGCTGGACGGCGTGGTCAAGGCGACCGCGCGCGCCCGCGACGGCCGTGAAGTCCTGCTGGCCGTGCGGATGGGAGGCGATCTGGTGGGCGAATTCGCCGCGATCGATGACCAGCCTCGATCGGCGACGGTCACCACCTGCGGCCCCACGGTCGCCCGGCTGGCCACCCGAGCCGAATTCCTCGGCTGCCTGGAACGCAATCCGCCGATCGCGCTCGCGGTCAACGAGTCGATCGTCGCCAAGTTGCTGGTGGCCAACGAGCGCCGCATCGACTTCACCGGCTGTGACGTCCCGACCCGCCTGGCCCGGGTACTGCACCAGATCGCGATGACCTACGGGGAGGCGGTCGGCGCGGGAGCCGTAATCCGTTGGCCGATAACACAACCGGAGCTCGCCACCTTGTCCGGTGCCGCCGAGCCGTCCGTGCACAAGGCGTTGCGGCGGCTGCGCGAATCCGGTGTCATAGCAACCGGTTACCGGACCATCCGGGTGAAGGATCTGGAGCTGTTGAGCAACATCGCGTTCCGCGAGTGATGCGCAGGGGACAGAAGCAATCGCAGGACGGTATCGCGGCCCGGCGGCTGCGTTAGCGTCGGAGCCGAGGGCCGTGAGGGCGGCCGTATCGCTGCCGGCAGGGGGCTGTGTGACATGGACAGTTGGGATCTCGCCATCGCTCCCGCGAACGAGGACACCGCGGTCGCGGTGGCCGAGGCCGGGCGCCTGAGCTTGCCGGTATTCGATGCGGTCCCGATCGATCGGCCCGGATCCGGCAGCGCGGAGAACCGGATGCACGCGGTCGTCCGGCACGTGGCCACGACGCTGCTCGACAGCCACGGGGGCACCCGGCCGCGCAGTCTGGTGCTGACCCTGCCGGCGTCGACGCCGGCCACCGAGCTGGACTCGCTGCGGACCGTCACCGCGCAGATCGGCCTTCCGCCACCGCTTTTCGTGCCCGATCCGATCGCGGCCGCCCAGCGGTTCCGGGCGGACTACCCGCTGCCCGCCGGTACCGCTGTCCTGGTTCTCGATGTGGGTTACCGGAGCGCGGACAGTGCGATCGTGCGCAACTCCGCCGGGACGCTCGGGATCGCCGGGTCGCCGACGAGCGGTTCGCGTCTCTCCGGCGCGGCGCTCGACCGGGTGTTCGCCGCACTGATTGCCCGAGCCGACGGGAAAGCCGCTCGGCCGCAACTCTTTCCGGCCGAGGGGACCGAACCGGAGCTCGACGCGAAGTGGCGCCGGATGGTCACCCAGGGCCGCGAGCAACTCGTCGCGCGCCCCGCGATCCGCATCGTCGCCGACGAGGCCGGGCACGGGTTCGACATCGCGCACGCCGACTTCGAGTCGGCGTCGGCCGAGGTCCTGGCGGCCGGCATCGAGGACCTGCGTACCACGATCGACCACGCCGGTGTGGGGCATGGCGAACTCGCCGCGGTCTACCTGGTCGGCGCCTCGAGCCACACCCCCGGGCTCGCGAGGCGGATCGGCGAGGCATTCGGCCTGCCGGTCGTCACCGCGGAAAACCCCGGGGCCGCTGTCGTTTCGGGTGCACTGTCCCCGCCGAGGTCCCTACCCGCCGGAGTGCATGTCGGCACCGGTGAATGGGATACCGCCGCCGTCGGACGGGAACTCATCGCGGTCGCCCGCCGACGCACGCTCCCGATGGCCGGCTCGCCGCCGGCCGAGACACCTTTTCCACCTTCGGAATTGCCGTCCGTCTCCACGGAACTCGCGCTGCCGGAGCCGGTTTCGATTGCCGTAGCGCAGCCGCTCGCTGATCCGCCGCACGTCGACTGTTTCGGTGCTCCACAAGTGACCGAGCCGCTGCGGCAGCGGAGCCTCGAACCGGAGTCGTCCCCCGCCCGGCCGTGGCCGTCACCGCGGCGAGGTGCACGAGTGAACCTGCCGCTCGCGCTGATCGTCGCGGCGGCAGCGGTGGTGGCCGTCAGCGTAACCGTCGCCGTGCTCGTCGCCGTGAACCGCGAACAGTCGCCGACGACCGGACCGGTCGCGATGCCTACGCCATTCGCGCGGTCGCAGCTCTCCCCGGTACCGGATTCGGTCCCGCCGTCCGCCGCGGCAAGACCGACCACCAGGTATGCGCTCCCGCCCGTATCGACGACCCCGGCGCTCCCGCCCACCGATCCGGCGCAGGTCGTCACGGCCTACTTCGCAGCGATCAACAGGCACGACTACGCGAGCGCATGGGCCCTGGGCGGTAAGAATCTCGCCTCCAGTTACCCCGATTTCGTCCAGAGCTTCCGGACCACGGCCGACGACGAAGCATCCGTACACGACGCCGACGCCACCACGGCAGTGATCACTCTCGTGGCGGCCCAGACCGACGCCCCCGAGAACTTTCGCGGGCACCTACACCGTCGTCAACGGCATCATCGTCGGCGCTCACGTACAGCGCGTCAGCTGATCCGCATTGCCGGTCGGACGAACTCGGTAACCGAGGCCGCTTACGCGCGGAATCCGTATTACCGCGAAATTACGGATACCCCCGGCAGGTCGATTCAAAACGCTCTGAGCTCGATCGATCCAGGTAGAAAATCTTGCCGCAATTAACTTTTCCAGCATGAATATTTGATAGTGGATAACGATATTTTCACACGCTTACGGTCGGCCATCGATGCCGAACCGTTATTTGTGATATCGACCCCGGAAAGATGAGAACAGGTTATATTTCAAACACCTGCTGTTACGGCTCGACATCACGTCCCGCCGTTGTTCCCTTTCTGGAGATAACCATGAGATCCATCTCGTCCATCCTTCGTGCCGGCGTTCTGGCGCCGATGGCGGTCGCCACGGTCTTCTGCCTGGCGGCGCCGGCGAATGCCACGCCCGTCAGCGTGAACTGGAGCTGCCAGGGCACGGTCTTCGGCATCAGCCAGAACTCGAGTATGTCCACCTCGGTCACCGGCACCGCGCCGAGTTCGGCGGCGTCGGGTTCGGCGGTGGCCATCACCCTCACACCCGGCTCCTCGTCGGTGCCGAGCTCGGCCTCCGGCTTCACCGTCAACAACATCAGCAACCTGAAGATGACCTTCCCGACCCCGGCGAATTCGACGCTGGTCTCGGCCTCCGCCTCCGGAGGGACCGTGGCCGGTACCGTCTCCACCTCGGGCGGGAATGTCGTTCTGACCGTGCCGGGTCCGATCTCCGGCGGCTCCAGCTTCACCCCGCCGGCGGTGACCATCAACGTCACCGCGGGCACCGCCGGAACACCGATCACCAGCAAGTACGCGGGGACCAGCTACGCCAGCCCCGGCATGACCATGACGACCAACGTCGCACTGGTCGGCAACGTGGCGACCTCGTGCTACCCGAACCCGTCCCCGACTCTCACCACCACAACCGTCAGCTGAGCCGGAGGACAGGCGCCACGGCTTGACGGCAGCCGTGCCGGCGGCCCGTGGTGAACTCGCCTGGGCCGGGTTGTGCCAGCAGCCCGGTCCAGGTCCCACCCCAGCGGGGCAGGTCGACCACGGTTCCCGACAGTGGTTGCCCCACTTCGGGTTTGATAACTCCGATGAATTATACGATGCACAGTATCGCATCGCTCGCCGTGTCGTACAGTGCAGGTCCGGCACAGCCCGCGGTCGCCCCGGCGGCCGCGGCGGTGCCCGTTCGTGATGTCCGGTAGCCGTGGTTCCGGCTGCCGGCCGACCGATCGACAGGAGCTCGAATGTCCGCTTCGCATGTCCGGCAACCGAGCCCGCCCTGATGGGCGACTTCTGCTGAGCGGTCCGATGTTTCGAGCGATCGAGGGGAAAACCTGTGTGTCCGAGAACAACCGAACCCGCCCGGATCTCGGTCGAGCTCAAGAGGGCCCGGGAGTTCTACCACGAGACCGCTGAGGATCTGGTCCGCGAATTGATCAGGGTGCTGGGTGTGAACGAGACCGATCGGCGTGCGCTGGAAATCGTCCTGCTGGAGGACGGAAAGTCCACGACGCCAGGCATTCTGGCGGAACGGCTCGGCCTCACCGCGGCCGGTGTCACGATCATGCTCAACCGGCTGGAGAAGCAGGGCTACATCGCCCGCTCGCTGCACCCGACCGACCGGCGCCGCGTGATCGTGGCGGCCACCGAACTCGCTGCGCATCGCGTCCAGGAACTCGTCGCACCCATGATCGTCGAGAGCTACAAGATGCTGCTGAGCTGGTACGACTCGACCGAACTCGAGACGATCGCCGACTTCCTCACCCGCGCAGGCGAACTGCAGCAGATCCATCGGCAACGACTGCGCGACCTGGCCCCGTATCCCAAACCCTGAAACCCTCGATCGCGCGACTCTACTCGAGTTGACCGAAATACGAGGCGCTTCGAGATTCGGCGCCCGAACTCCGCTGTGCGAGTTCGGAGACGCGGTGTCTGCGCACTGCCGAAATTCACCGATTTCATCAGCCGTGCCGTTCGACGTGCCGCAACCCGCCGGCACCTATCGAGCAAGAAAGCAGTAGTCCGTTGCAATCCGTCGACAACAACGAAGACCCGGTGACCGAGCCGGGGATCAATACCGAATCCGGACCGCGAATTCTGCGGTGGCGCAAGGCCGTAATGCCGGTGGCCGACCGTTTCCGGCGGCAGATGCCACATGCCGGTATGGCGGCCGCGCTGATGACCACGGCGATCGGAATAACTCTCCTGATCCGCGCTGATTCGAGCCCGCCGGGACGGGCGAGCTTGGCGGAGGCTTTCCGGGGCGCCACCGTACAAACCTTCGGGTACAACGCGATCCAGAGCCCGTCCGGCGCGGCGAGCACGACATCCGACGCAATCCCCGTCTCCGCCGATGTTCCGGACACCGGCACGTCCCCCGACACCGCAACCGCTCAGTCGGTCGCCGACACCACCGATCCCGGCACCGGAACGTCTACCGCCACGGACTCGGCGACACCCACGCCGGCGGATGTGCCGCCGCCCGCGAGCCCGGCGGAAGTGCCGCCCGCGAGCCCGGCGGTTCCGCCGATGAGCGCGAGTATCGAAGCCACGGCGAGCCTTTCGGTCCAGGCCGTGCCGAGCGTGCCGGATCCGGGCACGATCGTACCGACCGCGATACCGACGGTGACCGTTTCCGTGGCTCCGACGGATACGTCGACGATCACGGTGACGGCCGACCCGAGCACGGTGACAGTGTCGGCCCTCCCGTCGACCATCACCGTTACGTCCGACCCGACGACCACCGCAACGCCGACCACGACAACCACCACCACCACGACATCGACTTCGACTTCGACAAGCACCACCACGACAGCGCCGACCACCACCACTGCGCCGACCAGCACCACCACAACAGCACCGACGAGCACCACAACCACGACGGTGCCCACAACCACTGCGACAACCACGATTCCGGCGAGCTCGACCACGCTCTCCAGAACACCGGCATCGTCCACGCCGCCGACGACCACATCGGCACAATCCACGACGACCAAGTCCCCGGCACCGACGAAGTCGGCGCGTCCGACAACTCCGTCCCTCGCACACCCACCGACCGTCACACCGAAGGTGACGACGACCGGATAGGCGCCGATCCGGATTTCTCACCACGGCTCGGTGGTTACCCACAGTTCCCAATTGTGTGGTGCCACCGAATATTTTCGTTGAACTCGGAAGGCGCGCGAATTCGACCATAGTCCCCGGTATGACAGATCGAACTCGCCGATGGACCGCGCTGGCCGCCGGTGCCCTCGCTGCCGCCGTACTTCACGGCGGTTTCGCCACAACCGCTCAGGCCGACCCGCCCCCGGCGACGCCCTACCCGGTTCCCGACCATTTCCTCCTCGACGCGATCGGTGGCGCGTTGCAGGGCGGCGCCGCGAGTCCGCCCGGAACGAACGACTGGTCGTGCCACCCGTCGCCCCGGCATCCCGAACCGGTGATTCTCGTCCACGGCCTGCTCGCCAACCGCAACGACAATTGGCAGACCTACGGGCCGCTGCTGGCGAACAACGGCTACTGCGTCTACGCCCTCACCTACGGCGCACCCGGCGGCGATCCCATGGGGCTGCTCGGCGGCCTGACCTCGATGGAGAGCAGCTCCCGAACCCTGGACGGCTTCGTCGACCGGGTACGCCAGGCGACCGGCGCCACCAAGGTCGACCTCGTCGGACATTCCGAGGGCGCCACCATGCCGTACTGGTATGTCAAGGTGGGCCACGGCTCCGACAAGGTCGCGAAGATGATCGGACTCGCTCCCCTCGTGCACGGCAGCGGTGGTTCCGCGCTCGCCGACACCGGTTCGAGCACCGGCTCCGCCGACCAGCCCGCCCCCGTGGAGTTTCTCGCCACCTCGGCATTCATGCGGCAGCTCAACGACGGCGGGATAACCGTGCCGGGTGTCGCCTACACCCAGATCGTCACCCGCTACGACGAAGTGGTCGTCCCGTACACCATCGGCCTCGTCCACGAACCGAACGCGACCAATTTCATCGTGCAGGACCAATGCCCGCAGGACTTCGCCGACCACCTCTCCATCAACTCCGATCCGGTGGCCGCCCGCGACGTCCTCAATGCCCTCGATCCGGACAATCCGATGCCCGTCGAATGCACCTTGGTCCTGCCCGCGATAGGAGTCGTATCCAGCGGATCGGGCAGCTGAGAAGTTGCCCGCGAGCGCCCTCCGCCGGCACTTCTCCCTCGGCAGCCCACGCCCCCAGCGCATAAACTCTCGCTGGCCCGCTCCTGCGGGCCCGGTGGCCGCACCGGCGGGAGAGGACAGGCCGTATGTCGATCGTCGACGGGCGACGAGTCGTCCTGGTCACCTTCGCCGGCCGCCGGGATCGCATGGAGTTGCTGGCCCGGTACGCGGAGGAAGCGCTCGGCCGCAATCTCATCGATGAATGGCACGTCTGGAATTTCGCCCGGAACGACGCCGACGACCGCTGGCTGAATTCCCGCTTCCCCGGCCTGGGCCGCACCCCCGACAATCTCGTCTACTACCCGGCCGGAACTCTCGGCCCGGAATCGGAGTCCACCCGGCAGTGGACCGCGCGGGTGCGCTCCAGGAACGACGTCCATATCGGACTGGAGTCCCGCGACCCCGAAGCCCCGTCCTTCGAATTCGTCATAGGCGGCTGGGGAAATCAGCGCACCGCGCTACGCCGCATAGATCCCCCCGATTTCTTCGTGGAAGACCACGAAAACCGCGAACACATACACGCCCCCCTGGCCGAAGTGAACACCCCCGGCATCCTCTCACCGAGAACATTTCGAGAAATACACGTCGCCCTGGACGAGTCGAACCTGACCCTGACAGTGGACAAGGCACCCCTGATCCGACACGGGTTCCACATCCCACCCGGCGGCTACGACGTCCACGTCAAGACAGGATTCGACTCCGACGCCGAATGGCGCCTCCCGGCCCTGTCCGATACGAGGGAATACCTCTACCACAGCACCACCGGATGGCGTGCCGGATTCGTGGACGCGATACATTTCTACGCCGCCCGCGCCGACCACTACGCCGACACCGTCTTCCTGAAATGCGACGACGACATCGTCTACCTCCAGCTGGAAACCCTGGAGGATTTCATCCGATTCCGCATCCGGCATCCGCAATACTTCCTGGTGACCGCGAACGTGATCAACAACAACATCTGCGCCCACTACCAGCAACAGAACGGCGCCGTACCGAGAAGCCTGATGGAGCTGGAACTACCACCGGGAGGATTCGGCGGAAGCCTCTGGGAGAGCGCCGCAGCCGCAAGCACCCTGCACCATCACTTCCTGGACAATCGACACCTGTTCGAACAGCTTCCGGCAACACCCATCGAATGGCCGGGCCGACTGGGCATGCACTTCGTAGCCTGGATGGGCACGGACCTGTCCTACATGTCCGCGGACACGGTGGACGACGAACGTGCCCTGTCGGTCCGAATACCCACCTACCTCCAGCGCGGCCACTGCATATACCCCAGATTCCTGGCAAGCCACCTGTCCTCCGGAAAACAGGCCGGCGCACTGGACGAGCACCCCATCCTGCGCCGATACCGCCAGCTCGCCCTGGAAAACAAACTGATAACCCCCGGCGAACTCGCCGGCATGAATTCCGAACCCTCCGGCAGCCCCCCGGAGCCGACCCCGTCGGGTGGCACGGACCCGTGCGGACGCGCATATTCCCGCCCCAGACCCGAACCCCCGGACCCGTCCGCGGATCCGAATGTAGCGATCATCGTATTGAATTTCAACACAGCCGAGATGACGAACGCCCTGGCGAACTACCTGAACACCACTCTCGCATACGACAGAAAACGGGTCTACGTAATAGACAACGGTTCCCCGACACCCCCCGAATCCGCAACGCATATAATCCCGAGAAACCTGGGATTCGTCAACGGAATGTACACAGGATATCTGATCGCCTCCACCGAGGACGAATACGACGCATTCTGGCTGCTGAATTCCGACGTACGTTTCGACTACGGCGACACGGTACTCCGAGAACTGGTGGACGTACTCTTCTCCTCGGCCGACTACGCGCAGATCGCCCCCGAACACAACTCGTGGCACCCCTTCATGGAACGAGCCGAGAGCGCCGCCTCGATCCGCCGCCAACTGGAACCCACGGCAACGCTGATCAAACGCTCCACCATCGACGCTCTGGGCTTCTGGGATCGGGACATGTCCCTCGGATACGGCACCGACCCCGACTACGGCTATCGAATCCGATCCGCCGGCCTGCACAGCATCCTCACCGACCGCGCCCGAATCCACCACGAACAACACCAGTCCATGGCCGATTTCGAGGACTACCACCGCCGAGCCCTCGCCCAGGAAGATGCGGTGCTCAGCATGAAATACGGCAACGATTGGCGCCGAATCATCGAGGAAGACCACTGATCCAGGAAAAGTTCACTGCCGCAAAGCAACAGCGCGGCCGATCCCTGGTTCCATTGACGCTGCCCGCCCGTGCCGGTTAGGTTGTCGACCATGGGCGGACTCGAGGGGGACGCTGCGGAGTCGGACGACTCCGGCGGTGCGGTCGAGGTGGTGCCCGACGCCGTTCGGGCGGTGGCAGGATTGATCTCGCAGGCGGAGACGGAGCTGCGCTCGGCGTTGGACTCGGTGGATGGTGAGGTGAACTCGCTGCTGCAGTCGAACTGGTCGGGTCCTGCGGCGACCCGGTTCACGCAGGGGTGGACCGAGACACGTGACAGCGGTAGCGAAATCCTGTCTGCCCTGGCCGAATTGGTGGCAGCGCTCGGCGGAGCAGTCGGTGCCTACGAATCGACCGAGGGTGCATCCACCACGCGATTGAGCAGCCTGAAATTGTAGGGGACGGCATGGATGACGGTTTGCAGGTCGATCTCGATCGACTCGACGACATCGTCGCACGTTTGTCCGGTTTAGCGGGTTTCATCACCGAGAAACTCGACGCGATCGACCACGCGGTCACGAATTTGGGCCCTACCGTGTGGAATTCGGAGGCCGCTGCAGCATATCAGGACGCACATCGGCGGTGGGCGACCCAGGCCCACGACTTCGCCGACGGGGTGAGGACCGCACACGAGGCCGCGCGACTCGCGCACGAGAAAGTGCGACGGGCAGTCGAGCTCAACGGCCGAATGCTGCACGGGGAGTGACAGATTGGCGATCCAGCTGCAATGGAGCACCCTGTACTCCGCCGGCCGGCAATGCCACGATCTGGCCGACCGGCTGTCGCTGGCCTTCGGGCCGTTGGAGACGACCCTGTCGCACCAGTGCAAGGGTATGGCCGGTGATGCACCAGGCTGTCTGCAGTGGGCCAGGGAATACGACGCGGTGGCAGCGGACCATTTTCGCGCCGTGGCCGCCTTGGTCGATGCACTGGTGAAATACGGGGACGTGCTGTACGCGTTCGGCTGGAACTACGCGGTAAGCCAGCATCCCGATCATATGCCGGACAAACCGACCGAATCCGCGTTGTACTACGACACCGAAATGGATATGCCTGCCTCCAGCGCGGGCAACGGCCCCGGTGTCGATCGCGACGGCGGCGACAGCGGTGTCTACGAGAAGTTCCTCGACAAGATCCAGGACGAACTCGGTGGCCTGCCCAACGGCAATACCCACCTGCTCGACACCGCTGCCGCGGCGTGGAAGGCTTTCGCGCACCACAATGCCGTGACCGCGGCCGCCGACGACATACAGACCGTTGCCGGTCTGTTCGACTCGATCAGTGATCCCCACAAGGACACTCTGCTCGAGCAGTTGGGCACGCTGCACCGAGCCGCCGCCGAGGTCGCTGCCTCCAGCCTTTCGATCAGCACGGCTGTGTCCGACTATGCCACCGGTACCGGTGAGGTCCGCTCGGCGATCAGCGGTGTCGTATCCACCGCCGTCATCGGTATCGCGGTCACCGCCGCGGCCGGAATCGTCGCGGCGGTATTCACTTTCGGCGCCGGCGCGGCGGTGGCGGGAGGCGGTATCGCGGCCATCGTCGCGGACACTGTCAACGCGGTCCGTACCGCCTACGAGGGCACTCGCCTCATCCGTATCCTCGGCCTGCTCGGCCGCCTCGGTCGCGGCGCGGTCGGCGTCATCGACGCCTTCGACGCCGCGAAGAACATCAGAAACGTCACCGGCACCCTCGCCACCATCCTCGCTCTCAAACTTGCCGTCGACAGTCTCGACGACGACCATGCGCACCCCGGTCCGGTGCGATCGAGCAATACGCCCGGAACTCCCGAATACCAGCAGCGCGTGGAAGAACTCGCGAAAGATCCGGCAAAGAACGGCAAGGTCAGCCCGCAATCGAGGAGGGAAGCCGAAGTCGGGCTGGCCAATGAGAACGCCGGTAGAGTGGGTCCGCTCGAGCGAGCTCCGCTGGGGACACACGGTGAAGATCAGGGTGAATTCATTGATACCGAGACGAATCTTCGCTGGGATGTGAAGAGCTCGCCTGATGTGATTCCGGATTACCGGCCTCCACAAGTTGCGGGCAATCCGATTTCCAGCCCGCAATCCGATCAGGAATTCGTTGACATGATCAATGATTCGATCGCTTCCGGAGAAGGCGTTATGATCGACGAAAGCGGTATGACGGCTGCCCGGAAGGCACGCTTGCAGGAAATTGTCGCGAATAATACCCAATGGCAAGGGAAGGTACTCTGGTAGGAATGACCACTGCTTATGGGCGTACGCCGGACAGTGTTCGCCGATGGCCTGTGGATGTGCGGGCGCACCGGGCGATCACTGATTATCTGGAAGGCTTGCCTGCCGACCCGGCTTCGGAACAGACCGCTGCGATGTTGCTCAATGGCTGGGGGCTCGACTTCACGGACGCGGATCTCTCCGGACTGGATTTGCTCGGTGCCGAACTGAGCCAGGCGAATCTGAACCGAGTTCTGCTGATCGGCACCGATCTCTACACGGCATGGCTGGCCGACGCGGTACTCGTCGGTGCCGATCTGAGCGGTGCCGACCTCCGGAAGGTCCACGGCCGAGGGTGCCGGGCTCAGGAGGCGAAATTGCAGGGCGCAGATATGCAGCAGGCCGACTTCAGCCATTCGGATCTTCGTGGCGCGGATCTGCGCGGCGCGCGTCTGATGCGGGCTTCGTTCTCCGGGGCGGACCTGCGAGGTGCGGACCTGCGGAATTGCGTGCTGGAACGAACGCGACTGTCAGGTGCACGGATTGCGGATGCTCGTGTCGACGGTGCCACGGGTCTGTTGGCAGGGCCGGTGGATATCGGCGTCGACTCGGCCGTACCGTTGGACGGCCCGGATCTGGAGGCATGGTTCGCATCGCACGGCGCGCCCGATGTGAAGTCGTACCGAGTGGGTTAGACAGCCGCTCGCGGCCGGGCCGACGAGCGCGCCGATAGCCCCGCCGTGCTGGACATCCTGTCGACCGGCCTCACGCTTGCGCCTGTGGTCGACCACGCCGTGGCGGGAAGAGAAGCCGCCGATGCGTGGCCGACCGTGCGCTCGAAGGTCGTCTCCGTCCGCTGACCGAGGGGATCGGTCAGCGGGCCGGCGTCAGGGTCCAGTTGTCGGCCCGGCTCCACCATTCGGCAGTCCGGCCCGTACCCTCCTCGCTGCTGTTGCCGCGCAGGTAGCCGTCTTCGAACCAGCTGCCTTGGTAGACACCGGTTTTCCCATCGGACCAGTGGATGGTGAATCTGATCGACCGGCCCTGGATCTGGCCCTCGCCGGCCCTGATCACCCCGCGGTCGGTCAGGGTGTCGGCGAGTCCGTTGAACGTCACGACCGTGTTGGCCGCGTTGGTTTCGGACCAGGTGACTTCGACGTGGAATCCGAGCGGGTTGTCGGTCGTACCGGACGGGCGCTGATACACATCCCAATCGGTCTTCAGGTTCACCGAACTGGGCGGCACGGCTTGTGCGGCAACGGTTCCGGCGACGCCGAGAACGGCCGTCGTGCCGAGCACGAACAGCCCGGCACGCAGCGTACGTGCCGACCGGGAGAACATGGTCGCTGATTTCGGGCGGTGGGGCATGGTCATTTCCTTTCCGAGGCCGCTCGGACATCGCCGGCCGTCAGCGGGTGGTCACCGAGTTCGGTGTGGGATTCGTTGGTGTAGAAGCGGATTTCGTGTCCGTCGGGATCGTGCAACTCGGGCAGGATCCAGCCCATGGTGGCGAAGTGCACGCCGGCGTGGGTCTCCCCGAGCTCATCGAGATGTGCCGCAAGCGCTTCGATGGCGGCGCGGTCCGGCACGCCGATGGAGAAGTAGTCGAAACCCGCTGCCGCGACAGCCTTTTCGGGATCGAGCCGGAGGCCGAGTAGTGGTCCGCCCGCCGGGTGGCGCAGGGAGACGCCCATCAGGACGTTCTGTTCACGGAATTCGATGACGACCGCGTATCCGAAGCGACTGTGATACCAGTCGATCGAGCGGGTCAGGTCGGAAACGGGAAGTTTGAGGTGATGTACCCCAGCGAGTACGGGGATCATGGATGCTATCCTCTGCAGTACCAGTGTAGTGAAGCAGCATCACTGTAGTGATGCAGTAAGGATGCATCAAATGGATCGAGGTGTCAAGAAGACCTCGCCGCTGTGGGATGCCCGCAAGGCCGAGACGGAGCGGAAGATTCTCGACGCGGCCACCCGGCTGTTCGTCGCCGACGGCTACGCGGCCACCTCCCTGGCCGCGGTCGCCGAAGCCGCCGCGGTCGGTGCGCGGACGGTCTACCTGCGATTCGGCTCGAAGGCCGAACTGCTCAAACGTGCCATCGACGTTGCGCTCGTCGGCGACACCGAGGAGGTCGACCTCGCGCACCGCGATTGGTACGTCCGCGCCGCCACCGCCCCCACCCTCGAGGAACGGATCGCCGGCTACGCACGCGGCGCGCGCGAAGTGATGGAGCGGGCCGCGCCGCTGATCGCGGTCGCCGCCGCGGCCGAAGCCGGCGAACCCCTGATCGCCCAAGACGCTCGCACGGGACGGACTGCCACGCAACGGAACATCGCCGACCTCTGGCGTCGGATGCACGCGGACGGCCTGCTGCATCCCGACGCCGACCTGGAATGGATCATCACCACGGCCGGCACGCTCGCGCAGGCCGAAACCTACAATCTCATGATCAGAACCCTCGACTGGGACCCGGCCACCTACCAGCAGTGGCTGTACGGGACCTGGCTACGATTCGCGACGACACCGTCGACCCTGATCGAGCCGTCTCCCGGCCCCCACGAACCCGACGACGAACGCGCGTGACCGTGGACCGATCCGGGTGACAAGTCGCCTGATGACAACTATTGGTCGTATTCGGACAATTTTTCCGTCGGCGACCCCGATAGCGTGCAGCTGTGGACGATCGTGGTCCGCAGCGCAAACGAACAGGAGGCGGCCGATGATGTGGACACTGATCGGACGGGGCACGGTGAATCGGCGATGACCGCGCAGGAGCGAGGCGGAGCCGTCGTGACCGGCGCCGGGCGGGGCCTGGGCCGGCTGCTCGCCGGGGTGCTGGTGGAGCGTGGTCATCGAGTGCTGGTGACCGATCTGGACGCGGATGCCGCCGCGCGGACCGCAGCCGAACTCGGCACGCGGGCAACGCCTTTCGCACTCGATGTGCGCGACGAGACACAGGTGACCGCCGCTCGCACGGCGATCCTCGAACTGGCCGGACGGCTGGAGGTGTGGATCAACAACGCGGGCGTCCTGTACACCGGCCCGGCGTGGGAGCAGAGCGCCGAGGCCCGCCGGTCGATGCTGGAGGTGAACGCGCTCGGCACGATCAACGGCACCGTCACCGCGATCGAGGGCATGCGCGACGGCGGCGGCCATATCGTGAACATCGTCTCGCTGGCCGGTTTGACGATGGTGCCGGGCGAAGCGGTGTACGCGGCCTCCAAACACGCCGCGATCGGGTTCAGCCTCAGCACACTCGCCGACCTCGAACTCGCCGGGATCCACGACATCGACATCTCGTGCATCTGCCCGGACGGAATCTGGACGCCGATGCTGTTCGACAAGCTGGAGGACCCGGGTTCGGCATTGTCGTTCTCCGGCAAGCTGTTACAGCCCGAGGAGGTGGCCGCGGCCGTGCGCAAGGTGCTCGACCGCCCCCGACCGGTCACCGCGATACCGCGCTGGCGCGGCGTGCTCGCGCGAACCGTCGACCTGATGCCGGGCATCTCGCGACGCGCGGCACCGTTGCTCGTCGCGCAGGGCAGGCGCACCCAGCGCGCCCTGCTCGCCTCGGGCAGACCCCGCCGCCGGGCGTGATCACCCGGGCTCATCCCGATGCCGCGGTGGCCCGCCGGCGGGCCGCCAGCTGCCGCGGTGATTCACCGAACCACCGCCGGCAGGCCCGGGTGTAGCTGCTCTGCTCGGAATAGCCGAGCATGGTGGCGATCCGGCCGCTGCGCAGCCCGGTGGCCGCCAATTCCCATGCCATGGTGCGGCGGACGTCGTCGAGGATCTGCTCGAAGGTGGTCCCGGCGGCGGCGAGGTTGCGCTGCAACACCCTTGGATGCACGGTCAGCGCGCGGGCGACGCCGACCAGGGTGGCCTGATCCACCTCGAGCAGCCGCCGCACCAGATGGTGGACATGATCGGGCAGCGCCACATCCGGCCGGATCGGCGACAGATAGGTTTCCGCGAGGGCCCGCGCCGCGGCGTCCCGGCCACGAATCTCGCTGGCCAGCAACGCACTCGGAAAGACGATCGTGTTCCGGTCGGCCTCGAACACCACCTCCGCACCGAACACCGGCCGGTAGACCTCCGGCGGTGATATCCGCCGGTGCTGCATCGTCACCCGCAGCGGAACGAAGTCGTCACCGAGCAACAGCCGGAACACATCCAGCGCGATGGCAAGGCTCAGTTCCGTCATCTGATCGCGATGGGCCAATTGCCTTACCGTGAAACCGAATTCGAGGTCCGACGAGTGCGGGCCCCGATCCACACCGGTACGGACGGCCGGACTGTAGGTGTGCAGATACCGCGACGCTCCCTCGAGCGCCTCCGCGACCGTCGCCGCATGCCGGATGATCACCGCGACCGGGCCCAGAATCTGTATCCCCTGCCGGCATCCCAGACGCAAACCGAAATCGGGACAAGACAATTCGCATGCCGCCGCACCGATCACCCGGGCCAGGGCGGTATAGGTGAGGAACCGCTCGTGCGCACCGGCGATCGCGGGATCGATCCCCTGTGCCCGCAACAGCGCCGCGGGATCGCCGCCGAGGCCGGTCACCAGGCCGGCGAACTCCGCCAGCGACGTGCCCCGGATCAGATCGGTCATGTCACCAATTGTCAAATTTATGTCGCCTCGTGGCAAGTATTTGCCGTGCGGGGTCTGCACGATTGTGAGCACCGGCACATCACCGCCGACGTGCCGACGTCAGGAAAGGGATTCCGACCATGCCCGTGGACTTCTCCGTATCCGGTAAGCGCGTCCTCGTCACCGGTGGCCGCGGCGGCATCGGCAGTGCGATCGCCGACGCGTTCGTGGCCGGGGGTGCGACCGTCGTCGCCACCGACATCACTGCCGGTGACACCGTCCGACCGGGTATCGAGGAGCGAGTGCTCGACGTCCGCGACCGGCAGTCGATCCGGGACCTGGCCGCCGATCTCGGCCGCCTCGACGTGCTCGTGCAGTGCGCCGGCCGGGCGGTGCCCATGGCCGAATACGAACTCGACACCTTCGAGGAGGTGCTCGGCATCCATCTCACCGGCTCGTTCGCCGTCGCCTCGGCGATGAAACCGCTGCTCGCGGCCTCCGGCGCCGGGTGCGTGGTGAACGTCGGCTCGATGTACAGCTACTTCGGCTCGGCACTGGTCCCCGCCTACGGCGCCGCCAAGGCCGCCGTCGTGCAACTCACCAAGACCCTCGCGATCGCCTGGGCCGGTGACGGGATCCGGGTCAACGCCATCGCACCCGGCTGGATCCGCACCCCGATGACCACCGCGGTCGAGCAGACCCCCGAACTGCGCGCGGCCATCACCGGCCGCATCCCCAGCGGGCAGCTCAGCGAACCCGCGGACGTCGCGGGTACCGCCGTCTTCCTCGCCACCCCGGCCGCGGCCCTGGTCACCGGCGTCACCATCCCCGTCGACGGCGGCTACAGCGCGTCCTGAACCCGCCGGAAACACTTGCACCAGAACAACATTCATCCACCCGGAACGGAGCACGAATCCATGACCGCCACCGCCGCCACCCTGCCGGTCCACTCCCTGCCACAGAGCGAACTGCTGACCCTCAACATCGCCGACGTCCCCGTGCTGAAGGACGCCCTCGGACCCGGAATCGACTACCAGCCAATGTTTCTCGACCCCGAGGCGGGTATCTGGGTCGTGCTCGCACACTTCGCCCCCGGTGCCGAACTACCGGTCCACCTGCACACCGGCGGCGTGCACGCCTACACCCTGAAGGGCACCTGGGCCTACCGCGAGTACCCGGACCAGCCGCAGACCGAAGGCTCCTACCTGTACGAACCGGGCTCGTCGGTCCATCGGCTGTTCGTCCCCGAGGACAACACCGAGGACACCGTGGTGCTGTACATCGTGTACGGCGCCAACATCAACTTCACCGCGACCGGCGAATTCCACTCCGTCCTCGACGCCGTCACCATCGCCCGTCTGACCGAATCCCTCGGCCAGGCACAGGGATTCGGCAGCGTCAAATATCTGACCGGCGGCGCGGTCCGCTACACCGCCTGACCCGGTAGCCCCTGAGCCGACGGCACGGGCCGGCGGCGCAGGTCTGCCCCAGCAAGCATTCCTGCTGCCGCCGGGCCGCGCCAGACGGACCGTGGCAAATATTTGGCTAATGTCGAATCCGGTGCTTGCGCCGATCCGCGGATACCTCGACGACCCGCTCCGGAGAGGAACAGATGCGCGACTGCCTGGGACTGCTGATGCTGCCGTTACGCGCCGCATCGGCCCTGCTCTGCGGCTCCCCGAACAGCGGCGAGCGGCCGTACCGTGCGCTGGGCAACCCCACCGGCGAGCCGCTGGGCGGCCAGCCACCCGAGGGCGCGCGACCGTCACACACCGATTTCGACTATCAGGTGAAGTATCAGCGGGCGTTCGAGGCAGTGCTGTGGTCCCTGCCCGCCGTCGCGATCCACCGGCTGCGCGCCGCCGCGTTCGAGCACCTCGGCATCGAGGACAACGACATCATCGCCTACTCCCGTACCGCGACACCCGCGCTGGAAGCGTTGACCCCCAACAGTTCCACCCCGTATGTCTCGGCGTACACCGATCTACGGCAGGGTCCGGTGGTGCTCGAGGTGCCGGCCGCCGGACCCGACGGTGAGCTCTACGGGCAGGTGGTCGACGCCTGGCAGTTCACCATCGCCGATGTCGGCGCCGAGGGAGCGGACGGGGGCCGCGGCGGAAAATACCTGTTCACCCCGCCCGGCTACACCGGCGACATCCCACCCGGCTACATCGCGATCGCCTCGCCGAACTACCGCATCGCTTTCGCGTTCCGATCGATCGTCGCGCCGGGTGGGACGACACAGGCCGCCGTCGACTATTCGCATCGACTGCGCGTCTACCCGCTGACTATGGCAGCGAATCCCCCGCAACAGAAATTCGTCGACCCGATCGAGGACCGGTATCCCACCCTCCCGTGCTACGACGAACGTTTCTTCGACGACCTGGCCGATATCGTCGAGATCGAACCGGTCAAACCGATCGACAAGCAGATGATCGGCAATCTGGAATCGCTGGGCATCGTCCGGGGCGCGCAGTACCGCCCCGACGCGACCGCCCGCCGCGCGATGCGCCGAGCCGCCGTCGACGTCTGGTACCACCTCCAGAACTATTTCGATCACCTTCCCGCGCAACGGTATTACTGGCCCGACCGCCACTACGCCTCCCTGCTGATGGCCGACGAGAAGCACACCTTCGACTACGAGTACGACGACCGGATCGACATAATCGGCCGCGCAGCGCAATTCATGTGGTGCATCTACGTCCCGAAGGTCCTCACCGACGCTCCCGCGACGCAGTACCTGATGGCCATGGCCGATGCCGAAGGAAAACCGTTGCAGGCGGGCAGGACCTACAAGCTGGACATCCCGGCCACCATGCCGGTCCGACAGTTCTGGGCACTGACGGTCTACGACCGCGCCACCTTCGCATTCGTCTACGCCGACCCGCCCCGCACCACCCTGTCCAGCTACGACCTGGACACGATGTCGAGGAACCCCGACGGCACCGTCACCCTGTACGTCGGGCCCACCGCACCCCCAGGGCTGGAATCGAACTGGATCCCGACCGCAGGCAAGCGACCACTACCGGCTCTCCGCTTCTACGGTCCCACAACCGAATTCGACGACAAGTCGTTCGTCATGCCCGATTTCGTCGCGGTCCCGTAGCGACCGGACACCCGTGCCACACCCACATCGCCCGTAGCCTGCCGCGCCGACCATCCGTGACAGGCCGTGTGTTCGGTTGCCGGACTGAATCTTTCGGTTCGCCGAGCCACCGGACGGCGGATGATCTCGTCCGTTTACCGCCGGTACGACCGGTGGCACGGCGGTACCGTCGACCCATGTCCACCGACAACAGAGCCATCGTCCGGGCGGCATGGCGGGCGTTCGCCAGCCACGACGCAGAGCAGATCGCCCCGGTCTTCACCGCCGACGCCGAATGGCTCGCACCGGCGGGCAACGCGACCGCGATCGCCCTCGACGGTCCCAGCCACATGATCGGCCGGGAGGCCATCACACACTTTCTCGCACAAGAGTTCTCGCGATTGTTCGTCGACGACGTCGCCGTGGAGTTCCACGGATTCTACGTCGACGGCGATCGGGTGATCGTCGAGGAAACGATGAGCGCGACGCTGGCGAACGGCAACACGTACCGCAACGACTACTGCTTGATCTTCGAACTGCGGGACGGCCTCATCCACCGGGTGCGCGAATACATGGACACCGCCCGCGGACATCGCGCCGTCTTCGGTGAGCAGGCCACCGAGCCCGGGGACCTGTCGGTCAGGTGAGATACGGCAACGCGCTGTTCGCAACTCGCGGGTTGTGACAGCACGTCGGCGCATCCGGCCGGAACATCCGTCCTCAGGGACGGTCCGCTCTACTCTCTGCCAGATCGTTGAACCGGGCGAGCATGCTGCCCAGCATGCGGACGTCCTCCGCCGACCAGGTTCCCAGCATCGCGTGGAAACGTTCCTGGCGGGCGGTGCGGGCGGATTCCACCCGATGGTGTCCCTCATCCGTGAGAACCAGCAGGTGGGCACGGCCGTCGTCGGGGTCGGGGCGGCGCTCGATCAGGCCGAGCTTTTCCAGCACCTTCACCTGCCGGCTGATGGTGGCCTTGCCGACACCGAAGTGATCGGCCAGATCGCTGGGCCGCGAGCGGGCACAGTCGTACATGCCGATGAGCAGGCCGTAGGCCGCGGGTTCGAGTTCCGGGTGCACCTCGCGGGCCACCTCGGCGGACAGCGACCGCGCACGGCGGAAGAACACGCCGAGTTCGTGTTCGACCGCCTGGTACGCCTCGTGTTCGCGGGCGGCCGTGGTTCCCGTCATCGTCACTTCACCTGCCTCGTCTGCGGCGGCCGATCGGTTCCGCCGGACCGCCACGATCGGCGGCCCGGCGGATCCGGGTCATCCGGCCGGGTGGGCGAGCCACAGGTCGTGCGGGTCGTCGCCCGGACCGGTCAGCTCGATGCCGCTCGCCACCACCGGATATCCGCTGGCTGTGACGGTGAACCGGCCGTCGGGCAGGCCGGTGAAGTCGTACTCGCCGTCCGGGCCGGTGGTCGTCGTGCCGACCACGTGCCCGGCCGCGTCGAACAGCGCGACCCGTGCGTCCGGAACCGGCCCGCGGCCCGCGGCCCGGATCGTGCCGTGGACCCGCAGGCCGGGCAGTAGTTCGACCTCGAGCCGGCTCGGGCCGCTGCCGACCTCGACCGGCGCGGCGCTCGGCCGGTAGCCGGCGGCGCCGACCGCGAGTGTGTAGACGCCGGCGTTCACCCCCCGGAAGACGAAACCACCGTCGATATCGGTCGTGCCGACGGCGACGACCTCACCACGTCCGTCCGTGACCACGGCCATCGCGCCCTCGACGGGGGCACCGTCCACGCTGCGGACGACTCCGGTGAGGCCGCCGGAACCGGCGAGCGTCACGTCGAAGTCGACCGGACCGCCGTGGACCACGACGGTCGCGGCCTGCGGGTCGTGATCCTCCGCCGCGGTGATCAGCACGTAGCTGCCGGTGTCGGGAACGGACAGGATGTACCGTCCGTCGTCACCGGTGGTCGCCCGGCCGATCTGGCGCCCGCCGACGTCGATCAGCGTCAGCGCGGCACGGGGTACCGGAGTGCCACCGTTGCGGACGAAACCGCGAATCGTGCCGCTGTGCAACGACTCTCGCGCCGGCGCGGCGGTATGCGCCGGCGCGGCGACCCGGTTGCCGACGACGCCGGCGACCGGCTGCGACCCCGGGCGCTGGGCGTGCCGGCCGTGCACCGGGACGTCCGGTACGGACGCGGCGGCGACCACCGGCTCCTGGCTGTTGGACGTGCGCAGCGGCACCTCCTTGATGAACAGGATCACGATCACCGCGATCAGGACGCACGGCGTGACGAACAAGAACACGTTGCCGATGCCGTGACCGTAGGCGTCCTGGACGACCGCGCGGATCGGGGCGGGCAGGGCGGACAGCTTCGGGATCGAGCCGTCGCTGCCGAGGGCGTGCACGCCGATGTTCGCGAGTCCGTCCTTCACGTACTCGGTGACCCGGGTGCCCAGCAACGCGCCGAGCGCCGACACACCGAGCGCGCCGCCGAGCGAGCGGAAGAACGAGACGGTCGAGCTGGCGACGCCGAGTTCCTGCGGCCGGACCTGGTTCTGCACGCACAGCACCAGGTTCTGCATGGTCATGCCCAGGCCCGCGCCGACGCAGAGCATGTAGATCCCGACCTCCCAGTAGGAGGTGTCGTAACGCACCATGCTGAGCATCCCGTAACCGACGGTCATCAGCACGGCACCGAGCACCAGGATGTTCTTCCAGCGTCCGGTGGTGCTCACCACGCGCCCGGAGATCGTCGACGCGACGGCCAGGCCGGCGATCATCGGCAGCGTCATGAGGCCCGCCTTGGTCGGCGAGTCGCCGCGGGCCAGCTGGAAGTACTGGCCGAGGAAGGTCGTCGCACCGAACATCGCGACGCCGATGAACAGGCTGGCCAGCGTGGACAGCGACAGGGTGCGGATCCGGAACAGCCGTAGCGGCACGATCGGCTCGCTCGCGACGGTCTCCGCCAGGACGAACGCCACCGCGAGGACGACCGCGCCCCCGAGCATCGCGGCGGTCTGCCAGGACAACCAGTCGTACTTGTTGCCGGCGAACGAGACCCAGAGCAGCAGCAATGAGGCCGCCCCGGAGATCAGCGTCGCGCCGAGCCAGTCGATCTTCACCTTCCGCTTGACCACCGGGAGATGCAGCGTCTTCTGCAGGACGACCAGCGCGAGGACGGCGAACGGCACGCCGACGTAGAAACACCACCGCCAGCCGAGCCACGAGGTGTCGACGATGAGACCGCCGATGAGCGGGCCGCCGACCGTGGCCAGGGCGAATACCGCGCCGGTATATCCGGAGTAGCGGCCGCGCTCGCGTGGCGAGATCATCGCCGCCATGATCACCTGCACCAGCGCGCTGAGCCCGCCGGCGCCGAGCCCCTGCACGACCCGGGCCCCGATGAGCATCGCGGAATTGTGCGCCTGACCGGCGATGGCCGAGCCGATGACGAAGATCGCCAGGGCGATCTGGATCAGGAGCTTCTTGCTCACCAGGTCGGCGAGCTTGCCCCAGATCGGGGTGGTGATCGTCATCGAGAGCAACGTCCCGGTGATCACCCAGGTGTACACGGTCTGGCTCGCGTGCAGATCGGCGATGATCGTCGGCAGCGCGTTCGACACGATGGTGGACGACAGAATCGTCACGAACAGGCCGAGCAGCAACCCCGACAACGCTTCCATGATCTGCCGATGCGACATCGGGACACCCGGATCGGGTGCCGTCACCGTCGTCCGGGCCGGTGCTACGACTGCCATATAACCTCAATTTCCTTTCGCGCCAATGAAGTTCGGAGCGAGGCTCGCATCGCGGCGGCGCTCATCCAAGCCGGACGGGAATCGGGGGCACGACGATGTGCCTGCCGACAACCGACGTCGGAGGGCTCGCGCGGCTCACCGCCCCGGCGCATCGCCGAGAGCGTGACAGAACCGGCGCGGCGACCCGTGCGCGGTCCGATCACCGCTTCCGGTCCACCCTGCCGTGCGAGCGGCCCGCGGCACCTTTTCCTCGATGCCCCGACAACCACCCGCTTGGTAGCCCTAGGCAACTAGTATCCCACCAATTAGTTGCCGAAAGCAACCTAATGTGGTGACGGGCCGGGACGGACCAGGAGGCCAGGTCAGGGTGCAAATTTCGGTCCGGCGGCAGCCGTGGCGACCTCGGATCCGGACTATGATCTTCGCCATGCCGATCGGCTCCGCGCCGGTGACCATCGCACAGGTGACGGTCAGGACCGCACCGAATGCCGATCCGGACGGTGTCGGTGGTGCCGACGGGGAGGGCGACCGCCGGACCCGTCTGCCAGGGCGGCGAAGTAGATCACCGACTGCGCCGGGCACGGCGAATCCGCACCGGGCGCCGCAATCGCCACAACGTCGAAATCGGTTGTCCGATAGCCGATCCGGTGAATCGGACCGGCAGCACCGGGGGTGGGTGTGCGTAGGTGGTTACCTAACGAGAGGTCGGATGCACGACCACACGCGGAGGTCCTTGTCCTTTGCGCAACTGGTCGAGGGCGTCGGGGACCTCGTCGAGGCCGATGGTCCTGCCGATGGCAGGAAGGGGGTCGAGGCGGCCGCCGGTCACGGCGTCGAGGGTTCCGTACCAGTCCTGCGGGTGCGGACCACCGCCGAACTGCATGGCCAGACCCTGGTGCATGGCAGCGGGAATGAGCATGGTGTCGGCACCGGTCCAGCTACCGGCGGCGAAGATACGGGTACCGAATTCGCAGGAGTCGATAATGTTCTGGATGAGCCCGGGGGCGCCGGCGCATTCGAAGATCACCTGAGGCCAGGTGGCGCCGGTGCTCCGGGCGACTTCGCGCCACACGTCGTACGGGGAGCGCTCGGCGGGGTTCACCAGGACCGTCGCCCCGAACGTGCGCGCGTATGCCAGGCGCGCCGGGCTGTAATCGGCGACGATGATGTGCTCGATGCCGCGGGACTTCAGCGCCGCGACCGCCGACAGCCCGATGGCCCCGGCCCCGACGACGAGCGGCAGTTCGCCCAGGGCGATTCCGGAGATACGGACGTAGTATTCGCCGACCGCGAACGCGTCGACCACGGCGACCGCGTCATCGGGGATGCCGTCGGGGACGAGCCGGGACATCATCTCCGAGACCCGCATCAGCTCCCCGAACGCGCCGGGGGCGTCCGGGTCGTGGCCGATGACGTGCGGCTGCCCGGTGCCCAACAGCAGGGGCATGCTGGTGACCCGAGCGCCGAGGGGAAAGTTCTCGGAGCCGCCGGGACCGTGACCGACGACCTCGCCGATGAATTCGTGACCCATGACGGTGTCGCGGCCGGCATCCCAGACGAACCGGGGCGCGCTGTCGGGATGGTCCATGTAATGCACGTCGGAGGCGCACAGTGCGGCACTGAGCGGACGGATGAGCAACTCACCCGGCCCGGCCACCGGATCGTCGGTTTCCCGGACCTCCAACCGATTGTCCCGCAGGACGACTGCACGCATCAGCTCTCGTTCTCCTCGTCAGCGAAGTGCCGGGACGCGGCACTCTGCGTGCCCAGGCGTGCTGTCAGTGCCAGCAGCCGGTGGGCGAGCGTCGGTGGGATCAGGCTCAACGGGCCGGGAAGCCGCGCACCGTGTAAGCGTGTCCGGCGGAACGTAATTCGCCATCCATCGGGGGTTCGCCGCCACCGATCGTCGTACCGGCCGAAGGTGCGCACGACCCCGAACCCGCGGGGACCCATCACCTGTGCGTCGACATAGGTGCGTGACACAGCCTCGTCGGCGTCGATGTCGACGACGAAATTGGACAGTCGGTGCAGCGACGGCCCGGAGTGCGATCTGCGCATGTACTCGGTGAGCGCATCGGGATCGTTCCAGGTTCCGATGCCGCCGTAGTCGAACCGTGCGTCGTCGGTGAAGCACGTGCGAAACAGCGACCAGTCGCGGTCGTCGATACCCGTCGCATAGCGCACCAGCACGTCGACGATGTCCTCACGGTCGGTCACCAGGCATCTCCTGCCGTCGATGGTTCACAGTCTGCGCCGACTCGCCCAGGCCATCGCCCGGACGAGCGCACCGCGCGGAATCGGGTAGATCAGCCGCGCGCCGCGCCGAATCTGCTTGCCCGCCATACACGTCGGCCCCTTCCCCAACGCGGCGAAGGCGGCGGTCACCACCTCATCGACGCCGGCCGCACCCGGCACCGGTTCATCGGGTCCGGCGATGCCGCGGGCTGCGCGGATGCGGCGCAGCGCGGGCGTATCGGTCTCGCCGAGGACGACGCCCAGCACGTCCACACCGACATCCCGCCACTCGCACCACAACGCCTCGGTGAAGATCATGTCGAAGGCTTTGGTGGCCCCGTAGGCGACCATGTTCGGTGCGCCGACGAAGGCCGCGCCGGAACTGAGGACCATGATGCCGCCCCGCCCGCGCTCGGCCATCGCCCGGCCGTAGTGGTGTGCCAGCTGCATGGGAACCAGGCAGTTGCGTTGCAGCATCGCTGCGGCGGCCGCGATCGAGTTTTCCAGGAACGGTTTGTAGTCGGCATCGGAACCGGCGCAGTAGACCAGCAACCCGATGTCGAGATCGGCGGTGGCGTCGACGATCGAATCGACGGCATCGGCGGTGGACAGGTC
This sequence comes from Nocardia sp. BMG111209, assembly GCF_000381925.1. Taxonomy (NCBI): domain Bacteria; kingdom Bacillati; phylum Actinomycetota; class Actinomycetes; order Mycobacteriales; family Nocardiaceae; genus Nocardia; species Nocardia sp. BMG111209. Next base: position 3,959,369 of record NZ_KB907307.1, read on the forward strand.
GATCGTCACCGCGCGCGCCCGGCGGCCGGTACGGCTCCGAATTCCTTCGGCGACCTGCCGGAGAACCTCCTCGCGGCGAGCGAGCAGCACGACGTCGACGCCGTGGCGGGCGATCGTCTCGGCGAAGGCGGCGCCGACCCCGTCGGACGCGCCCGCGACCAAGGCCCAAGGCCCGTATTTCTCGCGGAAAGCCGGCGTCGCGGATGCATTCATCGCCCCGAGCCTCGCCGCCTGCGCGGCGAGTGTCCCGGTACGCAGCGAGAAGGCGCGCATCGCCATCCCCTCCCGATCGAAGCCGCGCCACCGCGAGGCGGTCGACTTTCAGATAGTTGAAAGCAGAGTTACAATAATGTGAAGTATAGCGTCGCGAGAAGGGAACGACAACGGTGGCCGACGTCGCTTCGCCGCCCACGGCCCGCGCACTGGACGTGGTGGAACTACTCGCTCACGCCGACGGGCAGGCTTATCGACTGTCCGAGATCGCCGAGGTCCTGGGCCTGTCGATCGCCACCGCCCACAACATCTTGTCGACCCTCGTCGACCGTGGCTGGGCCGCACGCGACGCCACCGACAAGACGTTCACCGTCGGCCCGGTCCTCGACATCACCGCCGCCGCGGCAGGTTCGCCACGCGCGTTGGCCCGGCGGGCGCAATCGCTCACCGTCGAGCTCGCCGCGCGCCTGGGCTGCGCCACGTCCGTCGTCGAGCGCAGCGGCGACGATCTCGTGATCACCTGCTTCCAATCGACGGACCCGGAGCTGTCCGAGACCACCACCGGCGAGTCCTACCCGTATTCCCCGCCCTTCGGCTGCGCCTTCGCGGCGTGGGACACCCCGCAGGAACAAGACGCATGGGTCGAGCGCGGCGCGGCGGGAAATGAAGAATTGGCCCAACGGCTGCGCCAGGGACTGGACATCACCCGAGCCCGCGGCTTCGACGTCGACCGCACCACACCCGCACTGGCTCAGGCGATACAGCTGGTCGGGACGCTCGACACCAGCCGGCTGCCCTCGCAGGTCCGCCAACTCCGCGACCAGCTCGCCGAATTCGCCGCGCTCGGCTTCCTGCCCGACCCGGACACCAAGGCCACCTACGAGGTGTTCAGCATCGCCGTGCCCATCTTCGACCAACGGGGACGAGTGCGGCTCAACATCGGCGTACATCCCCTCCGCCGCATGACCGCACGCCAGGTGACCGCGATGGGCAAGCGACTCCTCACCTCGGTCGAGGTGTTGAACTCGTGATCCCCGCCGTCGGTGGTGCCGCGGGTCCGGTCGCTTGCCACGCCGACCACGACGGGTACCGTAAACAGTTGCCGGACAGGGGAATCGCGCGACTGTCTCAGTGGTCTGCGACCGGGGTGTTCTGGCAGAAGGTGAGCAACCAGCGACCGTCGTCCTTGGTCATGCCGTAGAGCGGTGATCCTTCCGATTGCAGCTCGCCCTCGTTGGACCAATACCGTTGGCGCACTTTGACTGCGGCCACGTCCGGACGGATGAAGCGGACGAAGAAGATCTCGTAGGTGGCGTAGCCGTCCTTCGTCGAGCCGGGCAGTACCCTGCGAGTGAATTCGGCGATCTCGTCCAGGCCGTTGAGGAACTTCCCGGCGCCGGTGGTCCAGATCGCATCGGGGTGGAAGAGCGCGAGGAAGTCGTCCGCGTGCTCATGACGCTGCGCCTCGTCGACGGCGGTGACGACGGCGTGGATAGCGGCCAGTTCGGCATCGGTGTCCGGCTGCGAGTCGGTCATGACAGCCATCCTCGAACCTCGAGTCGAGTTGATGTCAACTCCGAGTTGATCCTCAGCCGCCGGTGGCCGCCGCGTCATCCGCCATGGCACGGAACAGGTCGGCGATCTCGTCACCGGAATCGGCCGGAATCGTGTAGTTCGTCGTGTCGAGGATCTCGTCCTGGTGGTCGCGAACGTGTTCGATCGACAGCGCGGGGTGGTAGTAGCCCGCGGCTCTGCCGAGGAACACCCGCGCGACCTGTCCGCCGCCCGCGGAGAACACGGCACCGGAGACCGGGCAGTCCTCGTGTGCGAGGAACGCGACCACCGGCGATACGAGAGCCGGGTCGAGTTTGTCGGTGAACGCCTGGAGCATGGCCACCGTGTCCGGGTCGGCGCCGCCGGCGGCGTCGGCCAAGGCCTGGGCGAGCATGCGGGTCGCCGCGATCGGGGCGATCGCGTTGACTTTGATGTCGTGTTCCGCGCCTTCGGCGGCCAGGACGCGGGTGAATCCGAGCAGACCGGTTTTGGCCGCGCCGTAATTGCTCTTCTCGACAGCTCCGAACAGTCCGGCGGCGGAGGTGGTGTTGACCACCCGGCCGTAACGCTGTTCCCGCATGACCGCCCAGGCCGGACCGGTCACGTGGAATGCGCCTTTCAAATGAACGTCGATCAGTGCGTCGAGCCGATCGGGGGTCATGTCGTGAAACGGTGCGTCACGCAGGATTCCGGCGTTGTTGACGACGATGTCGACCCGGCCGAAACGCGCGATGGCGGTGTCGACGATCGCCCGGCCGCCGGCGGCGGTGGCGACGGTATTGGCGTCGGCCACCGCTTCACCTCCGTTGTCGCGGATCTCGCGGACCACGGCGGCGGCCGGGCCGTCGTCCCGACCCGTCCCCGATACCGTGCCGCCGATATCGTTGACCACCACGCGCGCGCCACGGGCGGCCAGCAGCAGGGCGTGCTGCCGGCCGAGACCATGGCCGGCGCCGGTGACGACGGCGACCTTCCCGTCGAACCGCGTATCGCTCATCGTTCGTCCCAGCCGATCGTCAATTGTTCGGGGCCGCGGGTGGAGACACCCGATTTCCAGACGACGTCGTCGCCATTGCCGGCGAATCGGAGTCCGGGTAATCGCTCGATCAGGCTGCGCAGGGCGACACGCAATTCCATGCGGGCCAGCGGGGCGCCGAGGCAATGGTGTGGACCGTGTCCGAACCCCAGATGGGGCGCCTCCCGGCGCCGGAGATCCAATTTCGCCGCGTCGGTGTAGACGGACTCGTCCCGATTGGCGGAGGAGATGTCGACCACGACGGGTTCGCCGGCCCGGACCGTGACGCCGCCGAGTGCGACGTCCTCGAGCGCATACCGTGCCAGCATCGCACCGCCGGAAAGCGGGACGAACCGCGTCAACTCCTCCACGGCGTGGGGCATCAGATCCGGATCCGCGCGCAGGGCCGCGAGGTGCTGCGGATTGTTCAGCAGGACATAGACGAAGTTGGCGAGTTGGCTGGCGGTGGTTTCGTGTCCGGCGACAAGGATTGCCTCGGTCAGCAGAAACAACTCGTTCTCGGACAGCCGGTCATCGCGGTCGCGAGCGGACACGAGTGCGGTGAGCAGGTCGTCCTGTGGCGTAATGCGCCGCTCCGCAACCAGATTCGCCAGGTAGGCCCACAGCCGTTCGCGGCAATCCAGCATCTCCTCGATGGTGTATTTGCTGGTGGACAGGAAGGCCTCGGACCAGTGCCGGAAGTCGGCGCGGTCGGCGAACGGCACGCCGAGCAGTTCGCAGATCACCGCGATCGGCAGGGGCAGTGCGAAATTCGCCACCAGCTCGGTGGGTGCACCCTCGGCCAGAATCGCGTCGACGAGTTCGCCCGCGATCTGCTCGACACGAGGACGCAACAGCTCGATGCGGCGAGCCGTGAACGCCTGCGCCACCAGCCGGCGCAGGCGGCTGTGCTCGGGCGGGTCGAAGCTGGAGATGCTGCCGGGGTCGGCCTGGAACGGACGCGATCTCGGAGCGTCGCGGCCGATCGCGGCGGCGAGACTGAAGCGAGGATCGCCGAGCACGATCTTGACATCCTCGTAGCGGGTGGCCAGCCAGCCGGGCTCCCCGTAGGGCAACTGGACACGGCACAGCGGCTGCATGCGCCGCAGTTCCGCGTACAGCGGTGTGAGATCCAATTTTCCGGACTCGAAGGGATAGATTCTCGGTTGCGTGGACGTCATGCTCGAATCCTCTGGTCCGCCGACGTTGCCGGGCTCGGTCAGGAGTCGGTCAGCCCGATCACCGAGGCCGGGCAGGCCACGGCCGATTCCCGAACTGCCGCATGGGATTCCGGTGCGGGCGTGTCGTTCAGAAGGACCACCACACCGTCGTCCACCCGCTGGTCGAAAACATCCGGGGCCAACAGGACACAGTGTCCGGCGCCGATGCATCTGTCCAGCTCTACCCGCACCTTCATCGAAACTCCTCACGGGCAATACATTTCGAAAACCGGCAGCGAGCTGCCACTTGAGGGACGGTAGCACGACCGGCGGTCGTCTGTCACTTGTCGTCGAACACATCTCCGCCCGGAACGCACGGAAGACATTGCACCGCAACGCGTCCGGAACGAACCGCACCGGCGGGGAAGCTCCCGCGAGCGGATCCAGGGCTATTGCGTGGAGCGGTCGTCCCGCAGCAGGACCGACACCATCGGCACGGCAGGCGGCAGCGGGCTCGCCGCGGGAGAGGTGAGCATGTCGAGTACGAGCCGGAGATAGCGCCGCCAGCCCTCGCTCTGCGGATCCATCGTCCACAGCACGCTGACCAGCATCCCGATGATCCGGGGCAGATCTTCGGGAACGAGATCGCCGCGCACCTGACCGGCCGCCTGCGCCCGGCGGGTGAGTTCGGCGAGCGACTCGAAGAACGGCGCCGCGACGTCCACGGTCAGAGCGCCGCTGTGATTGCCGGCGATCAGGGTGTGATGCTCACGGATCACCACGGCCACCGCCGCTTCGAGCACGGTCGTGAAGCCGCGCAGCGGATCACGGTCGGCGAGTGCGAGTTCGATTGCCGGCGAGATGTTTTCATCGATCGTCTGGTCGAGCGCCGCCCGCACGAGATCTTCCTTGCTGGGAAATCGGCGATACAGGGTCCGTGGACCCACTCCCGCCCGGCGGGCGATCTCCTCGAGCGTCACGTCGGGGCCCACCTCGGCGAACGACTGCCGCGCTGCCCGCAGGATCTGCTGGGCGTTGCGCGCGGCATCGGCGCGCAACCTGCGGGCATCTCCGGTGGTCACCTGCGCAGGATAACAATCGGCACCACGGCCGACGGTGGTGGCGGACCACGCGACAAGCGAGGGATCGCGCGACCCGTCCCGCGGACCGCCAGACAATCAGCAGTTGACTGCCACTTACCCCTTGCCTACACTGACCGACTGGCAGTTAACTGCCATTTATCGTGACAGTGTGCTGAGGAGCGCCGATGACGACCGCGACTTCCACCCCGAACGACAGCCCCGATCTTCCCGTCATCCCGGCGCCTCGCGCGGCGAGCTGCCCGCTCGCGCCGCCACCCGAATTCGCCGCCTGGCGAGAGTCCGGACGTCCGCGGCGCGCCTTGTTCCAGCGGCGGCCGACCTGGGTGATCAGCCGTTATCACGACATCCGGGCCGCACTCGTCGACCCGCGCCTGAGCGCCGACACGATCCGGGACGTCGTGAAAGCCGCGATGAGCACCGGCGAGGAGCCGAGCCCGGCCGACGGCCTGCCCGTGATCTTCCCGCGCATCGACGATCCGGAACACAACCGGCTGCGCCGCATGATGACCGCGGAATTCACCGTCCGGCGGGTCGAGGCCATGCGCCCCCGGATCCAGGAACTCGTCGATCGCTTCCTCGACGAGATGATAAGTCAGGGCCCGCCCGCCGATCTCGTCCGTGACTTCGCGCTGCCCGTACCGTCATTGGTGGTCTGCCTGCTGCTGGGGGTGCCCTACAACGACCACGAATTCTTCCAGAAGCACAGCATCGCCGGGCTCGACTCCCGATCCGACGACGATCAGCGCGTGACCGCGGTCGGGGCGTTGTACAACTACATGTTCGAACTCGTCGCCCGCAAGGAACGCGAGCCCGGCGACGATTTGATGAGCCGCCTGATCACCGACTACGTGGCCACGGGCAAACTCGGCCGCGAAACGGCGGCCGTGAACGGCATGATCCTGCTCCAGGCCGGACACGAAACCACCGCCAGCATGATTTCACTGGGCACCCTCGCACTACTCGAACATCCCGACCACCTCGAACGACTGCGCCGGACCGACGACCCCGCCACGGCCGCGGGCACCATCGAAGAACTACTGCGCTACCTGACCATCGTGCACAGCCTGGTCGAGCGCGTCGCCCTCGAAGACCTCACCATCGGCGGTCAGCAGATCCGAGCCGGCGAACTCGTCCTGATGAATCTGCCCGCCGGTAACTGGGACCCCGCATTCGTCGACAACCCCGACATCCTCGACACCGATCGCGACAGCCGCACCCGCCAGCACCTCGGATTCGGTTACGGCACACACCAATGCATCGGACAGAACCTCGCGCGCGCCGAATTGCAGATCGCACTGGTCAGTCTGGCACGCAGACTGCCCGGACTGCGCCTCGCGGTCCCGTCCGAAGAACTGAGATTCCGCAACACACAAGAGATCTACGGCGTCGAGGCCCTGCCCGTCACGTGGTGACCGCCGAGTGCTCGGTCCGGTTTTCCGGCGACGGGTGTTATCGAGAGGCGTGGAAGTTCATCGTGTAGTGGTGGAAGGTGGCGGCTTGGCCCTCGCCGGTCTGTCCCGCGGGGACGACTCCGTCGCCGGTGCCGATACCGACTCCGGCACAACGGTATTCCGAGCTGAGCATGGTCTCCTTGTGCCGGGGGCTCCGGTATTTCCAGAAGTCGAAGGCGCGCTGGACGTCGGGGGGCGGGACCTGGCCGTAATACCATTCGATGTAGACGTTCTCGTTGCCGTCCGATCCCATCGCCCGCGAGATGCGGTCGTGGAAGGTGCCGCCGTCCGAGCCGTAATGCCCCGGGAAATTGTTCAGCAGGCGCTCCCACAGCCCGGGGTGGGCCGCCAGATCGTCACTGTGTGCCTGCGCCGTGCTCACCAAGCGTTGCTCGAGCCGCAACATCGGTGCGCGCGGACCCACGACATCGAAAATCCGCGACGTGTTCACCAGTTCCAGCAAACGAAGCGGTTGCGGGGTCGGGACGAACGGGGTGACCGCGTCGAAGGTCGCGTCGCTGCGCTCGGTATCGCTGCCGTGCGGATTCACGTCCTCGACCCACAGATGCATGTCGCGATGCCGGAGGTATCGGCCGGGAAAGTCCAGTGCGGCGAACGAAGTCTGCAAAGGCCACATGAGGCCGCTCACGGAACGGAACGAGGCTTCGTGACGCAGGAGATCGTTGTCGGCGTATTCCGACAGCACGAGCCGCGTGTTCTGGTACCTCAGATAGTGATTCGGGAAATTGGCGGAACGCAGCGAAACCGAGACGATGTCGTCCGCCAGCCCGCCCACGACATCGAAAGTGGCATCGAGCCGGTCGGTGTCGTTGCCGATCGTGGCCAACTCACCCGCGAAATTGCTGTGCCGTATGAAATGGTCCGGAAAGTTGGCGGATTTGAACGAATTCCGAGTATTGATCTCGACCATCGGGTGGTACCCCTCCAGAACACGGGTCGACCGGCGGGCTGCTGCCAACCGGGCACCGCCCCTCCCCCGAGGCACCGTCGAGTCGATGCGCCCATCAGAATGCCCGCAGCGTATGGACCTGTCAACGGCCGGAATCGCGTTCACCGTGCGCGGCCGAGCTGTCGGTGAAACGGTTGCGGCGCAACGGGCGAACTCAGACGTCCGGGCCGGTGCGGCCGCCATAGGTGGCGATCTTGTACTCCGTCGCGGCGAGCGACAGGGTCAGTTCGCGGATCCGGCGGCGGATCATGTCGCGGTGTTCGATCAGCATGTCGAGCCGTTCCGGCACGGTGTCCTCGCCGGCGTCGACGAGCGCGATGTAGTGCTGAAGATCGCGCATCGGCATGCCGGACAACCGCATTCGGGTCAGGAACACCAACCTCCGTACCGCTTCGGCGTCGTAGGCGCGGTAACCGCTGCTGTCGCGGCCGACCTCGACCAGTCCCGCGCGCTCGTAGTAGCGCAGGGTGTGCGGCGAGAGGTCGAGCATGTCCGCGACGTCGGCGATGGTCATCGGCGCCTCGATGTCCGCGGCATTCGAGAGACGCTGGATCACCTCGATCGAGGCCGGGTCGTCGTCCTCGTCGCCGAGCATTGCCAGCGCCCGTTCCATCAAGTCGTCGGTCGCCATACCATCCAGCCTAGACAGGGCGAACCGAGGCGACGGCGTCGTCGAAATCGGCGCTGCGGGCGGTCTCAGCCCACTGCTCGACCTCGTGCAGGCCGCGACGATATGCGCCGGCCAGCCGTTCGATCGCCTCGTGCCCGAGCGGCAGGCGCAGCGGGACGTCCTCGCCGTGCGCGAGGCGCACGATGATGTCGGCCGCTCGCGCCGGATCGCCTTCCTGGATGCCGTCGGCGCCGGCCATATCGGCCCGCAGCGCGGCGAGCGTGTCACGGTAGCTCTCCGACACCACGCTGAACTCGAGCTCCGCGTTGAACGCGGTACGGAACCGGCTCGGCTCGACGATCAGCACGCGCACCCCGAACGGCGCGACCTCGGCCGCGAGGGATTCGGACCAGCCCTCGAGCGCGAACTTCGAGGCGCAATAGGCCGACACACCGGGAAACGCCACCCGTCCGCCCTGGCTGCTCATCTGCACGATCGTGCCACTCCTCTGGCCGCGCAGCACGGGCAGCGCGGCCCGCACGAGCGCCGCCGGACCGAACAGGTGCAGGTCCATCAGGTCCCGCAACTGCGCATCACCGACCTCCTCGATCGCGCCGATCACGGCCCGGCCGGCATTGTTCACGAGCACGTCGAGACGACCGAACCGGTCGAGGGCGGTACTCACCAGACCGGCGGCCGCCTGCGTATCGCGCGCATCGAAGCGAGCGACCAGACAGCTGCCGGAATACGCGGCCGCCAGATCGGCCACACTGTCCGGATTGCGCACCGCCGCAACGACATTGTCACCCGCCGCGAGCGCCGCCACCGCCAGCGCGCGCCCGAACCCCTTCGAAGCACCGGTGATGATCCAGGTCTGGGTTGCGTCCGTAGTCATGCCGGCGACGGTATGGCTTCGAGCGCGCTCGAAGGCAAGAGCGAGGGGTGGGTCAATCGGACATCGGGCGGAGCCCGCGGCAGATCACTCCGATGACCCGGTCCGGGTCGGGACCGTCGTAGGCCAGGCAACCGGCCGTCAGAGCCTTGACATCGGCGAAGGTGACGAAGGGATCGACCGCGCCGGCCTGTTGCGCCGCGAGCAACAGACCGCGCAGCCGATCGGAGACATTGCATCCGGCAGCCGTTGCCGCGGCCTCGATGTCGAATCCACTGCCCGCCAGCGCCTCCGCCAAGCCCCGATGACCGACGGCCTCACGGACCAGCTTGGTCAGGAGTGCGAAAAACGCAGTGCCAGGGTCGTTCTCGGCAGCCAGAGCGTCTGCGTAGTCGGTGAGCTGTTGCATCCGCTCCAGCAGGACCGCGGCGTAGAGCGACTCCTTGGTGGGGAAGTGCCGACTCACCGTGCCGGTACCGACGCCCGCACGCCGGGCTATCTCGTGCACCGGCACCGACAACCCTTCCGCGGCAAAGGCTTCCGCCGCGGCGCGGAGCACCTGTTCACGGTTGCGCTGGGCATCGGATCGCAACGGCCGAGACGCACGGGTCACCGCAACTCCTCTCGCGTCGACCGATTGACAAACGGGATGGCCATCCCGGATAGTTTCAACCGGGATGGTCGTCCCGATTATGCCGCAGCACCCAGGAGGATGCGAGAACCATGGCCAGTCGTTGGACCGAACGCGAAGTCCCCGACCAGGACGGTCGTACCGTCCTCATCACCGGAGCGAATTCCGGTCTGGGCTTCGAGGCCGCACGAGTATTCGCTCGCCGGAACATGGTGGTGGTATTGGCCTGCCGCGACATCGGCAAAGCCGACGAAGCCAGGGAACGGATCCGCACCGAAGTCCCGGCAGCATCGGTGCGAACACTGGAATTGGACCTGTGCTCGCTGGCATCGGTCCGCCGGGCCGCCGATCGGGTCATCCGAGACCATGCCCGGGTTGATCTGCTGATCAACAATGCCGGAGCGGTGATCCGTCACCGTGAAGTCACCGAGGACGGGTTCGAAAAAACCTTGGCGACAAATCATCTCGGCGCCTTCGCGTTCACCGGACGGATCCTGGAACGACTGCTCGATACCCCGGGTTCGCGGGTGGTGACGGTGAGCAGCGTCGGCCACAAACGTGGCGTGATGGATTTCGACGACCTCCACTTCACCAATGGATACCGCTTCAACCAGGCCTACTTCCGGTCCAAGCTGGCCAATCTCCTGTTCACCTATGAACTGCAGCGTCGACTCGCCGCAGCCGGAGCGCCGACGACAGCCGTAGCGGCCCATCCCGGCAATGCCCGCACCGCCTTCGGCGGAGACCAACTCCCGATCCGGATCTTCACCAGCCCCCGGCTGCGACTGCTCACCTGGTGGATGCTGCAGGATCCGGCGACAGCCGCACTACCCATCGTTCGCGCCGCCGTCGATCCCACCGCGACCGGCGGTACGTACTACGGCCCCGACGGCCGCAACGAATGGACCGGATATCCCGTCGAGGTCCGATCCACCCCCCAATCCCATGACACCGACGCCCAACAACGCCTGTGGGAACTGTCCGAACAACTGACCGGCGTAAGTTACCCTTTCGGCCATCACTGACCGCGCCGCGCACCATTTCGAGATCCTGGATCCGCGCCGACGGCACATGCCCACCCGATCACGGCACAATTCTCACCGAAAAGCCCCCGATCGCAGCTGACGCGGCCAGAATCGCTATCCCCATACCCGCCGACGTTACGACCAATTCACAAACCGACCACCCCGAAAATCTCTCTATGAGGTCACTTCTTCAAACCCGACTGATGATCAAATCGTCGGTACTCGGTTGGTGCAGATCCACCCACAGGAGATGATTGCTGTTGCGCTGCAACGGTTCTGAGGTGATGAGGTCAGGATCTCGCACGTCCCGCCGGGGCGGGTGTCGGCCAGTCATGATGGTGAAGTGCCGGGAAGCCCCGATATGGGAGCTCAGCACTGCGGCGAACGTAACCCGTATTCCGCGTTCGGTCTCGAGACCGTTCACGGGGTGCGGCAGCATTCACCTGGAACCAGAGGGTCAGTCTTCAGGCGGAAGCGACAGCCACACGATTCCGCGGTGAGCTGGGCATTCGAAGAGGGCTCGTAAGCTACAGCCAACCCCCAGCGACCGAGTCCACCGATCACATACGCGCTGGTGGAGTGGCATTTCCGGTGGTGCCCCTGGCGCGGCGCGTACAGCATCTGCACGTAACCGTACCCGTCGTGAACTGCGGGTTTCCGCCACCGTTGACATTGTCCGGCGGCGTCGTCGTTCCGGCGGTGGTGCGCAGTGACCGCCGACCGGATCATCACCGGATTGAATCCGTTGCAGCCCGATGGGCTGGTCTGCGTGGTGCGCGGGGCTGACTGTCTCCGCGTCCGTGCTCCGTACATGCCGGTCGGCCGTTCGATCGTCGGGTCGCGGCTGTTTGCTTGTGCCTCTTGCGGTGTGGGAGATGTGTGCCGGGCGGGAGGTGCGCTGGGATGAGCACCTCCATCTCGGATCGTCGTGATCGGACGTTGTGGATCCAGTGTGCCTGTACCGCCGTGGTCGCAGTCGGTGCGGCGTACGCCTCGTATCGGCACGGCCGGGAGTTCGCGCTGCGGTTCGGCGCGGACCCTACGACGGCAGGCATCTGGCCGGTGATCGTGGACGGACTGCTGACCTTGGCGACGGTCGAACTGTGGAAGACCGGGCAGGATCGCAGCGGGGGCGGCCGGTGGGCGGCGTGGTCGGCGTTCGCGTTCGGGATCTGCTTGTCGTTGTGCGCGAATATCGCGGCGGCCCCGGTGCTGAGCGTGTTCAGCGTCGTGGTGGCCGCGTGCCCGCCGGTGGCGTTGCTGCTGGCGGTCGAACTGTTGAACCGGGCACTGAAGCGCCACCACCACGAGACCGCCCGAGTCCAGGGACGAGACCACCACCGAGACCAACGAGACGACCGGGACCGCGGAACCGGTGCCGCCGGTCGCAGGTCTCGTGCCGGTCTCGGCAGGGTCTGGTCCACCCGCGGAGTGGACTGCCGAGCAGCGGATGTGGGCGTACTACCGCAGCGAGCGGTCGCGGGGGCGGACACCGACCGGCGCGGAGCTGGACCGGATCGCGGGCACGAACAACTACGGCCGCAAGGTGCTGCGGCGGTGGCGGACGGCAGGCCGTTCGCCGGCGAACCCGACGGCCCGGCAGGCCAGTCTCATGGTGGGCCTCGACGGGCCGGAGGTTCTGCCGCCGGCGGTCGGCACGGGCCAGTCGGCCGGTGGTGATGCCCGGTGATCGGCCGCGACGACAGCAGAGCTGCGGATGGGGTGGCGGTTGGTGGCGCGGAGGGGGTGGCGGGTGCTCGGCGTCCTATAACCGCCGCCCCACACGCCGAAGACAGCCAGCACGTTCGGGCCGGTCGGGCACGTATTCGAGGCAACGGAACGGATTCCAGAATGAGTACTAGAACTCGGACGTACTCCCCCGTCGGGCGGCGTGGCGGACGCAGTGTGCATCGTGGCGGGCATCCGGACACGGGTGCATGGTTCCGCCTGCTCGATCGTGACCGGCGCCTGCTGGCCTTGCTTGCCGAGCACAAGGTCTTCACCACCGACCAGATCGCGGCGCTGGAATTCGCGTCGGTGCGCCGCGCGCAGGATCGGCTGCGCAAGCTGCGGGAGATGGGCATGCTATTCGCCTTCCGCGAGTCCCTCTACGGCGGCGGCACCAGCCAGACACGGCACGCGCTCGGATATGCCGGCGCACGCCTGATCGCAGCTCAGCGCGCGCAGACCCCGCCCACACCAGCCAAGTACGCGCTCGGGTTGGAGCGGCTAGCGTGCTCGCCGATGCTCGGCCACCGGCTGGGTGTGAACGGGTTCTTCGCTGCCCTGGCCGCCCACCGCAACCGGGCTCGCCGTCGCGATCCGATGGAGCCGGATTCGGTGCCGGGGCTGACCCAGTGGTGGTCCGAGCGCCGATGCGCCGAGATGTTCTGGACCCACGCCTCCGGCGAGGATCAACTCCATCCCGATGGGTACGGCTGCTGGGAACAGCACGGCCGCGTGGTGCGATTTTTCCTCGAATACGACACCGGCACAGAGTCGTTGAAAACCGTGATCGCCAAATTCGCTGACTACCAAGGGTTCCCGACCGACAGGTTCGGGATCCTGTTGTTCTCTGTGCATTCGACCCGCCGCGAGGCCGGGTTACGCACCGCGCTGGCCCGCGCGTTCGGCACCTACGGCCCCAGCCTGGTGATCGCGACCACCAGTCGCGACCTGACCCACCCCGACGGCCCGGCAGGCCCGGTATGGGCGCTGTGGACACCTGAGCGCGGCGACGCTGTCCCCGAGCAGCTACGGCTGGCCGATCTCCCCGAACGCGGCCCGAGAATCGCCCACCACACCAGCACCGAGCAGCCCTGCAACGAGGCAGCCTTCGACCACGACGACCCCCAGATCCAAAACCTTCTCTACCCCAACCAGACCCGCCCCGCACCGCCGACGTCGTACTGAATGAATTTGGACATCCAGCTTCCGACCCGGTGACGATCATGTCCGTTGAATGCGGGCACCGACGCCGCCCCGATATAGGTTCGCCGGTCAACCGGTCGTGGTCGGCACGGGGTCGGCCCACACAATCGGCGCGATGGGTTGGTGGGGAACCGGCCGGTGCCGGTTCCCCACCAGGGGGGCGGTTGTCAGGGGTTCTAGGCCAGTGCCCAGGTGCGGGGAGTGTCGCTGATGCGGCGCGCTACCCCTTGTCCGGTCAGCTTGTCCAGGGCGTTGCTCATCGCGCCACTGGAGATGTTCCGCTCGTACTCCTTGTCCAGCACGCGCTTGAGCTCGGTGGTGGTGAAGCTGCGGCCCGGGTTGTCGCGCAGGACGTCCTCCACCATGCCGCGCAAACCACCCGAGGGCAGCTTCCCGGCCGTGCTGTCATTCGAGGTGCTGCCAGTAGCGGTGGAACGCATGCCGGTAGAGCGGGCGCTGGCGGGGCGGGCGGCGGCCCGCTTGATTTCCTCGCCGGTCAGCAGTCCCGAGTCGGTGACCCGGGCGCGGAAGCTGTTCAGATCCAGCAGGGCGGCCTTGAGGTGGGCCGCGTACTCCGCGATCGGGGCGGTGTCGTCGTCGTGCGCGGCGGTTCCGTTGCCCAGTGCCGTCGCTATGCCGCCGAGCCGCTGGGCCAGGTGCTCGAGGTATTCGCGCGCGGCGGTCGACCGGTCCTGCAACCCCTGGACCGCGCGGTCGTGCTGGGCGGCGATCAGCGCGTCCATCTGCTGCTGCCACTGCTCGGGGACACCGTCCGGCCCGGCGGGCACCAGCGCCCACGGCGGAATGGAACTCTGCGCGCCATCAGGGGCTTCGATGATGCACCCGGCGATACCATCGCGGCACAGCACCTCGGTCACCCGCCCGCGCCAGGACCGGTGGTACCGATTAGCGACCTCGTCACCGACCGAGATCGGGCACGACGCACCGAACACCGAACCGCTGTCGTCTTCTGGCAGCCCGGCCGGATCCGTGTCGTCCGGCGTGGCGTTCTCGGCGGGCTCAGGGGCCGGTTCGGGTGCGGCGGGTACATCGGCCGGGGGCACGACGTGGGTGGCCGGTTCGGCGGGCGGCGTGTCCGTGCCCTGGGCGGTGATATCGGTGCCCGGGGTATCGGTGCCTGGGGCCGCCGGTGGGGTTGCAGGGACCGTGCCTTCTTCGACCGTGCCCGGAACCGGTGGTGCCACGGCGTCGCCGGTGGCCACGGCCCAGCGGTGCGGGCTGTTGGAGTCATCGGCGTGGCGGATGACCGTGTTGTCGTCGACCCACCGGGCCAGGATCTTGCGGGCGCTGGACACCGTAATCCCCGCTGCGGCAGACAGTTCGGCGGTAGTCGCCATGGGCTGAGTATTCAGAGCCTGCCACAGGGCGTCCTCGCTGTCGGCGCGGATGGTTTCCAATGAGGTTGCGGACATGACTTCCTTCGAATCGATAGGCTCGGTTTGATTGGTCATATCCCGGCCGGGATGCGGCCCGCTCCGGAATGTTTCACGGTTCCGGTTCTTCCTGGCGCGCAACGAGCACACCGGTGATTGGCACAAAATCTGTGGACAGCCGACATCAATGCGCTTGCCGTGCAGAAACGGCGGTCTTGGAGTGCGGTGCCAGATCCGGCACAAGGCAGGACTGCGCCTCCGCGAAGACACACCATGGGAATCAAGCGCGGACTCCGCATAGATCGACTTTTCACCGATCCCAATCCGAACACCGGGCATCAAGCTGCGGCGCATGCAGCCCCACGAACTCTTCGACTGTCGACTTGATGACGCCCGGTGCAGCAAAGGCGGTCTGATGCGCCAAATCGATACATGAGAAGAATAAACGTTCCCCTGAAATGGAAATATCGCCGGTTGTAGTACGGGCATCGAAATGCCTGGTGGCGCGAATCCGGTGGAACCTGGATAATATCCGGGAGGCTCGTATAGGGTGTCGTCGAAGGTCAAATTCCTTGACCACCAACGGATCTCGGGCTTGCAGGCCGGACTTGCAGATGCACGTTCAACAGACAGTGGGGGTACTGGATGCACATGACGACCGGAGAGGTCATCCGCCGGATCCGCAAGTCACTCGGTATGACACAAGCCGAGCTGGGAGCAATCCTCGGCTACAGTCAGCCACTTATCTCGCAACTCGAACACGACAGTGCCGCCGTACACGATGTACGGGTCCTGCGACGCATCGCCCAAGCGCTCCACGTACCACTTGCCATACTGGTAGTGGAGTCGGATGAGGAGGCGGATGTGCACCGTCGCAATTTCCTACGAGCCAGCGCTCTCGCTGCGGGAGCGACCCTCACCGCCGGTGCCGCAGCACGCGCGGCCGTACCGGTGTCGTCGAGAGGAAGCGTTCAGATCGGCGCTGCTGATGTCACCGAGATCACTGCCAGTGTGAACGAGATACACGAACTCGACCTGCTCGTCGGCGGTGATCGGTTGTGCCGCGTGGCCGCCGACGAAGTCCGCTACGTCGAGCACCTACTCGACGCGGCGAGCTACAGCGAGGCTGTCGGACGGCAGCTCACCAGCACTGCTGCCGAAATGATGACCGCCGCCGGGTGGGTGCACTTCGACGCGGGACGCCTGAACCAGGCCCGCCGCTACTACGCTGAGGCAGCGCAGACTGCAACGGCCGCGAACGACGGCATCGCAGCGTCGCACGCCCTCCTCAACGCCGCCCTGCAAAGCGCCCAAGGCGGTTTCGGACCATCAGAGCCCACCAAGGACGCGCGCCCCCGCGACGGTGTCAATCTGGCGACTGCCGCGCAAAACGCCGCCCGCCGCGACGGAGGGCCGAAATTGCGTGCCCTGGCAGCGATCTACGAGGCGGTGGCTCACGGCGTCATGGGCGACACCGGTGCCACAGTGAACGCGGTGTCCCGGGCGCATCGCGCATACGAATCCAGCCGTGGATACGATCCTGACTGGGTGTACCTGCCGCCTGCGGCCTTGGCTGGAATGACCGGCGGAGCGTATTCGCGGCTCGGCGACCACCACACAGCGACCACGTATCTGCAAACGGCGGTCGACGGTACTGCGCCGTGGCCTCGCGAGAACACTGGCTGGCGAATAATGCTGGCGGAGAACAGCATCAAAGGCGGTGACATCGCCGCAGGATGCCGGACGCTCGTCGACCACATCGACCAGGTGAACAACGTGGCATCGGCACGGCTCCAGTCCGCGCTCGACGCTATCGCCGCCACCGTGCGACCCCACATCGCAGTCTCGGAAGTGAAAGAATTTCTGGGACTGCGCGCAGCGCACATCTGACGCGTGTGATACGGCTCGATGCCGCGTATGTACTCGGGTGAACGCGCGCCTGACCCTGGAACAGATTCCACAAAGTGGAACAGCTCGATCAACTACAGCTGGTGCCCCTGGTACAGGCGGCAACCAGCGCAAAGTCGTCCGCAGAGCGGGTCACACCGTCGAACTGTGACACTGCTGATTACACTCCGCCGCATATGTCCCAGCGGTTGCGAGATGAAAAGCATTGCCCGGCAACGGTATATGGAATTCCGTATATCTGACTAGCAACACAAATATCCATGCCTACCAGGTATTTTCTTGGTTTTACGGTGGATCCGGCCCCGGTACCAAGCCGACGCCGTATCCCCTCTGGCGGCGCATCGGACCCGGCGAGCTGGGGATTGGTGGCAAAAGCCCTTGGTACCGGGCGCCGCTGACCGATCCGATCCACCGGAAGGCGCACCGATGCCGTACGCAACCCTCGCTATCCACCAGACGGTGGTCCTGTCCGGCCAAGAAACTCACCGAGACCCCGGCCAGCCGTTCACTGTCGACCAAGCGCACACGGTGATGCGATATCACCTCGCCTGCCGGGCCAGGAAGTGTCCACGGAAAGCAGCGGCGCTGCGCGCTCTCGTCACCGCCGGCCGACTCGTTGTTTCCACCCGGCACCCGCGCTGATCCCGATGCAGCCCGGCCCCACACCCCGGCAGGTGGCCGAGGAACTGGGCAGCGGACCGTTGGCCGCACTGGAACTGGTGGTCACTATCGACAACAACGTCCGCCCCGACATGCCGCCGTTGCCGTGCGCCGAACTGTGGGACGCGCCGTCATGGTCTCGTCCTCAATGTCTTTCGTTACCAAGGAGTTTCACATAATGCCGTCCTTCCGTCCCATCGGTTCGGTACCGGGTGCGTACGCACTGCCACCGGTCGAGGCCAAGCCCGGCTGGCCTCTGCCCGATACCGGGCCGTTTCTGCGAGCGTTCTCGGGCACCGAGAAACCGGGCGCAATGATGCTGCACTACGCCCTGGGATACATCGGCATCTGGCGGGTGATCTACGACCAAGGCCGCGACGCTCCCGACACCGTCCACGAACAACTGGCCCTGCTGACCTTCGCCATCGACAGAGAAGCCGCCGCACACACTTTGCAGATTCCGGTCACCGCCGACACTCCGGTCAACCCCAGCTCGTTCGGCGAGATGGTGTCCTGGCTGGCATGGAAATACCTGCTCGCCGCCCTGCGCCAGGACCTGCCCGCACACCGCGAACACGACGCCAACCAACTGGTACGACACATCGAAGCATTCGACCGACTGGTCGCCGACGTCCAGGAAGGCCGGGTCCGACTGCCCGAACGCGCAACCGACATCTATCCGCCGAAAACATTCACCCCGGATACCGGTGGCCAGAGCCGCGAGAAATGCAGATGACTTTATCTGATCCTGTGTGCCCCAAAACTTTTTGCGACGCCGACAGTCTATTGCCGGAGTACATGTGCCAGGTGTACTTGATGGGTCTGACACCGGCACGGGCACGGCAGCTCCGGCGTATCCACCGGTTCCATCCTCCGGACGAATGTGTAGTCCACCTCCAAACAGCGACAATGCTGTTGACAGACGAAAGCGGTTGAACCGATGTCGCTTCCGCTTCTGCTGACCCTCTGGCCAAGCTCGGTGCTGTTCACCGCAGTGGTGAGCTACCGCCTCGGGGTTTCCCGGCACGCCACCGTCACGATCGGCCGACACCGCGCGGATATGGTGTCTCGGCAGGACCCGTGGGCCACCGGACCGCCGGACAACTCTGGCCGCGCTGAGATTCAAACGGCGGGCCTGCCACCGGGCACGAATCGGGCCGTGCGGCGGCACTGCGACGATACGGAGGTCCTACCGCGCGTGACAGAAACCGGCTATGGACTTTCACGGCGCCGGGTACGTCGGGCGTGAGTTAATTCAGGATCGTAGGACGACCGCTTCAGTAAAATTTGCATGTAGTAAATCTGGCACGAAAGGCATGCTGATCCTACGCGTTTTCGACAGAAATCCGCTCCCGACAACCCTTGGCTTATCGGGAGCGGTGATCGAACAACACTGTTACGCAAATGGATTAGCGTGGGTGAAAAATTCGGGTAGCGCTACACCTTCACTGGATCTGCGGTGGAATCGATGTGGGCGTGGCGCATTGTGTGAATTGCCTTCCAATCCACTCCGGCCGGTGCAGTGTTCAAGGCGGTAGCCAGCAGCCCGAGCCGTGCAGTGCGTAGTTCGAGATTGTCGGTCATGACAAGGATCTCATCGAAGAAACGATGAAGAGCTTCGGCCAGGGGGCCGGCGGTCGGCACCCACTCCGGAAGGAGTAGACGCTGGGAGTCTCCCAGATCTGTCACCGCTCGAAGCAGGGCGCGCTCAGCCGACTCGGTAAGCAGGTCCGAATCGTAGGTTGCGCTGGTGTCCGGCGGAAGAATTCGCATGATCCGCTGCAGTTCTTCGACCAGATCTGCGAACTGCTCGTCGTTTTCGGAGCGGGCCGCCTGGATCGCGAGGCGGAGCCGGTCGGCGCGCAGTGGGTTGCCTGCGGTCGGCCGCGTGCCCTCGATGAGCGCGAGGGGGATGTTCTCGTCGCGCAGCCGTTGTTCGTAGCGGGTGATGAGGAGTTCTTCCGCGGTGTCGAGGACGCTGTCGTTGACAGCGATGCCCTGCGTGCGGAGTTTGTGCGCGGCGACTTCGAGCCCGTCACGGTAGGTGAGGTCTTCCAGGTCGGTCTGATCGCGAAGGATGCGGACGATGCCGAGCGCGGCTCGCCGAAGTCCGTAGGGGTCGGACGTTCCCGTGAGTTTGGCGCCGATGGCGAGCATGGCGACGAGCAGATCGAATCGGTCGGCGAGGGCCAGTAGCGCACCGGGGAGGGTGGCGGGGAGCTGGTCGGTGTGATGGCGTGGCAGTTCGGCTTCGAACAGCGCCTGCGCGACCGATTCGGGTTCTCCGGCTTTGCGCGCGTATTCATGGGCCATAGTGCCTGCGAGAGAAGTCATTTCGATGACCATCTGGGTGGCCAGGTCGAACTTCACCAGCTGACCGGCACGGGCTAGCGTGGCAGAGTCGTTGTTGGACAGATCAATTCGCGCTGCCAGTTCTTGTGCGACGGCGGCGATCCGGTCCGTACGATCCGCCATCGATCCGAGGCGTTGTTCGAAGGTGAGCCCGGACAGCTTGGCGCGGAACTGGTCCGGCGTTGTGCGCAGATCGGTGTTCCAGAAGAAAGCGGCGTCTTCGAAGCGGGCCCGCACGACGTTCTGGTTGCCGTCCCGGACGACCTCCGGATCGCAGGCGCCGTTGGCGAGGGTGATGAACATCGGCAGCAGAGTGCCGTCGGCGGCTCGGACGGGAAGGTACCGCTGATGCTTGCGCATCACGGTGGTCAGGATCTGCTCGGGCAACTCCAGGTACCGTGCGTCGAACCGGCCGAGAATGCCCGTCGGTGTTTCGACGAGGTTGGTGATTTCGTCGACCAGGCCCGTCTCGTTGTCGATATCGACCATGCCGGAGTGCTGGGTGGCGAGGTCGGACGCGGCTCGAATGACTGCTTGCCGACGTTCCTCCCGGTCGAGGACGATTCCCTCGGAGCGCAGTACCGCGGCATGGTCGGTGGCGCGTCCGATGCTGATCTCGGGGTGGGTGGCGTTGCGATGGGTGCGGGTGATGCGGTTGGCGGTCAGTGCACCAGCGGTGACAGGGAGCACGGTGTCGCCGAGCAGAGCCAGCAGCCAGCGGATCGGCCGGCTGAAGCTGAGGGCGGGGTCGTTCCAGTGCATGTTCTTGTCCGCGTGAAGACTGGTGACGACCTGCGACAGGATCGACGTGAGGACGTCCGGGGCGGTGCGGCCGGAACGCAGGGATTCGGCGGCGACATGCTCGGCGCCGTTGGCCTCCACCCGGATCAGGTCGTCCGCGGTAACCCCCTGCGCGTTGAGGAAACCCTGGAGGGCGCGTGTCGGAGATCCGTGTTCGTCGTACGCAGATGCGACCTTGGGACCGCGGCGGATTTGGCGGCTGTCGGGTTCCCGGTCCGCGATGTCATCGATGCGGACGACGATCCGGCGTGGTGTGGCGTCGACGCGAATCTCGCTGTGGTGCAGCGATGTTTCGGCCAGCAGTCGAACGATTTCTCGTTCGACTGCGGCGACGGTGTCGTCGACGATATGCGGCGGTAGTTCCTCGGTGCCGATCTCGAATACCAGCGTCCCACCGTGCGCGGGCAGCTCGGCCGGGTCGGAGGCCGGCTTAGCGAGCGGCAGGGGCTGATAGCTGCCGCGTGGGTGTCCGGCTTCGGCGCGAAGCTCGACCCATAGGCCGGCGACGGCACGGGATTGGGTGCGCATGGTCTGGAACCATTTCGCGCGTTCGGTGGTGGAGATGGCGCCGCGGGCGTCAAGAACGTTGAAGGCGTGCGAGCTTTTCAGCACGAAGGTGTGGGCGGGGATAGGCAGTCGTCGTTCGATGAGGTGGTCGGCTTCGCGAGAGTAGAGATCGAGCAGGGCGCGGGTGGCGTCGACGTCGGCATCGTCGAGGTAGTACCGCGACATCTCGTATTCGGATTGGCCGAGGAATTCCCCGTAGGTGACGCCGGGCGCGTACAGGAGTTCTTTGAAGTGGGTGACCTTCTGCACAGCCATGAGGATGCGTTCGAGGCCATAGGTGATCTCGACCGGCACCGGGTCGAGGGTATGGCCACCGACCTGCTGGAAGTAGGTGAACTGGGTGATCTCCATGCCGTCGAGCCAGACTTCCCAGCCCAGGCCCCAAGCGCCGATGGCCGGCTGTGCCCAGTTGTCTTCGACGAACCGCACGTCGTGGGCATGCAGGTCGATGCCGAGTGCGGCCAGTGACCCGAGGTAGAGCTCCTGCGGGTTACCCGGTTCGGGTTTGATGATCACCTGGAACTGGGTATGGGTCTGCAACCGGTTCGGGTTTTCGCCGTAGCGGCTGTCGTCGGGCCGAACCGACGGTTCGACGTAGGCGACCTTCCACGGTTCGGGACCGAGCACGCTGAGCAGGGTGGCCGGGTTCATGGTGCCGGCGCCGACCTCGGTGTTGAACGGCTGCGCGATGACGCAACCATGACCGGCCCAGTAGTTCTGCAGGCGGAGGATCGCGTCTTGCATGGACAGAGTCACAGGCGACTCAGGGCGGAGGTGCGCGTCGGCGGCCATCGCGTGATCCTATCGGTCGGTCGTGGCGGTCGAGACACTGCCCACACTCGGAATGCCGAGGCTGGTACCGGTTTTCGCGGTGAAGAAGCTGGGCAGGTGACACCCTCCGCGGCACGCGTCGGCCACGGCGCACCCAGCGCAAGTGGACCGGGTGGTGACGGCCGTGTGGACGCGGTCGGTGAGCGTAGGCCAGAGGTCGGCCAGCCGGTGTTCGGCGAGGCGGCCGAAGTAGACATTGCTGTGCGGGCAGTTGCGCAGCTGGCCGTCGTAACTGACGCTGGCCCATACCATTCCGGATTCGCAGTGCCCCACGAGTTGGGAGAACCGCAGTGCGAGAGTGGGGTCGTCGGCGTGCAGCGGGGTATCGGTGTCGGCGGCGCAGAGTTTCTGTGCGCAGGGCCAGGCGACGGTCATCCCGGGGCATTCGGTGGCGGTGAGATCGTCGATCTCGCGCATCAACGGCAGGGTCACCGAGACCGGCACACCGTAGCGGTCGTCGTGGCGTCCGGTCGGTACGTACCGCATGATGCCGAATTCACGGACGCCGAGGCGGTACGCGTCGCGGATGACGTCGAGCACCCCGGGGATGTTCTCTTTGACGAGGGTGAGCTCGGCGACCACGTTGATCCCTGCGTCCAGCAGCAATTGCATGGCGGTGATGGCCTTGTCGTAGGCGCGGGGATGCCCGGTGAGATCGTTGTGCTGGTCACGGTCGCCATGGATGGAGACCAGGGCGCAGCGGACGTTGGCGGCGGCGAGGCGCGCGGCGCGGTCGGCGGTGATGAAGTGGCCGTTGGTGAACACCACCTGGTACAGGCCGAGCCGGCCACCGTGCTCGAAGATGTGCATGGCGTCGGGATGCAGCAGTGTTTCGCCGCCGCTGTAGCGGATGACGTAGCAGCCTTGCGCGGCGCACTGGTCCAGGATCTCGATGGCCAGATCGGTAGGCAGGTGTTTTTCCGGGATCTGGCGGACGGCTTTTCGAATGTCGTTGTCGGACAGTGTCGGATCGATCTTCCACACGTTGTAGCAGAAGCCGCAGTTCCAGTTGCAGACCGCGGTGAGCTCGATCTCCAGGCGCAGTGGGAAGTCCAAGGTCGTGTCGAAGCGCTTGTCTATCTCCAGTAGCGACCGGTCGTGGCTGTCCGTCCTCGGTGCCGGTGGTGTCGTCAGTGCCGCGACAAGGGCGTCGAGGTCGGCGGCGACTTGACCCGAGTTGGCGTGAAATCGCTGGCTGAGGGTGCTGACGATGGTGTCCCGGTCGCTGCCGGCGAAGATTTCGTCAATCATCTGCTTGGCGACGGTGTTGCGCAGCCGGTGGAAGACCCCGGCCCGGGGGTCGAACAGCAGTCCCAGGTCGGGGCGGTAGCGCAGCATCGAAGGAACGGTGTCGAATGTGGTGGTCATGATGCGGCCCGGCTTTCGTGGCGTGGATCGAGGCGGGCGAACAGCGCCCGGACATCGGCGGCGACTCGAGTGGCCGGTGCCCGGTATTCGGCCGCGAGGGTAATCGCGATTTCCTCGGCTGTGCGGCCGGCGTAGGCGAGGTCGACCGCGCGAGCTGCGGAGGCGTTGGTGAGGCGCAGGCAGTTGTCGGTCTGCCAGTTGTGCAACAGCTGGTCGGCGCGGCGGTATCGGTAGTGACGCGCAATCCATTGCGGGCTACCGGGTTCCGCAGCATCGATCGCCCGGTAGATGGCCTTGGCTTCGTCAAGGTGGCCACGAACCGACCGCCGATCCAGCAGGCGCTGCGCATAGTCCGCGACGGGGAGGTCGGTGATCGTGATTCCCCAGCCGATCATCTGTTGGAAGTAGGTCGACAACATCACATCGACCAGGCTGAAGGCACCGACCGTGTACGGTCCGCCATGCCGATCGAGAAGTGCCGCGACCGTGTCGCAGACCCAGTGTGCCTGCTCCACCGCCGACGGCTCCGGCCTCGAAAACCGCTTCGGTTGTAGCGATTTCGCGTAGGTGGCATCGTTCATCAGCACGGGCAGATCCTGAGCAGCCCATGCACACAATGACCGCACCTCAGCACGCTGGTCCGCGGTCGTCCCGAGCAGAGAACACCCGGAGGTCGACGCGATGTCGTCGAGGTACTCGGCGATCGCGAGAACGTCACCAGCCACGGCGTGTGTGTCGGTGTCGACCAGTACCGGGACCCGCGGCAGTGTCTCGATCACGGATCCGGCGAGCAGGCCCTCGGCATCGAGGGCCTGCAGGCCGGTGAACTGGCAATGGCAGCCCGCGCGGGACTCGCGTTCCGGTGGTGTGTCGTCGACGGTGAGCACGCCCTCGGACGTCTCGGTGGTCGGCCAGTCCAGTTCGACGAGACGTTCCACGAAGGGAACCTGCTTCTCCCGCACGGCTATTCGGCCACGCATCGACCATCCCGAAAAGTGCAGATCGCCAATGTACAAGATCAGCATGAGGCTCCCTCCGATCCGGATTACGTCAAACATCTTGAGTAACAACAACCTTCGAGCCGGGTCATCTGGGCCCGAGTGAGCAGGTCAGTTGCACTGGCGGCTGATGAGCAGCTTCGTCTCGACCTCCGGCGACTCGTACTCGCCGGTGACGGCAGCGATCTCCTCGTCCATGGTTCCCTCCTTCCCAGGTGATACGGACCCTGCCGAGTCTCGCGGGCCCGGTCGTATCGAGCCATCCCCTCCGGCTGCCGTATCCGTGGACACCGGACGCCAGTTCTGGACAATTTCTGGACACGCGGTTGGCGTGGCGATGGAATATCGGCGGTACAGGCGAAGTCGGTTGGACATATCGTGGACAGATGGTGCTCAGCTCGCCGCCGTCGATCGACCAGGTCAAAGAGTGCTTGATCAAATTGCGCCAGGGCCCGGCGCTCGCACGTCCGACCACGTTGCTGACCGCGCTGGATACGCCGGTCCGCGACTACCTCTCTCACGGGCGGCCGCACATTCCCGGGTCCGCAGAACAGGTGGCGCAACTCGACGCGACCATCCGATCGGCCATCGGACTGCTCTCCGACACCGAGCGACAGTTTGCTGAGGTGGATTTCAACCTCGTCAACGACCATCGCTTCCCGACACTGACCGAACGTCAGGAGTCGCTGGCCAGCCATCAGAAATGCGCAGCAAAGACCGTGCGCCGGCACGCCGCCAGAGCGCTGGACACCCTCGCCTACCTCCTGATCGCCAGCGGTACAACGGAAACGAAGCTCCCGCCCGCCGGACAGGAGCCGGCCGAATCCCGGCCCGAACCCGCCGCCGGTCCCGAGAACCTCGCCGATACGCTCCGCGCATTCTGGCGCCTCAGTCCGAACGCGAAGGTCGATATCGTGTGCTCCGAAATACCCGCCGACGAACGACCCGACTACGCGTCGCCGGCCGACCGGAACTACCTCCGGTACGCGAAATTCGCCGATCTCGACACTTTGATCTATATCCGGACACGGCTGGCCCAGCTCGCCCCGACCGTGGTTGTGCGCGACTTCGCACCCTCGGAGCACTACGACACTCACGCGGACGTCCTGGTCGTGATCGGAGGGCCACCCTGGAACGCCAAATTTCGAGAGTTTCTGCCGCAGTTGCCGTTCCACTTCGAACCGCACCCACTCGGCGAGGACGATCCCTTGGTGGTCCCTGCACTCGACGGCCTTTCCCTCGCCCCTCGCTGGACATCCCGAGGTGAACTGATCGAAGACCTGACGGTATTGACCCGCCTCACTGTCCAGGGCACCACCGTGTTCCTGCTCGGCGGGTGCCTCACTCTCGGCGTGCTCGGCGCGGCCCGTTGCCTGATGGATGCCGACCGCGGCCCGGTCAACGCCGCCTATCTCACCGATCGGCTCGGCGACGACGACTTCGTGCTCGTCACCGAGGTGCGGCGCGTCGGCGGCATCACCGATGTCGCCGACTTGACGATGATCGAGCCGCTCTTGGTCATCGCCCGCAGTGCCGGCGAAGGTTGGGGAGTGGTCACCGACAACACCAAACGGTTCGCCGGCCGACAGCACACCGGAAGCTGAGCACTGTGATCACCGTTCGTGACATCGCCACCTACGTGGTGAACCTGCCGCGCAGGCAGGACCGGCGAGCCTGGATCCACGCAAGTCTCCCGGACGACCTCACCGTCACCTACACCTCGGACTTCGATCGCAGCTTCGACGGCCGACACCTCGCCCTCGCTGACCTCGAAGCAGACGGCATCGAACTGTTCGACTGGCAAATCGACTCCAGCAACCCATGGTGGAACCGCCCTCTGAAGTTCGGCGAAATCGGCTGCACCCTTGCCCATCTGGCCTGCTGGTCGCACGCAGCCGACCACACCGACCAGCCATACGTTCTCGTCCTCGAAGACGATGCCGTCCTGGGCACCGCGTTCACCGAGAACCTACTGCACGGACTGAATCGCCTCCGGCAGGAGGCGGCGCCGTTCGAGCTGCTGTATCTGGGCCGGTACCCCCTCGAACCTGATCGCCAGGCTGCTGTCCCGGGGTTCGTGGTTCCTGGGTATAGCCACTGCAGCTACGCCTACCTATTCACCCGGACCGCTCTCGCGACGCTACTTGCCGTCGGCTTGCGGCAGGCCATCGTCCCAGTCGACGAGTTCCTTCCCGCGCTCTACGTTCCACATCCCCGCGAGGACCTGCGCACACGGTTTCCACCTCAGCTCACTGCATTGGCGTTCGATCCGCCGCTGGTTACCCAGCGCCCGAAAGAGGTCGCCGGCAGCGATACCGAGGACTCCGGCTTCATCGATACATCCGCGCACAGCGGAGCCTAAGACCGTGTCTTACGTGGTTGTGATTCGTTCGGTGTGTGCTGGATCTGGTTGTGCGGCATGATGTTCGGCTTGTGGTCGATGAGTTGTCGAAACGTCTTGTACCGGACGAGTTGTGGAGATTGGTCGAGCCGTTGCTGCCGGGGTTCGAGCCGCGGCCGCAGGGCGGCGGGACGGCGCCGGCCGATGAGCGTGCGGTGTTCACCGCGGTGGTGTTCGTGCTGACCAGTGGCTGCGCGTGGCGGATGCTGCCGCCGTCGTTCGGGGTGACCGTGCCGACCGCGCACCGCCGGTTCGCCGCGTGGACCGAAGCCGGCTTGTGGCGGCGGCTGCACCGGGCCGTGCTCGACGAACTCGGCAGCCGGGGATTGATCGACTGGTCGCGAGCCGTCGTCGATGCGGCCAGTGTCCGGGCGAAAAAAGGGGCGCTCTGACCGGGCCGAGCCCGGTCGACCGCGGCAAGTCCGGTTCGAAGATCCACGTCTTGTCCGATCGCATGGGAATCCCCCTGTCAGTAGGCATTTCGGCCGCCAACACCAACGACGCAGAGGCATTGAAACCGCTGGTGAAAGCGATACCCGCGGTCCGGTCACGACGCGGCCCACGCCGCCGCAGGCCGGGAAAACTGCACGCCGACAAGGCATACGACACTGCCGAACTACGCGAATGGGTGCGCGGTCGAGGCATCGGCGTCCGCATCGCCCGCAAGGGCGTCGAATCCTCCGAACGTCTGGGCCGGCAGCGGTGGGTGATCGAACGGACGATCTCCTGGCTGACCGGCTACCACCGGCTCAACCTCCGCTACGACCGCAAGCACACCCACTTCCTCGCGTTCCTCACCCTCGCCGCAGCACTGACCTGCCACAAGAAACTGGCGAAATCATCCACATGAGACACGGTCTAAGCCTGAATCCACCGATGAATTCGGTGTATTTGGGTGTGTCGAAATGAAGAAAGTGCCTTCTGACCTGGGATGATTGGAGTTACCACACAACAACCAAGACAAGTTCCGAAAGACACTTTCAGTGCGATTGTTCCACAGGTTCGCCGAGTCCTCGGCGAGGTTCGATGATGATGGCCTCGTGTCGGTGGCGGGGTTGGTTCCGGTGATGACCCTGGCCGAGCAGACGGGTCTGACCAGGCTGTTGACCGAGAAAATTGCCATCGACGCGCCACGAGTCAAGTCCGGGTCGGTGAACCCGGCACCGAAACTGGCCACGTTGATCGCCGGGATGTGTGCGGGTGCGGACAGCATCGACGATATCGGTCTGCTGCGCAGCGGCGGGTGCAAGACGCTGTTCAGTGGCGTGTATGCGCCCTCGACGGTCGGGACTCTGTTGCGGGAGTTCACATTCGGTCACGCCAAGCAGTTGGAGTCGGTGATGCGCGAGCATCTGCTGGCCTTGACCGCGCGCGCGGATCTGTTGCCCGGTGCGGCTGTGCGGACCTTCGTCGATATCGATTCGCTGCTGCGCCCGGTCTATGGCCACCAGAAGCAGGGCGCGTCGTACGGGCACACGAAGATTGCTGGGAAAAAGGTTCTCCGCAAAGGACTTTCACCCCTGGCAACCACGATCAGCACCGACCTGGCGGCACCGGTGATCGCCGGGATACGGCTACGCGCAGGTAAGACCGGCTCGGGCAAAGGTGCCGCATCGATGGTTACCGCCGCGATCGGCACCGCTCGTGCCGCCCGCGCCACCGGCATCGTGCTGGTGCGTGGGGACTCCGCATACGGCACCCGCAAAGTCGTGTGCGCCGCGTTGCGCGCCGGGGCACAGTTCTCGCTGGTACTGACCAAGAATTCGGCGGTCAACGCCGCGATCACCGCGATCGGCGAAGACCAATGGACTCCGGTGCGGTATCCCGGTGCCGTGCGTGATCCCGATACCGGTGAGTGGATCTCCGACGCCGAGGTCGCCGAAATCTCTTATACCGCTTTCGCTTCCACGAAAGACCGGACCACCGCGAGGCTGATCGTGCGCCGGGTGAAAGACGCCCGATACCCCGATGCCCTGTTCCCGGTCTGGCGGTATCACCCGTTCTTCACCAACTCCACCGAGCCCGTCGCCGATGCCGACATCACCCACCGCAAACACGCCATCATCGAAACCGTGTTCGCCGACCTGATCGACGGGCCACTGGCTCACATTCCGTCCGGGAAATTCGGCGCCAACTTCGCCTGGGTCCTGTGCGCCGCGATCGCCCACAACCTGCTGCGCACCGCCGGAATACTGGCCGGTGGCCGACTCGGCCGGGCCCGCGGATCGACCCTGCGCCGCAAAATCATCACCATCCCCGCCCGGCTCGCTCGCCCTCAACGGCGTCCCATCCTGCACCTGCCCCGCTGCTGGCCCTGGGCGGACGCATGGCTCACGTTGTGGCACAACACAATCGGTTACACACCACCACAACCCGACAGCATCTGACCATCCCCGCCCGACGGGCCCGAACCGAGGACTCACGTGGAAAAGCTGGCCAGGCCAGCGGCTACCCCACGCCCGAAACCCGCTGGTCCGCGCGCCGCAGGCGCGCGGACCAGCACGAAACCCCCGTCAGTGGATTCAGGCTAAGCTCGTGACTGGCCAGACCAGTGTGCGATCAGCGCGGAAAGCCTTCGACCCGACCACTTCTCGATCGGTGTATGCCGATTGAGACCGGTCACGACGTGCTCCGGTGGGACGTCCTTGGTCACCACAGCGCCAGCAGCGACATAACTCCGTGGCCCGACCGCCACACCACCGACCACCCTGGCACCGAAACCAACTATCGAGTCGGCGGCGATAACCGGCGGGGCCTCGTCAACGCCCCACCAGCCCAAGTCCGGTCGCGAATATTCGTGCACCAAGTCGCCCATAACCGTGGCGCGGTCACCGATAACCGTTGCGTCGCAGATGAATCCGGCAACACAGGCATCCTGCCCGACTTGGACCCGATCGCAGATATACGCACCGTGAACGACGCGGGTCCGGTCCCCGAACCTACAGCCGTAGCCGATCCGAGCACGATCCTCGACCACGCAGTCGATACCGAATCGGGTGCCCTCGTGGACAATGACATGGTTGAAGACCAGGCAGCGATCGCCCATCACCACCGGATCGCCAATCGAGCTTTCACCACGTTGAGCCGCCCGAATGCGGGCTTCTTTCGGATACCCGAACACGCAGTGCTCGCCCACAACCGCTGCCTCGCCGAGGCGGACCGGCGCATACAGGCTCTGAAGGTTCATGCCATCACCGCAGACTGCTCCACCAGCCAATCGGTCGTCACCGAGATCGCTTCGTCCTCCCGCTCTCGTGAATCGAAGCCATGATCAGAGCCGGAGATGGTGTGCAGCAACACCTTCTCCCGCCTACCAGCAGCATCTGCGGCGATCGGATACGAGACCGCCGAATCTTTGTCGCCGTGCACGATCAAGGCCGGGACACTGCTGGCCAGGAACTGCTCCGACGGCCGGTAGCGGTCGAACTCGCAGAACAGCACTCGTCCGAGCTCGAACGCACCATCCACGACCAGAAACCCTCTGTCGCGCAGACGCTCCTGCGCCTCGGGCCCGAAATTCTCTACGCCCCAGGGCAACTCCGGCGCCAAGAAGGTATGACGAAGGTCCAGCACCGGATTCCACAGCACAAGCCGATGAAGACGATCCTCCAACCACGGCAGCGACAACGCTGTGGAGACAGCACCGAAGCTGGCCGCCACGACCGACACCGGTCCCGTGAAGCGCTCGGCCACAAGAGTCACAGCGGCCTGCAGATCGAGGCACTCGCCCGCGATCGTCACCCCGCGCTGCGTTCCACCGCTGCCGCCGTGGCCACGAAACGAGAAGCGGGCCACGTCGAAACCGGCCGCCACCAGTCGCTCCGCCAGCCGGACGAACATGCCTCCTCCCTCATCCATGTCCACGGTGACGCCGTGCACCAACAGGACGACACCGCGGCACGGCGAGCTCACAGCCGGGTGCAGCGCAGCCTCCAGCCGTATTCCATCCACTGAGATCAACTCGACACGTTGCATCCACCGACTCCGTTTCCACGGTCATCCGACGTCGCCCACAGAGCATCCATCGTCTCGTGAGACACCACAGTGCACAATTCGCGCGACGACGCGAACGTCATGTTGACGATCGTCCGGCGACCGCGAGCAATCGGGTGTACCCGATGCAGAGTGGTGTTCGTCCGCATCACGTAGACATCGCCAGCCAGCACGTCGAGCCGACGCACCTTACGCTCACGAAGGGTTTCTTCCACATCCGGGCGCGCCTTGTCCCAGGCGGTGTCAGGCACGCACTCGACGAACCCGCCATCGGCCGGCGGGGGGCACTCGGCTACCCACACGAGCGCGAAACTGTAGTCGTCCCAGTGCCATCCGTGAGTGTCGCCGGCCCGATCGAGCTGTGTGATCACAAACTGCTCCGGCTCATACGGACAGCGGTGCACGGGCTCACCGACCACTATCGTCAGCCAGTCCAACATGACGGTGGATCGGTACAGGGACGGAATCACCGATCCCCCTGCCTTGATCGCTGCGCGCGTGACGTTCCACATGCGCCGCGGGGTACACCCAGATTCAGGTATCGAAAGCTCACGGCGAACACCTGCGTCCCTAGCCAAGCCAACAGCTTCCACACCTACCGCATGCCGGACCTGAGCGGGGATCAGCGGCGTAACCACCGCAAACCCCAACTGCGCGAAATCTTGCCGCGCCGAGGCGGCCAATGGATCTCCAGCTCTCGAACGATTTCGAGGCATGGCCTGGCACATTGTCATAATGATCAGGCTCTCCCACGCTTGCACGCAAGCCGTGTCCGGGTCCATCTCTGTACGCCGTCCGGGCGCCTGGTTCGTCGCCGAACCTTCTTGCGCCACTGTGGGTCTGATCGGATCCGACCAAGAGGGGAGCCTTACGACAATCTGAGAAGAAATCGTCGCACTACCCGTCGAGATGGTCGTAGCGCGAAGGATTCGCTGAGCGGGCCACTGCCGACCTCGTGCCACACAGGGTGCCGTGATACGCGATGATGTTCTCGTGACGCACCGGCTGCTGCAGACTGTGCGCCTGTTCGGACGGCGCGCACGGGCTCGCGCTGGGCGTCCAACATCCATCGTCGAGTGAGCCCTGTAAGGAGCCGTGTGAGCACCCTCGGTAGCTTCATTTGGTCGATTGCCGACCAACTTCGGGGTCCCTACCGCCCCAACCAGTACGGCAACGTGATCCTCCCGCTCACGATCCTGCGGCGCCTAGACTGCATCCTCGAACCCGACCTGGAGATTGTGCGCGAGCTGGCGGCGAAGTACGACAACCCCAACCGGCTCAAGATCGAGGTCAAGAAGGCCACTGGGCGGCCGTTCTACAACACCTCGAACTACTCCTTCGCCAATCTGCTGGCTGACGCTGACGGGCTGGCGGACAACCTTGCCGACTACATCGACCGGTTCTCGCCTGATGTCGATGTGTTCGAGTACTTCGACTTCAAGAAGGAGATCCTCGCCCTGGAGAAGGCGGAGCTGCTGCGTGAGGTCGTCAAGTCCTTCAAGGCCGTCGACCTGCATCCGGACGTTGTCTCCAACGCCGATATGGGTGATGCGTTCGAGTACATCATCCGCAAGTTCAACGAGGCCGCGAACGAGACCTCCGGTGACCACTACACCCCGCGGGACGCGATCCGGCTGCTGGTCGACCTGCTCTTTGCCGAGAAGGACGCCGACCTGACCGAGGCTGGCATCGTCCGCACGCTGTACGATCCGACCGCGGGCACCGGCGGCATGCTCGCCTTGGCCGAGGAGCACCTGCTCGCACAGAATCCCGACGCGAAGCTGAGCCTGTACGGCCAGGAGTACAACCCGCAGTCGTACGCGATCTGCAAATCGGATCTACTGGCCAAGGGACACGACGCGACCAACATCGCCTTCGGTAACACGCTCACCGATGACGCGTTCAGGGGCCGCCAGTTCGACTTCTGCATGTCCAATCCGCCGTACGGCGTTGACTGGAAGCAGTATGCCAAGGCAATCACGAAAGAGCACAACGAAGCGGGTCCTTATGGCCGGTTCGCCCCTGGCCTACCGGCGACCTCGGATGGGCAGATGCTGTTTCTGCTCCACCTGGCTCACAAGATGCGCGCCCGCGAGGACGGCGGCGGCCGAGTAGGCATCGTCATGAACGGCTCGCCGCTCTTCAACGGTGCCACCGAGTCCGGCCCCTCCAACATTCGCAAGTGGCTGCTGGAGCACGATCTCGTTGATGCCATCGTCGCGCTGCCGACAAACATGTTCTTCAACACCGGTATCGCCACCTACATCTGGATTCTCGACAACACCAAGCGTCCCGATCGCCAGGGCCTGGTCCAACTCATCGACGGCACGTCGTTCTGGACCAAGATGCGTAAGAACCTCGGCGCAAAGAACCGTGAGCTCAGCAAGGGTGACCGCGCCAAGGTGGTGCGTTTGTACACCGACTTCACCGACGCCGATCCGGATTATTCCAAGGTGCTCCGCAACGACGAGTTCGGCTACTGGACCATCACTGTCGAGCGCCCGCTCCTTGATGAGTCCGGCAACCCCGTCGTCGACCGCAAAGGCAAGCCCAAGCCGGACACGAAGAAGCGCGATACTGAGAACGTCCCGTTTACCTATGGCGGCTCGACAGCTGGCGCGGCCAGTAGAGTCGAGGTCATCCGGGCGTATTTTGACGCCGAGGTGAAGCCCCATGTGCCCGACGCCTGGATTGACTGGGGCAAGATCAGGACTGGCTACGAAATTCCCTTCACCCGCCACTTCTACAAGTACATCCCACCGCGTTCCCTCGCCGAGATTGATGCCGATCTGGAGAAGCAGGTCGCCAAGATCCTCGATCTGCTGCGGGAGGTCGAGGACTGATGAAGTTCTATGCCGAGATGAAGCCAACAAACTCCCCGTGGCTGGGCGAGGTGCCAGCGCATTGGGAGGTCAGCCGTTTCCGCTTTGAGGCGGTGATCAACGGCGGGCAGGTAGACCCTCGCGAAGAGCCGTGGAGCAGGATGACGCTGATTGCTCCCAACCACATCGAGAGCAACACGGGCAAAATCATCGGCGTCGAAACGGCAGAAGAGCAGGGCGCCGACAGCGGTAAGTACCTCGTCGCGCAGGGACAACTCGTGTATTCGAAGATCCGGCCAGCGCTCAACAAGGCGGCGATCGCTGAGACGGAAGCGCTATGCAGCGCCGATATGTACGGCATATCATTCGCCGATAAGGTCGAGCCGCGATTCGCTCTCTACTACTTCTTGGCGCGGCCGTTCCACACATTTGCGACGATCATCTCAATGCGCGTCAAGATGCCGAAGGTCAACCGCGAAGAGTTGGCCGACGCGCCGTGGCTTGTTCCTCCGCTGGACGAGCAGTGCGCAATCGCCGACTACCTCGACCGCGAGACCGCCCGTATCGACACGCTTATCGAGGAGCAGCAGCAGCTGATCGGGATGCTCAGCGAACGGCGGGCAGCAGTCATCTCATCAGCCTTGGCACCGACCGACTCGTGGACATGTCACAGGATCAAGCACATCGGTGAGACCAGCCTGGGGAAGATGCTCGACGCGGGCCGTGCGATACGCGATGGAGACCAGCCAAGGGCGTACGTCCGGGCGGCGGATGTTCGTGCAGACGGCTCTGTGAACCTCGTGGACCTCAACGAGATGCCGTTTTCCGACGCAGAGATGGAAGTTTTCGACCTCCGCGCGGGCGACGTTCTCTTAATCGAGGGCGGCGCCACGGTGGGTCGTCCAGGGTTCATGGTCGAGTCGGCACCGGGGATCGCCTTCCAGAAGACCGTCAACCGCCTGCGGGTCGGGCCACGGGTGGATGCTCGGTTCGTATATTGGTCGATGCTCCGCCTCTACGAGTCTGCCTACTACGCCAATCATTACGGGTCGGTCTCATTCGTTCACCTCACTGGCGAGAAGCTGAGGGAAATCGAACTTCATCTCCCGCCACTCGACGAGCAGCAGGCCATTGCGACATACCTCGACGAGCAAACCGCGAAGATCGACGCGCTGATCGCCGAGACGCGGCGGTTCATCGAGCTCGCCCGCGAGCGTCGGTCGGCGTTGATCACGGCGGCGGTGACTGGTCAGATCGACGTGCAGGAGATGATGTGATAGCCGACCACAACGAGGCTGTCTTCGAGTCCGAGATCTGTGCGTATTTGAACGCCCACGGGTGGCTGTACTCGGCGGACGACGCTGGCTACGACCGGGAGCGGGCGTTCTTCCCCGAGGATCTGTTCGCTTGGCTGGAACAGACCCAGCAGCCGGCGTACGAGAAGGCTTTGAAAGCCGCAGGCTCGAAGGCGAAGTTCCTCGACGTGCTGACCACGGCGCTCGACAAGCCTCTCGAACACGGCGGAGGGACGTTGAATATCCTGCGCAACGGGGTGCACTACATCGGCGGTGGCCGACTAAAGATGGCCCAGTTCCGCCCCGAGACCAGCCTGAACGCGACCACCAACGAGCAGTACGCGGCGATGCGGGTGCGGGTGATGCGGCAGGTGCATTTCTCCACCGCTGACCAGCGCAGCATCGATCTGGTCTTCTTCGTCAACGGGCTGCCGGTCGCCACCGTCGAGTTGAAGACCGACTTCACCCAGTCCCTCGATGACGCGATCAATCAGTACCGCAAGAGCCGGCATCCGCTGACCAACGGGCGGTCGGAGCCGCTGTTGTCGTTCGGGCATCGCGCGCTGGTGCATTTCGCGGTTTCCAACGATCTGGCTGCGATGACCACCCGACTTGAGGGGGAGAAGACGCAGTTCCTGCCGTTCAACATCGGTCACGATGGTGGTGCGGGCAACCCGCCTGGTGCCGAGGGAAAGTCGGCAACGGCGTACCTGTGGGATCGGGTCTGGGAGAAGGATGCCTGGCTCAATATCATCGGCCGGCTGATGATCGTGGAGACCAAGCAGGAGTGGGATGTTGCAACTGGGACGTCGGTGCGGCGTACGAGCATGCTGTTCCCTCGGTTTCACCAGTGGGAGGCCGTGACGAACATCGTGGCTGGAGTGAGCGAGGAGGGGGTGGGGCATCGCTATCTGATCGAGCACTCGGCAGGGTCGGGGAAAACGAACACCATCGCCTGGACCGCGCATCGACTAGCGCGGCTGCACGTGAGGGACGAGAAGGTCTTCGACTCGGTGATCGTGGTCGTGGACCGCACCGTGCTTGACGGGCAGCTGCAGGAGGCGATCCGGCAGATCGACGGGTCGGGGAAGATCGTGGCCACGATCAGCCTGGAGGATGTTCGCAAAGCGGGAGCGAAGTCGAAATCCGGGCTGCTGGCAACAGCTTTGAAGAACGGGGAACTGATCATCGCGGTGACGGTGCAGACGTTCCCGTTCACCCTCGACGAGATCCGGGCCGACTCGTCGTTGAGGGGGCGCCGGTTCGCGGTGATCGCGGACGAGGCGCACTCCTCACAGTCCGGCCAGATCTCCTCCAAGCTCAAGGCTGTGCTGACCGCGGAAGAGCTCAAGGAGATCGAGGAGGGCGGTGCGGTCGACGTCGAGGCGATCCTGGCCTCGGAGATGACCGAGCGGGCCGAATCGGAGAACATCTCCTACTTCGCATTCACCGCGACACCGAAGAACAAGACCCTGGAGCTCTTCGGTCGCAAAGGTCCTGACGGCAAGCCGGTCGAGTTCCACCTCTACTCGATGCGGCAGGCGATCGAGGAGGGCTACATCCTCGACGTGCTCAAGGGCTACCAGACCTACGACACCGCACTGAAGATCGCCGGCAAGGCCGAGAGCGGCGACGGCGAGGTGGAGGAGGTCGCGGCACGTAAGGGGCTGATGCGATGGGTGAAACTGCATCCGACCAACATCAGCCAGAAGGTGCAGATCATCGTCGAGCACTTCCACGCCAACGTCGCCCACCTGTTGGAGGGCAAGGCGAAGGCGATGGTCGTGACCGACTCGCGCAAGGCTGCGGTGAAATACAAGAAAGCGATCGATGTCTACATCGCCAAACGGGCCGCGATGGACGCCTCATACAACTACCGCACCTTGGTCGCCTTCTCCGGCTCGGTGACGATGGCTGAGGACGAGAAGTGGGCTTCAGACTGGGGGCCGCAGCCGAGCAAGGACGACGAGTTCACCGAGGTTAACCTGAACCCTGGCGCCGGCTCAGACCTGGCCGCCGCCTTCAAGGGTGCGACGTACAAGATCATGCTAGTCGCCAACAAGTTCCAGACAGGGTTCGACCAGCCGCTGCTCTCAGCGATGTACGTCGACAAGAAGCTCTCTGGCGTTACTGCCGTGCAGACGCTTTCCCGGCTCAATCGCACCCATCGTACTGCGGGTGGGGAGCAGAAGCGCAAGACGTTCGTCATCGACTTCGTGAACGAGCCTGAAGATATCCAGGCTGCGTTCGAGCCGTACTTCACTAATGCCACCCTGGAGATGGAGACCGATCCATACGTTGTCGTCCACCTCGCCACAAAGCTCGCCCAGGCCGGGATCTATACGCCGGAACAGGTTCGTGAGGTCGCCGAACTGTGGGTCACTCGCAAGGGCAACAACGCGCTCTCGGCCGCGATCAGCCCGGCCAAGAACGACTTCGCCCGCCGCTACGCGGCAGCGATCGAGGCCGACGACAAAGTCACCCTCAACACCCTCGACCTGTTCCGCAAGGACGTCTCCACCTACGTCCGGCTCTACGACTTCATGAGCCAAATCGTCGACTATGGCGACCCGTACATGGAGATGCTATCGATCTTTCTGCGGCTGCTGGAGAAGGTCATCGCGGACTCCTCCTGGGCCGCGGAGGTCGATCTTTCCGACGTGGTCCTGGTCGGGGTCAAGCACACCAAGGGGACTGCGGTCGACATCTCGCTGACCGGTGACGGTGAGCTCAAGGGCATCGGCGCCGCGGGCACCGGCACCCGGAAAGAGCCGAAGTATGTCGCACTACAGGTAGTCATCGACAAGATGAACGACCTCTTCGGCGCCGAATCGTTCACCGCATCGCAGGTCCGTGAGTTCGTGCAAGGCTTGGTGCAGCGGCTGCTCGCCTACCCAGACTTGGTCAACCAGACCAAGGTGAACTCGAAGAAGCAGTTCATGGAATCGCAGGACTTCCAAGCAGCGGTCACTGACGCGGTCATCGACAACCAGGAGGCCCACAACACCATGGCCGACTACTTCTTCAGCGACGGCCCTGGCATCAGCGCTGTCATAATTGCGCTCGCAGACGCCTTCTACGAGGCCGCGCTCGATCAGCAGACAGATGTGTGAGCAGTCTCTGGTCATGTGGATCCCGGCAGGCGCCGGCTGCTTGGAC
Organism: Nocardia sp. BMG111209; assembly: GCF_000381925.1. NCBI lineage: Bacteria > Bacillati > Actinomycetota > Actinomycetes > Mycobacteriales > Nocardiaceae > Nocardia > Nocardia sp. BMG111209. The sequence goes on from NZ_KB907307.1 coordinate 3,997,473, forward strand.
TACCGTGTACTGCCCGCTGGTGGGGCTGCTGCACCATCCGGTGACGGCGCGGCCCTCGGGTGTAGCGGCGCCCGATATGTCGACGGGGGTACCTGACACCAGGCGTTCGTGTCGGTCCTCTGCGGCAGACTCAACGACGAGTGCCGGGAAACCAACCTGCCGGGGGGAACCATGCTAGGCAAGCCTTTGCTTTTCTTGTCGGGTTATGCGCCGTTGTTTGCCCTGCTCGCGATCCGATTTCAGCCGCTCACACTCCTTGCGGGATGTGCGATCCTGGCGCTACTTGGAGCAACCTCACTGATACTGCTGCTTGTCCTCGATGCTCGAGCGACACCTGGGATACACCGCCTGCAGCAAGTGAAAGACGCTGGCACGGAGGCCGGAGCATATCTGGGTGCCTATCTGCTCCCATTCGTAACGGTCACCACACCGAATCTACGAGACATCCTTGCATACTGCGCCTTCATCGTTGTTTCGGCAGCGATCTACCTTCATTCTTCTCTGGTCCAAATCAACCCTATGCTGTACATTCTCGGCTATCGGGTACTGCAGATCACTGACAGTAACGGTCTGGAAGCATATCTCATTACCCGGCGTAAGATCGAGATCGGTCAATCCGTGGCCGCGACTCGATTTCGAGACGGGGTCCTCGTTGATCGAACGGGACGAAAGGGGCATACCGGCATTGACAATGCTTGAGTTTGGTAACGAAGACACGGCCACACTGGTAGTTGCATGGCGTTCCGGCCGCAACGCACATGGACGCGCACTGAAAGCCGGCGGGGATGTCACATCCAGTCTGCGTCGATACGCGATGGGGGCGCTCAACAAGATCGATAGTACCGAAGGACGTCGATACGACCCAAGCGACGAGCAAGACGATGAGTGCTCGTATCTCGACACCGATCGTGAAGAGCTGCTGGATACGGCACTTCTCGACACAATTTTCAAGGCAGCCTCATTGTCACAAGCTATCGATGACGATCTCCGAAGTCACTCGATAGCGCTCTATGCACTTGTTATAGGAAATGATCCCGATAAGCTTACTGCATTCGTCAGAAAAGGTAACCCGGTGCAGTTGGCGAAGAAAAGTCTGGTCGCTTTGTTTGACCAAACTCTGACGCGCGTAGAAAAGCCGCTACTCGCATTCGATACATTTTACGACGTGATAATTAGGCCGAGTCAGGTACACATCCTCCATCAAAAGAATTTTGAGACTTTATTCAAGGAGAGTGAGGCTGTGCTGGCCAAGACATCCGAGTGGGCCGAGAGTTTAGGTAAGGCCCTGCCGATATTGGCAGAAAGTGTCGAATGGCTATCCAATCGACTTCGGCAAACGTCTGTCATGAGGCGGCGCGTGCAGAGTATTTTGAAGAGTGAATATTTACATCAGCTTACTAATGATGTGTTGCGAGAAAAGATGGAGAGTCGCGGACTCGATCCGGAAAAGTTGATGGACGGAAACCAACTCATTTTAAATAAAGATACCGAACGGGATGTCCTGTTACTCCTAAATGAAGATTTATGGACCGGGGACTTTTCCGGAGAACAGTATGCCGCGACTCGAAAGGCTCGACGGTAGTGGCAGATCGACGCTGACCATGCGTCATTTTCAGTTGCGTTTTAGTAGCCTATCCTCGTCGCCATCGAGTGGCCAGCCGTCAACACCAGATGCCAACGCCGACGTTTGCAACTCAGGCCGTTACAGCAACTGATTTGTCGAAATTCCCTCGGCGCGAACGCGAACCGGCGGATCGATGTCGATCTCGCGCGCTCCCGGCACCGAGACCGTCGATCCGTGTTCCTGCTCATCCTCCATCCACCAACTATGCCGTCATCCCATACCTCAGGAGCAGGCAATCAGCGAGCCCGTTGTCGAAATGAGTCCGCCCACAACGGATGTCGACAACCGCCCCAGATGTCCCTATCCTGGTGATGCGGGCCACGCAGCATGAACAACCCCACCCTGAACATACTCGGCGATACATATTCGTACTGACATCAGCCGTTCGAGGCTCCTCTACTCACACCCGCCGAAACTCATACCTCTTCGAATAGCGAAGCCCGCCAAAGCCTTCCGGCCATCGCCGGATGGCCCGCCACCCTATTCGATAGAGGTGTTCCAAGGTGGGTTCCTCCGAACAGCTCGTGGTCGCGCTCGATTTGACATGTAGGCAATACGTCTGCATGCCAACGGATCCGGCCGACCCACGCGTGCAAGAACTTAGAGCAAAGAGCTTCAGCGGTGACCGGACACTGGTATGTGCTCTCTGCTACGCCGAACGCGACCGGCGGGTTTCCGTCGTCGTCAAGGCCCGAGTAGCCGGCCAACGCCGACCGCATTTCGCTCACCCTTCAGGCTGCGCACCGCCCGAAGGACGGCACAACCCCGAGACTATGTGGCATCTGACCAGCAAGTCGATGCTGGCAGCATGGGCACGGAGGCAACCTGGCGTGGTAGACGTCCGCAACGAGGTGTGGTTACCGAATCACGAACGCCGTGCCGATGTCCATATGGTGTTCGCCGACGGGCACAAGGTCGCCATCGAGATCCAGGGCTATCCGCTGTCCGACGCCGAGTGGGTCAACCGGCACCGTGACTACCAGCACAACGGCGTGGTCGACGTCTGGCTGTGGCGCCCCGATATCCGACCGCACCGGATCGTCCTCAGCGATGGCGACCCTCGACAGCAGCTGTGGACCTTCGACCCTGACCAACAATCCGTCACCTTGTTCGTGGGCGCGCCACATCGAACTCTATGGCCCGACCCAGCAACTCAGGACGACATCGTCCATCGGGTCCGGCACTTGCCGCCATGCATGCACGATGAGCTGATACCGCTCCGGTGCTCGCTGGACGAGCTCACTCTGACCTCGCAGGGCATCCCGTGGAGTGTTCCCGGTTGAATGGACACCGGATCAAGCCGCGATCTGACTGATTTCCCTGAATCCTAACGCATATTCCATTGGTGTCAAATAGTTGAGAGCTGAATGCCTGCGCTGAACGTTGTAGTAGTTCTCGATCCAGCCGAACGTCGCCTTCCGGAGAACCTCGACCGTCGGCCACGGACGGGTATGGATCAGCTCTTTCTTGTAGGTCGCGAACAGTGATTCCGATACGGCATTATCGAAACAAGATCCAGTCCGACCGAGGGAACGGCGGATACCGTTCCGGCGGCAATACCGGTCGAACTCTCGTGAGGTATATTGCGCTCCCCGGTCGCTGTGAAAAATGATACCCGGCTCCGGCCGGCGACGCCCGAGCGCCATATCCAGGGCCTCCAAAACCAGGCTTGTACGCATATGATCCGCCACGGCCCACCCGATCACCGACCGGTCGTGTACATCGATCACCGTGGCCATGTACGCCCACCCGGACCAGGTCTTCACATACGTGATGTCGCCACACCAGCGCCGGCCCGCACCGCCCCCGGTAGCGAAGTCCCGGCCGATCAGATCCGGCGCGCCGACCGGTCGCGTACCCGCAATCGTGGTCCGCCGGAACGACTTCGGATGTCGTCCTTGCAGGCCCGCGGCCCGCATCAACCGCCACACCCGCTTACGTGACACCCGCCACCCCGCCACCGCCAGGCCGGCATGGATCCGGCGCACACCCGGATTACCGCGCAGCTTCTCGAACATCGCCGCGATCAGCCCGGTCAGCGTGACATCCTCCCGGTCCCGGCCGGACACGGCCCGGCCACGCCACGCGTAATACCCCGACCGGGAAACACCCAGTTCCCGGCACATGAATTCGACACCGAAATCCCCGGACTCGACCCAGCCCGCGATCGCAGCGAACTTTACCGCTGGTCTTTCGCGAACCAGGTCGCAACTTTTTTTGCGAACGCGACCTGCATCTTCAGCTCCGCGTTCTCCGCACGCAAACGCTCCAACTCGGCCCGCTCCGAGTCGGTCAAATCCCGATCAGCGGAATCACCGCCACCGGATTCCTTCGCCTTCTTCAACCAATTCCTCAACGTCATCTCGTGGACACCGATATTCCGCGCCACCTCAGCCACCGGCCGACCTTCATCCCGGACGAATCCTACCGCCTGAGCCCTGTACTCATCAGTAAACCTACGCCGCGTCGATCCCAACACCGAACTCCCGTCCTACCGGGCAGCTTCGACCCTCGTGTCCACCAAACCGGGAACGGTCCACCGATCCCTACAGCCCTGAAGGAAGAATTGGCTGTGGAGTTCGTACACGAAAACAACCGAGTGCTCAGAAGCTCGGAGCAGGATCACGACCCGGACAAGCGCACACACTGGACAGAATCCGTCTCGTCCTTTGGTGAAAAAGTCGTTTCTCCAGCGAAGCCTCGCCCATCCATCGACATGGCCGCAATCACTCAACTGCATTGGATCGAACTTCAGAATCGGTTCATGAACGTCGGCCATGTAATCGCCTACGAAGATGCACCACAACTCCGGCGCCCGAACGCGAAACAGCAACTGGTACAGTGCATCCACTGCGGCCAACAACTCTCTTCACGTACGGTTGCCGACGATATCCCCACCTGCGCGTCGCAGTCCACCGCGATACCAAACAGCGATCAGTCACGGCGGGCACACACCCAGCCATTCAGTGTTCAACCTCGGCCGACTACCAAGACGTCTCGACGGACTACGCTTTCAGCGCCCACCCAGGCTCAATCAACTTCCCGCCGCCAGGTGCCCGACCAAGAGCAACTATCGCTTTTTTCGCTGTGAATTCAACGACAATCGGCGAGCGCGGTCAAATGGCTGCGCAAGCCACTGAAGAAGGCTCAATTAGATTGAGTTGCAGTGGTCTACGTGAATACTACTACCAGCGCAACCCGTTCGGCCCATGTGGGCTCCAGCCTTGAAGAAAGGGTTTGAGGTCCTCTGCCTTCGGATCCGGTATGCTCGATGCGATACGTGATAGCTGGAGGATCGGGTCCAGCCTGTCCAGGTGTCGTTCGGCATCATCGAGGCGCTGCACAATAATGTCGCGGTCGCCGCCATCGTACTCTTCAGCGGATATCCTGGCTGCGGCAAGGAATCGGCGGTGCCGGTTGACCGCCTGCCATTCGCCTGAGCAGCCCTTGAAGTGCTCCCATCGCGCCTGCTCGAAGTAGCGTTCTCTCGCAACTTCCATCGCCGCTTCCCAGCGATGCTGACGTTGAGTCTCCTCACGCTGGCGTTGCTGCTCCTGCCAATCAGCGCGGAGCTTGTGGATCTCGAATGCCCGGAACACCTCGGGGAGCTTGTCCTCGACTGTGATGGTTTTCGCGTCACGATAGTGATCGCCGTTGCGGCTACTGCCTCGTCCTTCGACCACCAACTCCAGCTTTCCGGTACCGATGAACTCCCAATCGCGGTGCCTGATCCACGCAGGCAGTCGCTTACGCTCCCGCCACGCCCCTGGGTCAACTCGTGGCGCGCCCGAAGCGGAGATCTCCTTGATCTGGAGACGGTAAGGCCCAGCTGATGTCTGCAGTACCAGGTGAGGATTACTCAGGAAACGCCTTCCGCGGACGTCCGCATCCTGGCCGGCGGCAGCTGCCGTTGTGGCATCTATGCCGCGAACACCTGCCTCGGTGGCGATCGCCTGCAGGATCCGTGCTGCGCGCAGTACGTGGTCTTCGCTAACGAAGTGCCAGTCCTTTTCTGCCACATAGGCTTTGACAGCCGGATGGTACTTTGCGATGTGCTCAGGAATGGGTACCGGACGGGGGTCGATCAGATCGTCGAAGTGTTCGGTGAATACGACCGCTTTCGGACCGGAACCCCATTGCCCTGTCGAGACAATGGTCAGTTTCTTGCCCCTCGGTCGCGCCGGAGACTTCAAGCTCATCGCAACGAGCCGCTCGTGAGATGCGACGATATCGTGATCCTTCTCCAGAACAAGCCGCCCACCCGCCGCCTGAACACGAGCGATCAGGTGGTCTGCGTCCGACTCATCGGGCAGCAGCCCGGCAGGCTGTGCCGAATGCCACTTCCGCCCGGCGTCGGTGATCGCCGCTGTCCAGGTCCGGCTCTTCCCTCTGACGGTGACCAGACCACGGCGCTCCAAGGCGGCGGGCAGTTGCCCGGTGCTCATAGCCGGTGAACACGCCGTCGGGACACCCGTTCAGGATCCATTCGAGGACAGCGATCTGAGCCCGATTCAGCAGCGCGGGATTCTTCCCCATCACCCAATCATGGACGGCATCACCCCTCCCCGTAGACGGTTCGGGTCAACACCTTCGATGATGCACCCTTCGACGGGATTGCCGGTTTGAGCTGTTGGAGCGTAAAGGGGATTATCTCGCACCCATAGATGCCGAGATCCTCAGGAGCTTGTAAGCACCGACGACAACCAACCGTTTCCCGGTTGCCATGTCCTGCGTGTCTTGTCCTCGGCGCTCTGCCGCGGGCGACGCGCGCCGACAGCGCCCTCCGCATCGTAGCGGCGTTCACGAGAACATCGCGGAGACACCGAGACCAGGCAAATGAGCGAGACACCCCGGTCCCGCACCATGCTCGCCGGTCTCGGCAGCACCTCTGCGAGCGACCGCAGCCAGCACGGATGCGAAGAATCGGAAAAAGTTGCTAGAAAGGGGTTTACAGAACCCTCGCAACGAGGTATTTTGCAGGACCCAGTGTGTCGACCGGGCCTACAGAACAGACCCAAGAATAGCAGTAGAGAGTATGGGGCCGGTGATGGTTCGTCAAGCTGGGACCACAACTGCATCAGCGTGATCGCTGGCCTCGACGCGTGCCACGGCAGTCGAGGAGTCGAAGCGGCACAGGGAAACGGCAACAACCACAACCAACCCCGCGACACCCTCCCACAAGCAGGGGACCGCGAGCAGTGGAGGCACCCATGCGCACGCCCGACACCACCCCCGGCAACCCGGACGACAACCCGGGCGCCGTAGTGATTCCACTACGGCGAAAAGCACTCCGGAATAACCTTGACAATAACCGTGAAAAACGCCATGAAACCGATCCTGAACAGCCGGTTTGGCACTACGATCAGGTCAGGAAACGCAGTGCCGACCGGCACTATGCCGGTCGTGTCAGATATGTTCACGGTCCCCGCGCCGAACAATTGCGTGGCGAACTCGCCGATGTCACTCAGCAATTGTTGGAGTGGGCTGTGCAACAACAATCCGATAATGCCAGGCAGGATGGTGCAGCCGCATGACCCCCGACGATCCGCCCGTGAACCCGCCCGCCCCCGCACTGGCTCACCGGGCCGCATCCCTGTCGGCGACCGTGCCCGTGTCGGGGCCGTCGGGGTTGTCCGACTACGCGGTGTCCCCGCTGGGTGTTCCGGTCGCGGTGCTGCGTGACGAGGTCCGGGTGGCGTTTCTGGGCCGCACCTCCACCGAGGACCAGCAGGACCCGCGTCAGTCGATGCTGCGGCAGCTGAACAACTGCAAGACCGCGATCCCCGACTCGTGGGTGATCGTGGCGCACTTCTACGACGTCGAGTCCGGCCGGATGGAACTCGACGACCGTGGCCACGGCAGCGACTACGAACGCTTCGCCATCCCGATCGCCCGAGACGGCGGTGTCGCTGATCTCCGCGACGAGGCCGCCCACCCCGGCCGCCGCTTCGACGTGGTGATCTGCGAAGCCGTCTCCCGCGTCGCCCGGCGCACCTTCGAGGGCCTGTCGATCGAACGTGAGCTCGAATCCGCCGAGGTACCGCTGTTCGCCGCGAACGAGCCGATCACGTTGACCGGCAGCCGCGCCCAGCGGATCCTGCAACGGCGGATCAACCAGTCCGTGGCCGAATACGAAGTCCTCAACACTCTCGAACAATCCTGGGGCGGACTGTGCACCCATGTGCGTGAGGGCTGGAACATCGGCAAACCGCCCTACGGGTACAAGGCGAAGACCTACCGGCATCCCAACCCGACCAAGGCAGCGAAGGGACAGGCCAAGACCCGGCTGGAGCCCGACGGGGTGCGCGGGGAAACTGTCACCCAGATCGCGTTGTGGCGCTACCACGAAGGTCTCGGCTACGACACCATCGCCGACCGCCTCAACACCGACCCGGTGAAATATCCCCCACCTGTGCCACCCGGGCGCGAACGCGCCCGTGGCGCCTGGGGCAAGACGAGCGTGTTCGAGATACTGAAGAACCCGAAATACACCGGGTATCAGGTGTTCAACCGGCGCGCGTCGCGGTCGAGGCACGGGAAGGTCAACGATCCGGTGAAGTGGGTGTGGTCGACCGAGCCCGCGCACGAGCCGTTGATCCCGAAATGGATGTACGACGAACTCGCCGCTCGGCGCTCGGCCCGGCGCGGTTCCCGTGACGGCAACATTCCCAACACCCACCCGGCGACCCGCCGCACCTACCTGCTACGCGGCATGGTGTTCTGCGGGTGCGGACGGCGGATGTTCGGCAACCATCGCCACGACAGCGGTTACTACATGTGTTACCCCCGCAACAACAACCGGGGCCGCCCGGACAAGTACGCCGGCCACCCCAAAGCTGTCTACCTCCGCGAAGACGCCCTCCTGGACGCGATCACCGGATTCTTCGCCGACCGGGTGTTCGGCCCGCACCGCCATGATCTCCTCGCGGCCGACCTCGACGGTCTCGACGACCGGGCCGTGCGGGATCGTCAAGCCGAGCGGGAACGGCTCCAACGAGTGGTGGCAGATGTGACCCGGCGGCAGAATGCAGTGTTGCGGCAAGCCCAGGACGGCGACCCCGACGACCCCTTCACCAAGAGGCTGCGCGGCACCTACAACGACCTCGATGCCGAGAAGACCGCCGCGCTGGCCGTCATCTCCCAACTCGACGCCGCCGACGGCACCGAACCCCACCGGCCCGGCAGCGCCGACATCGCACTCCTCGACGCCCTGCCCTACCTGGCGCTCAATCTCGCCCATGCGCCAGAACCGTTGCTACGCAGATTGTTCGAGATCACCGGACTCGCCGTCCGGTTGCACGACGACGAAGACCAAGTCACCATCACCGTCACACTGCCCGCTGACCAACTCCCCGACATCGCCCACGCGGCGGAAAGGATCACCAACACCATACATACCGCACAACCAATGCCTGCCTACACGGCGGACACCGGTTGTGCAGATGCTGTACGTGCCCCCGGCAGGGCTCGAACCTGCGACCGAGGAATTATGAGTTCCCAGCTCTAACCGACTGAGCTACAGGGGCATGCCCCGGACGATAGCAAGTCGGAGGTGTGGCGACAAAAGATGCCCGTCGGGTCGGGGTGGCAGCGGATGGCGGGTCTTGCTGTGTTCGGGCTCCGGGGGCGGCTGTAGCTGGGCCGAGGCCCGGGTGCGAATCGTCGGTGGGCCGCCGCGAGCAGCAGCGGCGGCGCGAGCGGGCACCGCGCGAGCGGGCGGCGGCGCGGCTCACCTCGCGCTCAGGCGGAGGGGATGTGGCACGGCCCGCGATACAGATCCCTCGCCGAACTAACCTCCGAGCACTCGGATCGATCCCCACATCCGAGTTGATCATGGTGAGTACTCGAAACGGGCGGTGCCGGTTGGTAACTGGCACCGCGTGGGGGGTGGGTGGACTTCGGCGCGGAACTCCGACAAACCGGTTCGGAGGCGATACCCTCTCTGCGGCGCGGAAACTCGCGCCACATCGAAAGGATGAAGTGTTCATGATCAAGACCCTCGTTGCCGCCGGGATTCTCGGCGCGGCTGTCGCCACCGCCGGTGTCGGTGTCGCCTCCGCTCACCCGGTTGTCGTGCACAGCGACTACATCGGCAACTACGCCACCCAGGAGGCGTGTGCCGCCGACGGTGCGTCGCCGAAGACCGGTGGCTCGCAGTACACCTGCACCCAGGCGCAGGACGGCACCTGGGATCTCGTCACCGCCTGATCGTTGGTGATCTCCGGGTGATCCGGGGGCTTTGGTGAGATGACCCGGTTGGCCTTGCTCGGGAGCCGACCGGGTTCGACACCGGTGCTGGTGAGCGTCAGCGGCTCGGGGCGTTCGATCACCAGCACCGGTCGTATCCGAGATGTGTCCGGCGGGCCGCGCAAGCCGCCGCCGGACACCACAGAGGTATTCGGGCCCGAGGGGCTCGCGGATGGTATCGGCGCCGTATTCGGGGGAACGGGCGAAACCGATAGGGTGGCCGCGACGACACAGGAGGCGGCGATGGCGAGTCTGTTCGGGAATGTGTTGCGGGTGCACCAGAAGATCTACGAGGCTTCCGATGGGCTGGTGGGGCATCGGGTGTTGTTCGGGAATCCGACGTTGTTGCTGCGGACCGTGGGGCGGAAGTCGGGGCAGTCGCGGGTCAGCGCGCTGACCTACGCGCGCGACGGCGAGGATTGGCTGGTGACCGCCTCCAACGGCGGGGCGCCGCGGCCGCCGGGGTGGCTCGCGAATCTGAAGGCGGCGCCGGAGGTGGAGATCCAGGTCGGGCGGCGGCGGGTGCCGGTCACGGCGCGGGCGACCTATCCGGAGGATCCGGATTATGCGCGGCGGTGGGCCCTGGTCGACAAGGTCAACCAGGGGCGCTACACCGCGTATCAGCAGCGGACCGAGCGGCCGATCTCGGTGGTGGTACTCAGTCCGCGTACCGCCTGATCAGACCGTCAGGATCGTACGGCCGAGGGTGGTGCGGGCCGCCATGGCGGCGTGGGCCTCGGCGGCCTGTTCCAGGGCGAAGAGGCCGCCCACGGTGACGGTGAGGCGCCCGGCGGCGGCCTCGGCGAGGGCGCGAGCGCCGATCTCCTTCCAGTCGAGGCCGCCGGCCGTGACCGAGCGCAGCGGGATCAGCGTGATGTCGCGGGCCGTCGCCGTCTCCTCGTCGATCGCGAAACCGCCTGCGGCGCTGCCGAAGGCGAGGAAGCGGGCGCCGGATGCGGTGGCGTCCACCGCGGCCCGGCCCAGTGGGCCGCCGGCGCCGTCGAAGACGATGTCGGCGCCCTCGCCGCCGGTGGCCTTCAGAACCTGCTCCGCCCAATCGGATTCGCTGTAGTCGACCAGGGTGGTGGCGCCCAGGCGTTGCGCCAGGGCCAGTTTCGCTTCGCCTCTGGCGGCGGCGATCACCTTCGCGCCTGCGGCGGCGGCCAATTGGGTGAGCAGGGTGCCGAGGCCGCCGCCTGCGGCGGTGATCAGGATGCGGTCGCCGGGGCGGATCGCCGCCGCCTCGAACAGGGCCAGGGCGGTGCGGCCGTCGTGGACCAGGGCGGCGGCGGTGGTGAGGTCCAGGTCGGCGGGGACCTCGTTCAGGGTTTGTTCCTTGGCCAGGGCCTTCTCGGCGTAGCCGCCCGTCGGGACGCCGCCGCCGATCCCGCTGGCGGCGGTCTGGGTGGCGACCCGCTTGCCCAGCCAGGAGGGGTCCACCCCGGCGCCGACCGCGGACACCACGCCCGCGACGGCGCCGCCGGGGATGTAGGGGGGCCGCACCGGGAAGAAGTCGGTGCCCCAGCCGCTGCGCAGCAGGGTGTCGAGGAACATGACGTCGGCGGCCGCGACGTCGACGAGCACCTCCCCCGGGCCGGCCACCGGGTCGGGGACCGGGCCGGGGGTGAGCACCTCGGGACCGCCGAACGAATTCGCTTGCACAGCACGCATGTCGATCGTTTTCCTTTCGTCAGAGCACGATTCGACCAGGCTGCTACCTCAACAATGCTCGAGGTCAAGCGGGACGGCGATATCCGCCGGTCAGCGGTGTACCCGGACGGGTACGTTGGTCCAGCCGCCGACGCTGGTGACGTGAGCGCGGCGCAGGCCGGAGCGGTCCAGTTCGTATTCCGGCATCAGATCGAGCATGGCGTCCAGCGCGATTCGGCCCTCGAGCCGGGCCAGGGCCGCGCCGAGACACCGGTGGATGCCGTAGCCGAGACCCAGGTTGTTGCCGGTGAAGGGGCGGGTGATGTCGAAACGCTCGGCGTCGGTGAAGCTGCGCGGATCCCGGGTCGCCGAGGCCAGCAGCATCAGGACCGGACTCTCGGCCGGAATCGTGCGGTCGTGCAGGGTGATGTCGCGGCGGCTGTAGCGCACGTCGTACTGGACCGGGCCGTCGTAGCGCAGCAGTTCCTCGAAGGCGCCGGGGATCAGGGAGCGATCGGCGCGCATCGCCTGCCACTGGTCCGGATGATCGGCGAAGACCACCGTGGCGATGCCCAGCACCTTGGCGACGGTTTCCGCGCCGGCGCCGGCCAGCAGCGCGGCGAAGCCGAGGATCTCGCGGTCGCTGAGCCGGGTGCTGCTGCCGTCCTCGCGGTCCACCTCGACCTCGATCAGGCGGCTGATCATGTCGTCCTGCGGATTCGCGCGGCGTTCGGCGATCAGCCGCGCGTAGAACATGGTGGATTCGATGACCGCGGCCTTCCCCTCCTCGCTGAGTTCCATCTGGCCGGGGGCGCGCTCGAGCGGTGCGGCCAGCCAGGCGCGCAGTTGCTGCCGATCCTCCCGCGGCACGCCGAGCATGGTGGTGATGACCTCGATCGGGAACAACGTGGAGAAGTCCTCGACCAGGTCGAATCGCTCGGGATCCAGGCGTTCGGCGAATTCGCGCACGGTCGCGGTGATCATCGGTTCCAGTTCCGCGATGGCACGCGGGGTGAAGACCTTGTTGACCAGCTTGCGCATCCGGGTGTGTTCCGGCGGATCCATCATGATGATCATCGGGATGCGCTGGTCCGGGGGCTCCGGGGCGAGCACCTGTTCGAGGGTGACGCCGCGGGCGGAGGAGTACGCGTCGAAATCCTTCATCGCCGGCGCCACGTCGGCGTAGCGGGACAGGGCGTAGAAGCCGTAGCGGGGGTTGTGATAGACGGGAGCCTCGTCGCGCAACCGGCGGTAGATCGGGTGCGGATCCTCGTGGAAGTGCGCGGCGAACGGGTCGAAGTCGATGGCGTCGTCGGAGACGAGCGTGTCGGTCATGATGCCTCTCTCTCGTGCGGCCGAGGCACCCGCTTCCCCCGTGAACAGGCAGGAGACACCTAGGATTCGACAACGAGCGAAGGAACGGACCGGGCCGCTCGACCGCGGCTAGTATTACACTTCTTACAAAAACTGTAAAGGTTGTAAAGTGGACTCGACTTCCGGCAACCGCGACACCGGCACCCGCACGCGCATCCTGCGCGCGACCTACGAGGTGCTCAGCCGCAGGGGTTACGGCAAGCTGAGCCTGTCCGACGTGGCCACCCAGGCGAAGATCTCCCGCCCCACGCTCTACCGGCTGTTCTCCTCCAAGGAGGAACTGCTCGCCGCCTTCGGCGAATACGAACTGCACAATGTGGAGAAGGCGTTGCGGCGCGCCGCGACGGGACCGACCGAGGCCGACCGCCTCGATGCCGTACTCCGGTCCATCGTCGCCTCGCAGAGCACGTATCGGCTGACCAGCCTCGTGCACATCGAGCCGGATCACGTTCTCTCCCAGATGAATCGGATCGTGCCGATCATGCGCGACCTGCTCGCGCCGCTGGTGCCGCACGGCGATCCCGCGGTCATCGCGGGCACGATCGTCCGGCTCGCGGTCTCCCACTATCTGGTCGCCGCCGACGATCACGAGGAATTCCTGGCCCAATTACGCCATGTCGCAGGCATTTCCGGCGTGGACTGAACGGTCCGGGCCGCTCCGGGTGGCATTCCGGCAAAATCTTCGCTACTGTGGCAGGTCGAGGGGAGTACTTCTCAAGCGCCGACTCGGTCAGTACGGATTCCACCGGCGGGATCCCCGGGCGGCCACCCATTACGGGTGAAGGAGACCTCGGGTCATTTGTGGTACCCGAGGAGTCTCATGCTTTCCATCGTGGCAGCGTCCGCGTCGTCGTCCGAGAACACGCTGCACACCGTTGCGTCGCCTTGGTTGTGGTTCGCCACGATCGCCGGAGTGCTGGCGCTGCTGGTTCTGGATTTCGCCGTCACCCGGCGGCCGCACGAGGTGTCGACCCGTGAGGCGCTGAAGTGGACGGTCTTCTATCTGGCGCTGCCGTTCGGATTCGCGGGTTTGCTGTGGGCCGTATTCGGGGGAAAACCGGCGGGTGAATTCGTCACCGGCTATCTCGTGGAGAAATCGCTGTCGGTCGACAATCTGTTCGTCTTCATGCTGTTGCTGTCCGCCTTCGCGGTGCCGGCCGCGCTGGCCCAGCGGGTGCTGCTGTACGGGATCGCCGGTGCGCTGGTGTTGCGCGGGGTGTTCATCGCGGTGGGTGCCGGTGCGCTGGCCGCCTTCGACTGGGCGTTCCTGCTGTTCGGGGTGATACTCCTGTTCACCGCCGGGAAGTTGATCCGCGACGCGGTGACCGGGCACGAGCAGACCGTGGAGGTCGGCCGGATGCGTTCGGTGCGGCTGCTGCGCCGGCTGGTGCCGGTGACCGACGAATATCAGGGGCCGCGGATGTTCGGGCGGGTCGCGGGACGGCGGGCGGTCACGCCCCTGGCGCTGGTGGTGGTCGCGGTGATGACCACCGATCTGATCTTCGCGGTGGATTCGGTACCCGCGGTGTACGGGGTGACCGGTGATCCGTATCTGGTGTTCGCCACCAACGCCTTCGCGCTGCTGGGTCTGCGGGCCCTGTATTTCGTGCTGCACGCGGCGCTGGCGCGGCTGGTGCACCTCGCCTACGGACTGGCGGCGATCCTGGGCTTCATCGGCCTGAAGCTGGTGCTGGAATGGCTGCACGACACCGGCGTCTCGGTGCCCGAGATCCCCACCGTGGCCTCGCTTCTGGTGATCGTCGGGGCGCTCGGCGTGGTCACGGCCACCAGCCTGTACGCGACCCGGGATCGCACCGCCTGAGCCGGGACCGGCTCGACTTCCGCTGCGCCGCAGCGGTTCTCACCGCTGCACTACGGCGGCGGCGCCGTCAGCTGCCGCCGCCGCAACTGCTCCCGCCACCGCAGCTACTGCCCCCGCCACAACTGCTGCCGCCCCCGCAGCTGCTCCCACCACCGCAACTGCTGCTGTGATGCGAACCACCGTCGTGGTGCGAACTGCCGCCGTGGTGCGAACCGCTGTCGTGGTGATGCGTCGACCCCGGGCCGCTGTCGTGATGACCGCCGTGCGAGTGATGGCCGCCGGACCAGCCCGCCGACTCACCGGCGGCCCACAGCGCGGCGTTGCGCGAGAAGTCGTCGTCGCTGCCGCTGTAATAGTCCGAACCCCCGGCGCCGTAACGCCGCACCCGACCACGCCGGGACGCGCGCCGGGCCCCGGACCGGACGGCCACGCGAATGATGATGAAAACCAGGATCACGGGCCCGAACACGAACAGGCCCATGACCAGGATGACGCTCATATATGCAGCTTCGCGGCACCGCCGCCGCCCGTCAACCACCGAATTCCGGGGGAGCGCCGCACGGTTGCCCACCGGGTCCGCCCGGCTCTACCGTGAGGTGTGCTGTGGCAACGTTTTCCGCGCACCGCCGCGAACCCGATGCGGCGCATCGACCTGCCCCGGATGCACCGGGCCGTCGAGGCGCTGGAACTGTCCGAGGCGGTCTTCAAGACCTCGCCGTGGCAACCGCGCGCACTGGTGGAAACCGGCCTGCGGCAATGGCTGCGCTGCTGCGGCGCGGCGATGCGCGACGGCAGGCGGATCGGCATGCCGTCGCATGCCGTGGACGAGGCCTGGCACGGCCTGATCCTCTGCACCGGCCGCTACGCTCGCTTCTGCGACGACGCCTACGGCCGCTTCCTGCACCATTTTCCGGAGGGTGACGGATTCGGCGGCGGCACAGCCGATTCGATGTCCGATCAGCTCGGCCGCACGGTGGTCGCCTGGTCGCTGGTGGCCCACCCCGGTGAGCGATGCGTGCTGTGGGATCTCGACACCGTGGTGGGCGTCGACCGGCCCTGGGGTGTCCCCCGCGAGCGGGTCGACGCCATCGAAAAGGCCCTGCGCGCAACCGATTCCGGAACCGCCCGGACCCGGTGAGCGCCGTGCCGCGCGGCAACCGGGATCGGCTGCCGCGCAACGCCGTACTCAGTTGGTGATCCGGCCGCCGGCGACGTCGACGGTGATTCCGCTGAGATAGGCCGAGGCGTCCGAGGCAAGGAACAGGGCGGTCTGGGCGACGTCGTCGGTGGTGCCGAGGCGGCGCAGCGGATGCATCTCGGCCACCCGCTGCTGGACCGGCTCGGGCATGTTCGCGGCGACCTTCTCGGTACGGATCGACGACGGCGCGATGGCGTTGATCCGGATCCCGTCGGGTCCCAGTTCGGTGGCCAGGTGGCGGGTGAGCATGATCAGGCCCGCGTTGGCGACGCCGTAGGCCAGATTGGCCTGGCTGGGCTGGCGGCCCGCGGCGGAGGCCATGGTGACGATCACCCCGCGCCGGCGTTCCAGCATGGCCGGCAGGAATGTCCGGATGGTGAGGAAGGCCGAGGTCAGATCGGAGTCGAGGACCTCGTACCAGCGCTCGACACTCAGCCGGTGACTCGGTGTCGGGAACCCCTGTCCGCCCGCGAAGGCGGCCAGGATGTCGGCCGGGCCGAGTTCGGATTCGACGATCGGGCCCAGTTCGGCCAGGGCATCGGGATTCGTCACGTCCGCGACTCTGCCGAGCGCGGTGCCGCCCGCGGCGGTGATATCGGCGACGACCCCCGCGAGGGCGTTCTCGTCGCGGCCGACGACGCAGACCGCGGTGCCCTGGGCGGCGAGCAGGCGAGCGGTCCGCGCGCCGATCCCCCGGGAGCCACCGGTGACGACGGCAACCTTGCCGTCGAGGTCGGAATAGGTGCTGAGCATGGGAATTCCCCTCGTGGGCAACCGGTTTCGGGTCAGGCGTCGCGGCGGTGCAGCGGCAGGCGGAAGGCGGTCACCAGCAACCAGAGCAGGCCGCCGAACCGCACGACGGGCAGCAGATAGGTCAGCGCGTCGACCAGCAGGCCCAGCGTGGCGACCGCACCCACCACGGCGATCGCCAGGCCGATCCAGGCCAGCGCGGGCGGCACCAGACGGGCCAGCAGTCCCGGTACCGCGATACCGGCGATGAGCAGGCCGAAACCCGCCGCGTACAGCGGGCCGCCGGCGACGAACGACAGATCGGCCAGGGCGCGGGCCAACGCCGGGCCCGCATCCTCGCCCAGGCGGGCCCCGGCCCAGCCGAACAGGCCGGACAGGGCGAGCGCGACGGCGGCGAGGGTGCCGCCGAGCAGCGCGATGGCCGAACCGGGTGCGGTGATCCCGAGGGCGCGCAGCCGGCGGTAGACCACCGCGGTGACGATCGTCAGCGGCATCGCGGAGACCAGGATCAGGAATGCGCCTGCCTTCTGCGTGCCCGAATGGTCCAGGGCATAACGCAATACGTCGGCGCCGGAGGCGTCGGGATGCGGGGTGGATCGGTTGAGGATCACGTACGCGACGGTGAGGGCCGTGAACGCGAGGGTGGGTATCCACAGCGGCGGCCCGGCCTGCGGGCGGCGGCGGGTGCGGGGCGCGGTGTCGGTGGTCATGGAGTCCTCCTGGCTCGAGCGGGAACAACCGTATACAGAAATAATGATTACAATCTGTAACGATTGTCAAGGCGCTATGATGCCCGGGTGGAAACGAACAGTGAGACCGGTGGGCCGCCCCGGGGCGGTGGCGTCGCCTTCCTGCTCGCGCAGCTCGGCGCGCACGCCACCACCCGATTCGCCGAACGGGTCGCCGAACTCGATCTGACCCCGCCGCAGGCCGGACTGTTGCGGCTGCTGGCCGCGACACCGGGCCGCAGCCAGCGCGAACTCGCCGATGCGCTGGGGTTGCCACCGAGCCGGTTCGTCCCGTTCGCGGACGCGATGGAACAGCGCGGGCTCATCGAACGCCGCCGCAACCCCGAGGACCGGCGGCTGCACGCGATCCATCTGACCGCGCGGGGCGAGGCGCTACTCGGCCGCCTCCGCGAGGTCGGGATGGCCCACGAACAGGCCGTGTGCGCGGCGCTCAGCGCCGAGGAGCGCACCACCCTGCAGTCCCTGCTGCAACGGGTGGCCGCGGAACAGGGGCTGACGCCGCTGCTGCATCCGGGCTATACGAAACTCTGAGAATCGTTGCCGGACAGCACAACCCGACTCAGGTCAGCTTCACCCGGGACGCGGCGAACCGCACCAGGGCGGGGGCCAGGCGGTTGACGTGGTACTGGAGATGCGCCTCCGGGGTCACGGGGACGACCGCCCGGTCGTTCGCCACCGCCCGCACGATCTGCTCGGCGACCTTCTCCGGGCCGTAGCCGCGACGGCGGTACAGGGCGTCGTAGTGGGCCTGGCGGTCGGCCTCATCGGTCGCGGACAGGCCCGAGAATCGGGTGGTGGCAACGATATTCGTGTGCACGATACCCGGGCACACGGTGTGCACCGAGATCCCGCGGCCGGCCAGTTCCGCGCGCAGGCAGTCGGAGAACATGAACACCGCCGACTTGCTCGTCGAGTACGCACTGAAACCGCGCTGCGGGGTGTAGGCGGCCATGCTGGACAGATTCACGATGTGGCCGCCGAGGCCACGCTCGGCCATCGCCGCGCCGAAGGTGCGGCAGCCGTGCACCACACCGCCCAGGTTGATGCGCAGCACCCGGTCGAAGTCGGCCGAGGTGGTGTCGAAGAAGTCGCCCGCCTGCCCGACGCCGGCGTTGTTGATCAGGATGTCCGGCACGCCGTGAGTGGCGGTCACGGTGGCGCAGTGCGCCGCGACGGCCGCCTCGTCGGCCACGTCCACGGCGTAGGGGTGGGCGACGCCGCCCGCCGCGGCCACCAGGGCGGCGGTGTCCTTCGCCGCGTCGGGATCGATATCGGACAGGACGATCTCGGCGCCGAGCCGGGCGAACGCGAGGGCCGTCTCGCGGCCGATCCCGCTGCCGCCGCCGGTGATCACCACCAGGTGATCGTCGAACGGCCGTCCCGGGCGGCCCACCTCGGCACGGCGCAGGGTCCGCGGCGCGGCGCCGCCGGCCAGGGATTCCACGAGTTCCGTGGTGGCCGTGGCGAGCAGCTCCGGATGGGAGAACGGCAGCCAGTGCCCGCCGCCCACCTCGCGGCGCCACAGCTGGGCGGTCCACCGGGGCGTGTCCTCGTATCCGGCGGGGCGCACCGCGACATCCCGGCGCGCGATGATCAGCTGTACCGGCACCTCGGTGTGGCGGCGGCGCGGCACGAACGCGCGGCGGAAGATGTTCGCCCGATAGATCCGCATACCGTCGAAGAAGTCCTGGCGGAACAGCGGCCCGAGGGTCACGTTCGCCGGTGAGGTCTCGTTCATCATGGCGACGAACTGCCGCCACACCCGCTCGGTCGCCACCGGCCGCAGCACCACGCGCGGCAGTCCGGGCGTCATGAACAGCAGCGTGTAGGCCGAGGACACCATCTGGGTGAACGGCGCCCACACCGCGCCGCGGAAGAGTTTGCGCCACGCCCAGCGCGAGAGGTGATCGAGGTTCGGTCCGGATACCGAGGTGAACGACGCGATCCGGCCGGCCGCCTCGGGCAGGCACACCGCCGTCCACATCTGCACCGAACCCCAATCGTGGGCGAGGACGTGCACGGGCCGATCCGGACTGACCGCGGCGGCCACCGCGAAGAAGTCCCCGGCGAACCGATCCAGCCGGTAGTCCGCGGTGCGGTCGGTGCGGGTGGACCGGCCGTGGCCGCGGGTGTCGTAGGCGACGACGTGAAAACGCCCGGCCAGCAACGGGATCACCCGATCCCACAGGTGGTGGTCGTCGGGCCAGCCGTGGACCAGCACCACGGTGTCGGCGGCGGGATCGCCGTATTCGTAGACGGCCAGGTCGAATCCGTCGTGGTGGACGATCCGTTCGGCATCCGGGACGGGGGTCGAGTCGGTCAACGCCATCTCCTCGGCACTCGAAGTGGTACGCGCGGGCATGTCACAGATCCAATTCCAGAAGGTCTCCGGCACAACGGGAGACGCAGGGCAGCAGGTCGCCGGCGGCGCGCTCGGCGGGGGTCAGCACGGTGTCGCGGTGCTCGGCCGCACCCGCCAGCACCCGGACCCGGCAGGTGCGGCAGAAACCCTGCCGGCAGGAGTACGGCGTATCCGGCCGCCGGGCAAGCACTTCCGACAGCAGGGTGCGGTCGGCGGGCACGGTGAACTCCTCGCCGGTGCGGGCCAGCCGCACCCGGAACGGCCGGCCGTCGAGCACCGGTGGCGCGGAGAATCGTTCGGAATGCAGTTCGGTGCCGGGTCTTTCGCGCACCAGCGCGGCGACGGCCGCGGTCATCGGCGCCGGTCCGCAGCAGTAGACCGCGACGCCGGGACCGGCGCCGGCCAGCAGGTCGGCGGCGGCGGGCAGGCCGGACTCGTCGTCGGTGCGGACGGTGACCCGGTCACCGAAGCCGGTCAGCTCGTCCAGGAAGGGCAGGGCGTCGCGGTGCCGCCCGGTGTAGACCAGGGACCAGTCCGCGCCCAGCCGATGCGCCGCCCGCACCATCGGCAGGATCGGCGTGACCCCGATCCCCCCGGCGATGAAATGCACTCGGGCAGCGGCGGATCCGCGTCCCGGCGGCACGAACGGGAAGGCATTGCGCGGGCCGCGCACGGTGACCCGCGCGCCGACGGGAAGTTCGTCGTGCACCTCGATCGAGCCGCCGCCCCCGTCCGGGATGCGCCGGACCGCGATCCGATAGACGTGCCGGTCGGCGGGATCCCCGCACAGCGAGTACTGCCGCAACCGTCCGGAAGGCAGTTCCAGATCCAGATGCGCGCCGGGCCGCCACGGCGGCAACGCGCGGCCGCCGGGTGCGACGAGCAGCAGCCCGACCACGTCGGCGTCGCGGGCCTCCACCCGCCGCTGTGCCACGGTCAGGACGAGCCGGTGATCGTCGACCCGGCCGCCGGGAACGCGCCGATGGATCAGCGCCGACCACCGCAGCCGCGTCTCGGCCACCCCGCTGAACACCCGGATCGCGCGATCCGGGTGGCGGCGGCCGAACAGGTCGGCGGGAACGGACGTCACGAGGCCATCGCCTGGGCCGCAGGGGATTTCGCCAGATAGGCGACCGCCTGTGCGGTGGAGCCGACGCCGGCCGGGGTGTAGCCGGGCCGGAAGGTGGACAGCGCGCTGCGCAGCAGCGCGGGCACCCCGGGCAGCGCACCGCGCCACATCGCGCCGCAGACCTCCGCCAGCAGCCGCGGGTAACTCCGATCCGGCAGCGAGGGGTCCTGTCGCACAAGGTATCTCGCGCCGCGGAAGACCAGCGCCAGGAAAATCGGGAAGGTGATCAGCATCAGCGCGCCGCGGCGCAGATAGCCGATCTCGAAATAGCAGGCGACATCGTGGGCGACGAACCGGTGCTCGACCTCCTCGGCGCCGTGCCACCGGAACAGGTCCAGCACTCGCGGATCCGCGTCGAAACGCTCCAGCTCGGCGTTGAGCACCCAGTCCCCGAGGAAGGCGAAGAAATGTTCCAGGGTGGCGATGAATCCGAGCCGCTCGACCAGGATCTGGTACTCCGCCCGGGGATTGCGGCCCGGACGCGGGCCGAGGGTGGTGCGGAACAGGTATTCCATCTGCCGCACATAGGGTTCCACGTCGACACCGTGCGCCGCGAACACCTCCTCGAGCACCCCGTGGTGGGTCTGCGCGTGCATCGCCTCCTGGCCGACGAAGCCGAGCATCTGCTCGCGCAACCGCTCGTCGCGAACCAGCGGCAGCGCCTCGGCGAAGGCCTGGCAGAACATCCGTTCCCCCTCGGGGAGCAACAGATTCAGCGCGTTGACGACGTGCGAGGCGATCGGTTCGGCCGGCATCCAGCGCAGCGGCGTATCCGTCCAGTCGAACCGCACGTTCCGCGCCTGCAGCGCCACCTCCCCCGGATCGCCGATCGCGGGAAGTGCCCGAAGGGGAAGTAACTTCATCGGTACTCCAGGTGCTCGTTTCCGGCGAGGATCGCCGTTGCTACACGAGCGTAGCAATAATGCCCCGCTATATGGAACCCGGAGTTACAGCTAGAGTCGGCCGGTCAGCGCTTGGTCAACGGGCGGACCAACTGCTGCCCCTCGGCATCGACGGTGGTCGCCTGGGTGAACACATTGCCCGGCTGGATCAGCCCGGAGAGCACCACGTGCACCGGTTTGGTGACCATGTTGCCGGCGGCGCAGTTCGGATCGCAGAGGTTGTCGCGCTCGGTGCCGTCGCCCTCGGCGCCCTCGGGACCCCAGGAGCTCCAGGTGATCTGCTCAACCACCGCGCCGAGGTCGGCGCAGGCGAGGATGAGTTTGTCCGGCCGGGTCACCGCCTGGTTGAACGGGCAGTCGATGACCTGCGGCACGCCGGCGGTGTGCGCGGTCAGCGTGGCGCCGTTCGATTCGGAGCCGCAGCCGCCGGTGAGGATCATCGCCGCGGCCGCCAGCAACGCCATCGCACCCAGGCGCCGGTATTCGCGAACAGTGGTAATTCCGGTCGTCCGCACCCCATACCCCTTCGTCGAGCCCGTCCGATCACTGCCGTCACGTCAGGCTACTCCCCCGCCTCGGAGGCTCCGCAAATTTATCGCAATCGAAATTGCCGACCCGGCGGGCGTGGTCTTGCGGGAAGACTAGCGCACCCGGCGGCTGCCGACCCGGCGGTCGGAATTCGCTGTCGGAACTCCGGCCGATGCCGTCACCGCCGGTGACATCGCACCGCCGGTCCGATCACGATGCGCCGGGGTCCGCGCCCGCGGCGTCGGCGATCCAGCGCTGCGACCAGCTCCACAGCGGTTCCAGCGCTCGGCCGAGTTCCGTTCCGGGCCGGGCCAGTTCGTACGACTTGTCCGGCCGCTTCACCACCAGCCCGGCGTTCTGCAGCGCCTGCAACCGCACCGACAACATGCTCGACGAGCAGTTGCCCATCCGGCGGCGCAGCTCCAGGAAACCGAGCGGGCCCGGCTCCAGCTCCCAGATCACCCGCAGCATCCAGCGTTGGCCCAGCAATTCCATGGCGGCCTGCGCGGACACGGCGGCGGGATCCGCCCGGCGCGGTATGGCCGGCTGTCTTGCACTTCTCATTCCGAACCACGATAGTGATTCTGAAATAGAAGCGATGACGGAGGGAGTGCGACCATGACCCCGAGGCGAGTGGTTCTGGTGACGGGTGCGTCCCGCGGCATCGGCGCGGAGACCGCCCGGATCCTCGCGGCCCGCGGCGACCACGTGGTGCTCAACTATCGCGAGAAGCGCTCGCGCGCAGAGAAACTCGCCGCCGAGTTCACCGCGGCCGGCGGCAGCGCATCGATCGCGGGGGCGGATCTCACCGATGCCGCCGCGGCCGCGGAACTCGTCGACGGTGTGGTCCGGCAGCTGGGCCGCCTGGATGTGCTGGTGCTCAACGCATCCGGCGGTCTCGAACTCGGCGCGCCGGACGACTATCCGATGACCGTGAACCGGGACGCGCAGTCGCGCCTGGTCCGGCTGGCGCTGCCGCACCTGCCGGTCGGTGGCCGGATCGTGTTCGTCACCAGCCATCAGGCGCATTTCCACGGCCGCAAGCCGGTGCCCGACGCCTACCTGCCGATCGCCGCGAGCAAGCGCGCCGGTGAGGACGCGCTGCGCGCGATGATACCCGAATTCGGCTCGCGCGGAATCGGTTTCACCGTGGTGTCCGGCGACATGATCGACGGCACGATCATCGTCCGGCTGTTGCAGCGCCGCGATCCGGACGCCGTCAGCGCCCGCACCGAACACGGCCCGCTGCCCACCGTGACGGAGTTCGCGGCCGCCGTCGCGGACGCGACCATCGCCGATGCCGGACCCGGACACACCGTCTACGTCGGCGGCGCGGACTATCTCGCCAGCCACTGAATCGGCGTCTACCGGGATTCGTTGCGCAGCAATCTGTCCCGTGCGGCGACGCCGAGCCGGGCCATCGTTTCCTGGTTCGCGGTGCGCAATTCGCCGTCGGCCACCACCGTGCGGCCGCCGACCAGCAGGCGCGCCAGCGGCGGGGTCGGCCCGAAGACCAAGGCGCACAACGGGTCCGCCACGGCATCGCGGAAACCGTCCACCCGCCAGATCGCGATGTCGGCCAGTTTGCCGGGCTCCAGGCTGCCGATCTCGGCCTCGCGGCCCAGGTTTCGCGCGCCGCCGAGGGTGCCCAGTTCCAGGGCCTGCCGGGCGGTGAGCGCGGCGGGACCGTGCAGGGCGCGCTGGAACAGCAGGGCCTGGCGCATCTCACCGGCCAAGGAGGTCAGTTCGCTGGAGGCGGCGCCGTCGACGCCGAGCCCGACCGGCACGCCCGCGGCCAGCATATCCACCACCCGCGCGATCCCCGCGCCCAGGCGGCCGTTGGAGCTCGGGCAGTGCGCGACCCCGGTGCCGGCCTCGGCGAAGCGGCGAATGTCCTTGTCGTGCAGGTGGATCGCGTGGGCGAACCAGACATCCGGGCCGAGCCAGCCGAGTTCGTCCAGATAGTCCACCGGGGTGCGGCCGGTCTGCCGCAGGCACAGGTGCTCCTCGTCGAGGGTCTCGGCGAGATGGGTGTGCAGGCGCAGGCCGCGGGAACGGGCCAGTTCCGCCGCATCCAGCATCAGGCCCTCGCTCACCGAGAACGGCGAGCACGGTGCGACCGACACCCGCAGCATCGAATCGAACGCCGGATCGTGGAAGCGGTCGATCGCCGCGGCGGTCGCGGCCAGCACGGTGTCGCGGTCCTCGACCACCTCGTCCGGGGGCAGGCCGCCCTGGGCGGCGCCGCGGTCCATCGATCCCCGGCACGGCTGGAACCGCAGCCCGACCTCACGGGCGGCCAGCACCTCCGCCTCGAACAGGTCGCCGCGCCCGGTGGGGAACACGTAATGATGATCGCTGGAGGTGGTGCAGCCGCCGAGGGCCAGCCAGGCCAGCCCGGCCGCGGCGGCGCCGTGCACGACCTCGGCGTCCATCCCCGCCCAGATCCGGTACGAGCCGGTCAGCCATTCGAACAGGGTGGATTCCTGGAACAGGCCCTGGGTGGCCCACTGGTACAGGTGGTGATGGGTGTTCACCAGGCCGGGTGTGACCAGGCAGCCGGTGGCGTCGATCCGCTGCGCCCTGGCCAGCGGCGGCGCGGCTCCCGGGCCCAGGGCGGTGATCCGGCCGTCCGCCACCACGACATGTCCGGACGCGATCTCCGCACCCACCACCGGCGCGAGATATCCGTTCTCGATGACCAGCACCGCCACTCCTTCCGGCTCGCGGGACCGCGGTATCCGCACCACGATTGCCCGCCGGGCCAGTACATCGGTATCGGCTCGCCGTCGCCAGTCACCGATCCGCCCGAAACACGCCCGTTATCCCGTCCGCGACTCGGCGGAATCTCCAACGTCGCCGTCCGGCGGCACGGTCGGCGCAGGTAGCGTGAGGCGTTATGGCCGTTCCGCACCGCGTTCTGTCCACCTCCGGTACCCGGAGGCTGGCCGAGGCGTGCCGGCCGGAGATCCCGGAGCTGACCAAGCGGCTGCTGTCCGCGATCTTCACCGACAACCCGGAGTGGACCGACTACACCTCCGTTCCCCGCGCGGCGCTGCGCGACGGCTGCCGTCGATACCTGACCCGGATCCTGGATCTGCTCGGTGGCGAGACCTCCGATCCGGAACACGACGACGTGGCGGCCTCGATCGGCCGGGAACGCGCCGAACAGGGTGTTCCGCTGGAGGCGATGCAGCGGACGTTCCGGCTCGGCGGCGGCATCGTGTGGGCGGCGCTGCTGGACAAGGCCGATCTGACCCCGGAGAACCAGGTCGGCCCGCAGGAGATCCGCGAGGCCGGCACCGCGATGTGGACGGTCATCGACGGGCTGTCCTCGGCGCTGGTCACCTCGTATCGCAAGACCGAGCTGGAACAGGTTCGCCGCGACGAACGCCGCCGGCACGCGCTCATCGAGGATCTGCTCGCCGGCCGCGCCCACGACGCCACCTTCGCCGCCCGCGCCGCCCGCGAGCTCAATCTGCCGCCGCACGGCGGTTATCTGGTGGTGGCCGCCCGCTCCGATGCCCGGCCGGTGCGCGCGGGTGCGGAAACGGCGTTGGGGGCGTTGGGAATTCGCTCGGTGTGGCACGACCGGGTGGACAGTACGATCGCGGTGGTCGCGCTGGAGCAGCGCGACGCCGCGACCGTCGTGGACCAACTGCGGCCGCTGGTCCGCGGCCGAGCCGGGGCCTCGTCCGCGGTACCGGGCCTGGCGCAGGTGGATTCCGCGCACACCCTGGCCCTGATCGCGCTCGACACCCTGCCCGCCGACGCGACGGGTCTGGTGGCGCTGGACCAGCGGTACCCGGAGGCACTGCTGGTCCGCTCCCCCGATCTCACCGGACTGCTGGCCGCGCACACCCTCGGGCCGGTGCTGGAACTGCCTGCCCGCGAACGCGACATGCTGTTGCAGACGCTGTCGGTGTGGCTGGACGAGAACTGCTCCGCGGCGCACGCCGCGCCGCGGCTGCACTGTCACCGCAACACGGTGATCAACCGGTTGCAGCGGATCACCGTGCTGCTGGATCGGCCGCTGGAGGACCAGCGATCGATCCTCGAACTCTCACTGGCCCTCACCGCCCTGGAACTGGGCCTCGCACCGGTCACCTCCGACCGCTGAGGGCATACCGAATACGCTGCGGCAGTTGCCCGTCCGGCGATCCGGCCGCCGATCATGCTGCGGCCGTTGTTCATCCGGCCAGCGCGGACGCCGATCAGACCGCCGCCGGGACTTCCCGCCCGCCGAAGACGAAACCGTCGAAATCCGCGGCGGCGGATTCCCGCAGTGTGCGGCGGTAGGTGCCCAGGCCGCCGAAGTAGAACAGCGTGCGCGGTTTCTTCCCGGGGATGTTCGCGCCGAAGATCCACGAGTCCACCTTGGCGAACAGGCTCGCCTCGGCGATGCCGCGGCAGGTCTGCGTCCAGCCGTCCTCGGCGGCCACGGTCGTCTCGACCCGTGCGGCGCCGCGCTGTTCGGCCGCGGCGATCAGATCCGAGATCCACTCGACCTGGCTCTCGATACCCGGCGGCAGGTTGCAGAACACGCTGTTCGGCCCGAACACCATGAACAGGTTGGGGAATCCGTTGGTGGCGACGCCGAGATACGTCGTCGGCGCCTCGGACCAGTGCTCGCGCAGTGTGCGGCCACCGCTGCCGCGCACGTCGATCCGGTCGTAACTGCCCTCGATCGCGTCGAATCCGGTTGCGAACACCAGGACGTCGAGCTGATGTTCGACGCCGTCGGCGGTGACCACGCCGGCCGGGGTGATCCGCTGGATCGGATTCTCCTTCACCGAAACGAGTTTCACGTTGTCCCGGTTGTAGGCGTCGTAGTAGCCGTCGTTGCAGATCGGCCGTTTCGCGTAGTACCCGGTGGGGGTCAGCAGCCGCGCGGTCTCCGGATCCCGCACGGTCGCGGCGATCTTCGCGCGGATGAACGCGGCGGCGGCCTCGTTGGCATCCGGATCGAAGGCGATATCGCCGAAAGTGCCGAACATGAACCGGAATCCGCTACCGGCCTGCCAGGCCTGCTCGAAGACCCGGGTCCGCTCCGCGGCCGATACGCTCATCGCGGGGACGTCGCTCTCCTGGAATCCGCAGCCGACCCGGGACTCGTACACCTGCTCCCAGATCGCGTCGTAGCCGTCGCGGACCTGCGCGAGATAGTCGGCGCCGAGCGGGCCGTTACCCGCCGGCACCACGTACTGCGGCGACCGCTGGAAGACGGTGAGGTGCCCGGCGACCGGGGCGGCGGCGCAGATGAACTGGGTGCCGGTCGATCCGGTGCCGATCACGCCGACCCGCTTGCCGGTGATGTCGAGATCGTCCGGCCAGGCGCCGGTGTGCACCAGCCGGCCCGCGAAGCTCTCGCGGCCCTCGATCTCGGGGAAGTTGCGCTCCGACAACGGGCCCAGCGCGCCGACCACGTAGCAGGAGACGTATTCCGCGCCGTCGTCGGTACGGACGGTCCACTCGTTGCGGTCCTCGTCGAAGGTCAGGCCCACGACGCCGGTGCCGAACCGGATGTCGCCGCGCAGATTGTTGCGGTCGACGACCTCGTTCAGCAGCGCCAGGGTCTGCGCCTGCGGCACGTAGCGGCTCTCGGGCATCAACTCCCGCAACAGTTCCCGGTCGAACGAGTAGCGATACACGATGCCGTCGACGTCCGAGCAGGCGCCGGGATATTTGTTCCAGTACCAGGTGCCGCCGACGCCGTCGGCCTTCTCGAAGGCGAGGACCCGCAGGCCGAGCTCGTTGCGCAGCTTGTGCAGCATGTAGATTCCGGCGAAACCGGCTCCGATGACGATCGCGTCCAGGCGATCCGAGGCGGGTGCGCTCATGGGTTCGTCTTTCTCTTTCTCTCGATCACGGCTGCAATTTCGCTACGCGCCAGCCGTTTCCGGTGTGCTCGTAGCGCAGCCGCCGATGCAGCCGGGTTTCGGCGGCGGACCAGAATTCGACGGAGTGCGGTTCCAGCCGGAAGCCCACGAATCGCTCGGGCCGGGGCAGCGGGGATTGCTGCGCCAGCGAATCCGCCTCGGCCAGCAGGGCTTCCGGGTCGTCGAGCGGTTCGCTCTGCCGCGATGCCGCCGACATCGCGTGCAGCGCCGGGGGGCGGCGATCCCACAGCAGGATGTTCTCGCCGTTGCTCAGCGCCGCCACCGGGCCGGAGACACTGAGCTGGCGGGTGTTCTCCCGCCAGTACAACAGGCCCGAAGCCCAACCGGTGGCGGCGATCTCGCGCGCCTTGCGGCTGGTGGCGTGGGTGGTGAACACCAGCCCGCGCGCGGACACGTCGATCACCGCGACCATCCGGTTGGACGGCCGGCCGGCGGCGTCGGCGGTGGCCAGCGCCAGGGCCAGCGGTTCCCGCACACCGCTGGAGACGGCCTCGGAAATCCATTGCCGGGCCAGGGCCATCGGTTCCTCGGGCGGGGCATCGTATTCCGGGAACTCCAGATCCACGACCCCGGTGACACTTTCGAATCGGCTGCTCATCGCTCGTCTCCTCAGACGTGGAGGGTGCCGGCGGCGGCCACGACGCCGTGCCCGCTCACCCGCACCTCGGTGATCTCGCCGGACCCGGCCGCGGTGGCGCGGGCGAACATGACGGAGCGACGGCCGATCTCGACGCCCTGATGGATCTCGACCGTGCGCCCGTAGTCGGCGAGGCCGTGCCGGGCCAGATGCACCGCCAGCGGACCGGCGGCCGAACCGGTGGCCGCGTCCTCGACCACGCCGTAGGCGGGCGAGAACATCCGGGCCCGCCAATGCCCCTCGGCCGGTGCGAAACAGTTCGCCGCCAGATCCGGGAACACCGACAGCGCACGGTGATCCGGATGCAGCGCCGACAGCGCGCCGACATCGGGCAGGCCGACGAACACGTGCCGCGGCCCGTTGCGGTAGATCTCCACCGGCAGTGTGGAATCCGCGATCCCGAGCGCCGCCAGCAGTTCCTCGCCGCGCTCGAACCGCCGCCAGCGCGGGATCGGCTGCCGCATCGACACGTGCGCCACGGTCTCGTCGTCATTGGGCTCGACCTCGAAAGGTACGGTCCCCATGGCGGTTTCGAAGCGCAGCCGCCGGACACCGCGCTCGAGGCCGACCGCGACCGCGGTGCCCAGCAACGGATGTCCCGCGAACGGCAGTTCGTTGACCGGGGTGAAGATCCGCACCCGCGCGTCGGCGTCGTCGCCGGTCGGCGGCAGCAGGAAGACCACCTCGGACAGATTCATCTCCCGGGCGATCCGCTGCATCCGGTCGCCGTCCAGGTCGCCGGCGTCGAAGAAGACCGCGACCGGGTTGCCGGACAACGGTTCCCGGGCGAAGGCGTCCACCACGACGTAGCGGTGGCCGGGCCGCGCCGGCCGGCGCACCCGGGCGTGCACATCGAAGCATTCGCGGTGCGCCGGCGGGCGGCCGATCAGCTCCAGCGCCGAATTCGGCGGCAGCCGTGCGGGTTTCTCACCCCGCCACACCATCACCGCACCCCAGCGCGCGCCGGTCGGGTCGGCGATCCAGAACTTCTCGTCGAGGCCCTCGACGTCGCGCCAGCCCGCGGGGACGTCGTCGTCCGTCAATTGGGCCGCCAGCCGGTCGACGGTGACGCCCGATCCGTCCAGTTCCCACCACGCGATCTCCAGCGTGGCGGGCGGCGCGGCGGCGGGCGGCACCGGAGCGGGGGCGGCCGAAGCGGGGAGAGTCATTGTGCCAGAACTCCTTCGGCCATTCCGGTGAGGATCCGGGGCCCGTCGATGGTGAGCAGCGACTCCGGATGGAACTGCACGGAGGCGAACCGCGGCCCCCGCAGCGCGTGCACCTCGGCAGTGCCCGGATCGCGGCTGACCTGCACCGCACCGGCCCAGGTGTCCAGCCGGTCGTGTTCGCTGCGGGCGGAGAAGGTGTTGTAGAAGCCCACCCGTTCCCGCGATCCGAACAGGTCGATCCAGCGCTGGGTGCCCTGATTGGGCAGGCTGCGGCGCAGCACCGGCAGGCCCAGCCGGCGGCTGAGCACCTGATGGCTCAGGCAGGTCGCCATGAACGGCCTACCGCTGCCGAGCAATTCGTCGACCACCGCGGCGAGCTTCGCGATCTTCGGATCGTCGGCGGCGCACGGATCGCCCGGTCCGGGCCCGACCACCACCAGATCGTGACCGGCGAGATCGAAATCCTCGTCGAAGCGACGGATGGTCACCGACAGGCCCAGCATCCGCAGCTGATGTTCCAGCATCGCGGTGAAGGTGTCCTCGGCGTCGATCACCAGGGCGTTGTGCTCGTGCAGCCGTTCGGAGCGGGTCGCCGAGGAGGTCAGCCCGGCCCAGAACGCGGCGATGTCGTCGTTGCGGCTGCGCAGCGCCGCCACCACCTCCGGATGGTCGGCGAACTCGCCGCCGGCGCCGGCGCCGAAGGCGGCCAGCAGCCCCGCCGCCTTGGCCTGGGTCTCGGCGACCTCGGCCAGCGGGTCGGAGTGCCGCACCAGGGTCGAGCCGACCGAGATCGACAGCCGCCCAGCGGGTTCGATGGACGCGGTGCGGATCAGGATGGCCGAGTCGAGTACCGGCTCGCCCTGCGCGTCCCGTCCGGCCAGCCCGATGATCCCGCTGTAGTACCCCCGGCCCGCCGGCTCGTACCGCCGGATCACCCGGGCCGCGCTCTCCACCGGGGAACCGGTGACCGTCGGCGCGAACATGGTCTCGCGCAACACGTCCCGGATATCGCGCCGGGTGCGGCCCTCCAGGTGGTACTCGGTGTGCGCCACCCAGGCCATCTCCTTGAGGAACGGCCCGATCATCCGGGTGCTGCCCGGTTCGCAGATCCGGCACATCATCTTCAGTTCCTCGTCGACGACCATGTACAGCTCCTCGGTCTCCTTGCGGTCGGCGAGGAAGGCCGTGACGCCGTCGAGAGTGGGCCCGCCGGCCGGGTACCGGTAGGTGCCGCTGATCGGATTCATCTGCAGCACACCGGTTTCCAACGAGACGTGCCGCTCCGGGGAGGCGCCGACGAGGGTCAGGTCACCGACGCGGACCAGGAAGGTCCAGTACGCGCCGCGTTCGGCGGCGAGCAGTTCGCGCAGCACCGCCAGCGCCATCGCCGGGGTGTAGTCCGCGATACCCGCGGAGTAGGTGCGTTTGATGACGAAGTTGGCGCCCTGCCCGCTCCCGATCTCGTCGTCGATGATCGCGCGGACCGTCGCCGCGTAGGCGGCGTCGTCGGAGTCGAAACCGCCCTCGCCCAACTGCACTCGCCGATGCGGCAGCCGGGCCAGGACCGCGCCGAGCGGATGCCGTTCCTCGCCGGTGACGGCGAGGGCCAGCAGCGGGGCGCCGTCGTCGGGTGCGGGGAATCCGCGTTCGGTCAACTGCCGGTACGGAATCAGCACCAGCGCCTCGCTACCGGGCGCACCGCGACCGCCGAGCCGGATACCGGCCAGCGACTCCGGCCGCTCGGCCGCGCCGACCAGTACCGTCACATCCC
Source organism: Nocardia sp. BMG111209 (assembly GCF_000381925.1). Taxonomy (NCBI): domain Bacteria; kingdom Bacillati; phylum Actinomycetota; class Actinomycetes; order Mycobacteriales; family Nocardiaceae; genus Nocardia; species Nocardia sp. BMG111209. Next base: position 4,029,285 of record NZ_KB907307.1, read on the forward strand.
GGCCCGGCCGGCTGATGATCGCGAAATCGCCTGCGCTGCCGTCGATCACGGCCCCCAGTAGATCCCCGCTCACGCGGTGTTCATCGGCCGTGAGCGGAGGGCCTGCGTGGTGACGCTCCGCTGCCGCCTCCGGCCCTTGCCCGCTCACGACAGGGCCTCGGCCACGGTGGTGATCCGGGCACAGCAGCTCGCGGTGTACTCGAGGGTGAAACGGTGCTTCTCGGCCGAGAAGTCGCCGACCGCGTCGGCCACCAGGAACACCTGCAGATCGTTGGCGTACGCCTCCAGCGCGGTCGCGAGGATCCCGACGTGCCCGTACACGCCGCACAGCAGCAGCTGATCGCGGCCCTCGGCGCGCATGCGGCCCAGCAGGTTCGAGCGATGGAAGGCGCTGTACCGCCATTTGGTGAAGGTCCAGTCCGCGGTCTCCGGGGTCAGCTCGGCGACGATCGCGCGGTCCGCTTCGGCGGTGGTCATCCCGGCGCCCCAGAAGTCCTGGAGCAGACCGCGATCCGCGGCCGACATGCGGCCGGGCTGTGCGGTGTAACCGATCCGGACACCGCGTTCGGCACAGTTGCGGCGCAGCAGGGCCGCGTTGGCGATCAGGCGGCCGCGCAGGGCGTGCGGGAAGGCGGCCAGGAAGTACTGCTGCATGTCGTGGATCAGCAGGACCGCCCGCTCGGGCCGCACCCGCCAGTCGACCAGATTCTCGGGGAGTTCGGACCGGCCCGGCAGTGGATAGGGCTGCACCTGCAGGGCCGGCGTGGGCACGATCGTCATGGTTACTCCGAATTCGTCAGTGCCTCTAGGACATCCAGGCGTTCGGCGGACCAGGCCGCGACCACCTCGGCCGCCTGGTCCGGATTCAGGCGCGGATCGCACAGCGTGGCGGCGGCCGTCGACGGCACCGGTGCGTCGGCGTCGGCGAGGCATTCGCCGACCGGGTAGGGCGTGGCCTCCAGATGCAGTCCGTGCGCCGCCACGCCGACATCGGCGAGGATCGACCGGAACCGGCGCAGCTCCGCGACCACGGTCGCCACCAGGCGGGTCTTGCGGTTGCCCGGAAGCTTGATCGTGTTGCCGTGCATGGGATCCGACAGCCACAGCACCGGGTGCCCGTCGTCGCGCACCGCCCGCGCCAATGCGGGCAGCCGTGCTTCGATGGCGTCCGCGCCCATGCGGACGATCAGCGTCAGCCGGCCGGGTTCGCGCTCCGGATCCAATCGGTGGCACAGCTCCAGCAGTTCCGCCGGGGTGACGGTGGGCCCGATCTTGCAGGCGACCGGATTCGTCACGCGCGACAGCAGATCGACGTGCGCGCCGTCGGCGCGGCGGGTGCGCTCGCCGATCCAGGGCCAGTGCGTGGACCCGAGGAACAGGTCGCCGGCGCCGCTGCTGCGCAGCAGCGGCTGCTCGTAATCCAGCAGCAGCGCTTCGTGACTGGTCCACACCCGGTCCTCGAGACCGGGGCCGGACAACCGGCCGAGATGGCCGATGGCCTCGCGAGCGGCCATGAAGCACTGCAACATTCGCAGCGGATCCGGACGGCGGCTGTCCGCGTCGAATTCGGGCGCGTTGACCATGTGCCCGCGGTAGGCCGGCAGCACCACGTCGCCGACCTGTTCGATCGGCTGGGAGCGCGGCTTGGTGAACTGGCCGGCGATCCGGCCGACCCGCAGGACCGGCAGACCGGCCTCCGCCGCCAGGACATCGGCCAGCAGGTGCACGAGCCCGGCCTTGGCCGCGATGTGCGGCCGGGTGCACTCGTTCGGATCCTCGGCACAGTCACCGGCCTGCAACACCAGCGCGGAGCCGGCGGAGACCGCGGCCAGCGCCCGTCGCAGCGCGACGAGCTGCTCGAATTCGATCAGCGCACCGGCGGTGGCCAGTACGGTGCGCACGTTGGCAACCTGGTCCGGCGCATCCCATTCCGGCTGCTGGGCGGCCGGCAGCGTCCGCCCCGGGAAAAGTGGGTACGTCACGATCAACCCCTCGAATATCGCCCGATCACGAGCGCTTGGTCAGGTCGGAATACCGGCCCGCACGACATGCGGGACCTCGATGCCGAGGGCACGGAACTGCTGGCAGGGATTCATGAATTCCCGCTGCAACTCGATTTTTCCGTCCTCGAACTGGAAGTAGTGGATGAAGTGATTGTGGTAGTAACCTTCCGGATAACCCTCGAAAATGATCCGGCCGGCACCCTCGCACTCCACCCAGAATCGTTCCGGGTCCTGCGTATCGAAGATCTCGATATCGGTCCAGGCCCAGTCCGGGAAGCAGCGCAGCGACCATATCGCGTGCTCCGCCAATCGATCCCGGCCCGAGATCACGATCGGCTCACCGGATTCGGTGGTCCAGAGCCCGCCACGGCCGTTTGCCGTGAACAATTCGTGACGCCGCAGCCGATCCTGACCCCGGGTGTTCATATAGCGTTCGACCACGATTCGATTCTCGGCACGAATGCGGTCGTATTGCCCGTCGACAACTGGTGTGTTCATGTTCGCCCCTCGGCATACCATTGCACATCGTTCACATACCGACGAAACGAAATGGTAACAACAGGACGATCGGGTACTCAATGTATCGTTGCCTCACCCGAAATGAGCGGATATTCCCGGCCGATGCGCGCACCCCTCGTGAGTCACCGAAGATATTGCCGCTCCCGGATGTGCACAGTATGTTTTCCGCGTCCTTTCCTGTAAAAAGGCGGAAATTCCCATGACGACATCGACCATCGTGATCGCCGGCGCCGGGATCGGCGGATTGACCGCCGCGCTCGCGCTGCACGCTCGCGGCCACCACGTCACCGTGCTGGAGGCCGCCCCCGAGATCCGGCCGCTGGGCGTGGGCATCAACATCCAACCGGCCGCGGTCGGCGAACTCACCGGGCTTGGACTCGGTGAGGCGTTGTCCGCCAACGGCATTGCCACCCGGGTCCATCGGTACGTGGACCATCGCGGCGCCACGCTGTGGACCGAACCGCGGGGCATCGACGCGGGAAATGCGTTCCCGCAGTATTCGATTCATCGCGGCGAGCTGCAGATGCTGCTGCTGCGCGCGGTCCGGGACCGGCTCGGGCCGGACGCGGTGCACACCGGAGAACCGTTGCGTGCCTTCCAGCCCGGCCCGGGTTCGGTGCGTGTGCAGGCCGGTGACGCGGTGCACGAGGCCGACGTGCTGGTCGGCGCGGACGGCCTGCATTCCGCGGTCCGGGACCGACTACATCCGGACGGGCCGCCGGTGGTGCGGTCCGATGTCGGAATGTGGCGCGGCGTCACCGAACTGCCGGGCTTCCTCGACGGGCGGACGATGATCATCGGCTCCGACCAGCAGGGCAACCGGCTGATCGCCTATCCGTGCTCGCGCCCGCACGCCGAACGTGGTCGCGCACTGCTCAATTGGGTGTGCCTGGCCGCGGGCCCCGCTGGCCGGACCGACGGCGACCCGCTCGACGAGGTGCTGCCCCGCTTCGCGCACTGGGATCTGGGCTGGCTGGACCTGGCGGCGGTGCTCACCACCAGCCGGGAGATCCTCCGGTATCCGATGGCCGACCGGGAGCCGCTGGAGAGCTGGGGATACGGCCGGGTCACCCTGCTCGGCGACGCGGCACACCCGATGTACCCGATCGGCGCCAACGGCGCGTCGCAGGCGATCGTCGACGCGGTCGTGCTCGCCGACGAGATCACCCGCGACGAGGACCTGGTCACGGGCCTGCGCCGCTACGAGTCCGCCCGGATCCCGGCGACCACCGCGATCGTGCGGGCCAATCGGTCCATGGACCGCAAGGAGCGGGCCGTCGCCGGCCGGCCGGAGGCGGAGGTGTCGTCGCGGCTCGCCGCGATCACCCGCGACTACCGGACGACGGTCGACGAATCGCTGGTCGGCAGCCGTCGGCCGGGCCACCCGAGCGCGCGGCCGGAGGGCCGCTCCCCGCGCTGAGACGGCGGACATTCGATGGCGGCCGGGGATTCCCCGGCCGCCATCGGCGTTTCGGTGCGGCACACCGCCGCGCAGCCCGCGAGATCAGTTCCAGGCGGCCAGCTTCTCCGGGTTGCGGACCACCCAGATCCGGTCGATCCGGCCGTCCGTGACACCCAGGGAGATCACCGCGAGCACCTCGCCCGCGGCGTGGGCGACCAGGCCCGGTTCGCCGTTGACCAGCGCCTCCTCGATCAGCAGATCGGGCTGGCGCCGGAACACGTCGAGGAAGAACCGGGCCACGGCCGGAGCGCCGGCGATCGGCTCGATCGAGGCCGTGACCAGGCCGCCGCCGTCGGTGACCGCGGTCGCCTGCGGATCGAGCAGGCGGACCAGCTCCGCCAGATCCCCGGTCTGCCAGGCCGCGCGGAACGCCCCGGCCAGCGAGGCCCGCTGCTGCGGCGGCGCGTCGACCACCCGCGCGGTGTCCACCCGGCGGCGCGCCGAGGAGGCCAGCTGCCGGCACGCCCCCGGCGAGCGGCCGACGATGTCGGCGATCTCGCTGAACCGGTACTGGAACACGTCGTGCAGGACGAACGCGACCCGCTCGGCCGGGGTCATCCCCTCCAGCACCAGCAGCAGTGCCATCGCCACCGACTCGTCCAGGGTCACCTGGTCGGCCGGGTCGGTGGTGTCGTCCGCGGGTTTGTGGCTGGTCCAGCGCGCCGGATCGGGCAGCGGCTCGGGCAGCCACTCCCCCACGTAGCGCTCGCGGCGGGCCCGCGCCGAACCGAGCATGTCCAGGCAGATCCGGCTGGCCGTGGTCATCAGCCAGCCCATCGGCGACTCGATCTCCTGCCGGCCGTCCTCGCTGAGCTTGTACCAGCGCAGATAGGTCTCCTGGACGGCGTCCTCGGCATCGGCGACCGAGCCCAGCAGCCGGTAGCCGAGGTTCATCAGCGCTCGTCGCTCCGCCGCGACGGCGTGCAGGTCGTCGGGCACGGTGTCGTCTGCCTCGGCCACGGTGTCCTCCCGGTCCGGTCGTCGCTCGGGTGAAGAACTCATATCCAGTAGACGACGCAGGTCCCGGGAACGTCTGCCGCGGCACCAGACATTCTTCCGCGCTGCGTCGTCATCAGCAGTGGAGCCGGATTCACCCGGGCCCCCGGCGGGCCCGGTCCGGACCGCAGAGACACCGTCGAATCAGGAGGAAACCGCATATGACCGCCAACTTCTTCAACGTGCTCGAGGTCGACCCGGCCAAGCAGAAGGAACTGATCGAGCTGCTCAACGAGGGCACCGAGTCGGTCATCCGGCATCGTCCGGGCTTCGTGTCGGTGACGCTGTTCGCCAGCGCCGACGGCAGCAAGGTGATCAACTGGGCGCAGTGGGCCAGCCCGGAGGATGCGAAGGCCACCCTCGGCGACCCGGCGGCGCAGGAGTTCGCGAAGAAGACCGCCGCGATCGCCAAGCCGAGCCCGGGTGTCTACTCGATCGTCGCCGAGGTCAAGGCGGAGTCGGCGTAATGAGTGCTCCGGCACAGGCCGGATCCGTTTCCCGCGCGGCGCACGCCGCGCGGGATGCGGACTCCCGGTACCGTATGGCGCCGTTCGTCAAGCGCTCGATCAACAAGGTCTTCCCGACCCATTGGTCGTTCCTGCTCGGCGAGATCGCGCTGTACTCGTTCATCATCCTGATCCTGTCCGGAATCTATCTGTCCCTGTACTTCGATCCGTCGATGAGCGACACCGTCTACAACGGCTCCTACCAGCCGTTGCGCGGCGTCACGATGTCGCGGGCGTACGAGACCGCGCTGAACATCACGTTCGAGGTGCGCGGCGGACTGTTCATCCGGCAGGTACACCATTGGACCGCACTGCTTTTCGCGGCCTCGATGATCCTGCACCTGTTCCGGATCTTCTTCACCGGCGCGTTCCGCAAGCCGCGGGAGGGGAACTGGACCATCGGCTCGATCCTGTTGATCCTGGCCATGTTCGAGGGCTTCTTCGGCTACTCGCTGCCGGACGATCTGCTGTCCGGCACCGGGCTGCGGTCGCCGCTGGGCGGGATCACCATGGCCGTGCCGGTGATCGGAACCTGGTTGCACTGGCTGCTTTTCGGCGGGGAGTTCCCCGGCACCGTCATCATCCCGCGGCTGTACATCGCCCATGTACTGCTGATTCCCGGGATCATGCTGGCGCTGATCGCCGCGCACGTGGCGCTCGTCTGGTATCAGAAGCACACCCAGTATCCGGGTCCCGGGCGGACCGAGAAGAACGTGGTGGGTTCGCGCATCGTGCCGGTGTTCGCCGCCGACCAGGGTGCGTTCTTCATGTTCACCCTCGGCACCGTGGCGGTGATGGGCGGTGTGCTGCAGATCAATCCGATCTGGGACTTCGGGCCGTACAACCCGGCCCAGGTGTCGGCGGGGTCGCAGCCGGACTTCTACATGATGTGGACGGACGGCCTGGCCCGGCTGCTGCCGGCGTGGGAGATCTACCTGGGCCCCTACACGATTCCCGCGGCCTTCTGGGTCGCGGTGGTCATGGGGCTGGTGTTCACGGTGCTGGTGATGTACCCGTCGATCGAGCGGCGGCTGACCCACGACACCGCGATCCACAACCTGCTGCAACGGCCGCGAGATGTGCCGGTGCGCACCGGAATCGGCGCCATGGCCATCGCGTTCTACGTGGTCCTGACGCTGTCCTGTGTCAACGACATCCTCGCGTTCAAATTCGATATCTCGCTCAATGCCATGACCTGGATCGGGCGGATCGGACTGCTCATCGCACCGCCGGTGGCGTACTACGCCGCCTACCGGATGTGCCTGGGCCTGCAGCGCAGCGACCGGTCGGTGCTGGAACACGGCATCGAGACCGGCGTGATCAAGCGGCTGCCGCACGGCGAGTACATCGAGGTGCACCAGTCGCTGGGACCGGTCGACGGGCACGGCCACCCGATCCCGCTGGAATACCAGGGGGCGAAGGTCCCGAAGAAGATGAACGAGTTGGGTTTCGCCGGCCGTCCCGGCGGCGGTACCTTCCTCCGCGCCGACCCATCGGCCGAGGCGGAGGTGCTCGAGCAGCACGAAAAGCACGGCGAGCAGGCACAATTGGCCGTCCTGCACGAGTATCAGGACCGGAATTCGTGAGCCGATGAAGTTCTCGAGTTCGGCGCGCGGCGGCGAGTACGGGCTGCTCGTCGCCGCCGCCACCGTGACCGACGACCGGACCGCCGATGCCGTCCGGAAGCTGCTGCGCCGCAACGGCATACGGGCCACCTCCGGGCGGTCCCGGCACCGGTCGGCGTGGGGCGGGCAGGTCCAGGTGCTGGTATTCCCGGAAGACGCGGTACGCGCCTACGAGGTGCTGTGCCGGAATACCCGGTGACGATCACCGTGGCTGCCCCGAAATGCTGTACCAGCGGTTCGATTCGGGGCCACAAAATTGTACATTCGGTCCTTTTCCAGCTCCTTTGACACGTCAACTCCGTGCGTCTTCTCACAGTCGAAAAATTGTTGACACGCGGTTACAACAAAATTAGGCTCACTACGGCTCATGGATCCCGGTTTTCCACCGGGGGCTCCCGCAGTGTTGCGCGAGCGCGTGGCCGCACGGCCGGAGCAGGACTTTCGGAATAAAAACACGAGGGCTGCAACCATGCGCGACTCCATGGATATTCTGACCATATCACCGGCGATGACCCTTGCCGAGCGGAAGGCACTCACCCGCTCATTCGCAAGTTCGTATGCACGTGCCGACAAGCTCGAGAAGACCCGAATTCTCAATCAGGTCTGCGCCGCCACCGGCTGGCACCGCAATCACGCCCGCAAGGCCCTGAGCAATGCCACCCAGCAGGAATCCGCGCCCGCCCGCGCCGGCGCCGACCACGTCAAATACGACGCGAAAGTGGTCGACGCCCTGCAATTCTGCTGGACGATCCTGGACCAGCCGGCCGGCAAACGGCTCGCGCCGATCCTGCCGGAACTGGTCGCGGTCCTGCGCCGGCACGGCGAATTGAGCATCGACGATCGCACCGCCGACCTGCTCGGGGAGATGTCACCGGCCACGATCGACCGCCGGCTCGCCGACGAGCGCCGGCGGCACCCACCGGCCGCGGGCCGCAAGATCCGGCTGGCCCCCACGGTCCGCGACGATCTGACCGCGCTCACCTGGAACGGCTGGGACCACACCCAGCCCGGCTTCGCCCGCGTGACCATGGCACACGACGGCCGCGGTCGCACCCTCACCATCACCGACATCGCCACCGGCTGGACCGAGAGCCGGGCACTGGCCGCACCCGCGCAGGCGGCGGCCGCGGTGGAGGACATCGCCCTGATCCTGCCGTTCCCGATCCTCGGCCTCGGCTCGATCGACTGCGGCCGCGAGGCCGATGCCGTGCTGCTGGCCTGGTGCCGGCAGCGCCGGTTGACCTTCGCGCGCTCCCGCACGGCCACCAGTTGCGAATTGCCGGCGCCGCCCGCGCACCGGGCCTTCCCGGGGGAACTCGCGCTGTGCGACGAGATCTGGATCGACCGTTCGATGCTGACCAATTATTTCCACCCGCAGCAGCGGCTGGTCGGCACGGCACACGGCCGCCGGTACGACACCGCCACGCCGTATCAACGGGTATTACGGCACCCCGCGGTGACCGGCGAGGACAAGGCCATCCTCGCCGACACCTATCGGGGTATCAATCCGGCGGCGGTCCATCGGCATCTGAAGACCGCGACCGCGCGCCTGCACGCCCTGCGGGCCTGAATCGCCCGATCACAGGCCCGAATTGACCGGCACCCGCCCGGCCACGTATCCGGCGCGCCCGTGCGCGTGCAGATGCGCCAGATCGGCGACGCGCCTGCCCAGCAGGGAACCCGTGCGCAGATCACTGGCCGGGGGTGCCGCGTCGGCGCCCTGATCCACATTGGCCTGGGCCATCACGCCGAGCCAGCTGCCGATCCGGTTCACCTGGTCCGGACCGCCCGCGGAACTGTTCCAGCCGCAGTAGACATCGAGGCCGACCCAGATCATGCCGTGCTGGGCCGCGAAGATCGCCATTTGCGTGAGCGTCTGCAATTTGTCGCCGCTCATCGATCCGCCGACGGTGAATCCGGCCGCGATCTTGTCCCGCCAGCGCATGTTGTCGGCGAAAATCGGGCTGGTGGATTCGGCGAATTCACGGAAGGTGGCACTGCTGCCACCCATATAGGTCGGTGACCCGAATACGATCGCGTGCGCGGCATCGAGCACATCCCACCGCCGATCGTCCATCTGCCCGACCGGAACGAGGTCCACATCGGTACCCGGAATATCGCCCGCGCCCTCGGCGACGGCCTCAGCCAGGCTGCCGGTGTGCCCCTTTCCGGTGTGGTAGGCGACCGCGACCCTGGCCGATATTTGTCCCATCTAAACGCCCTCCCTCGATAACGATTGCTGCCACAACTCTTTACCGCGAGAACATCTTCCGTAGTGTAGCCCACCCCGCCGACAGCGCTCGTCCCCCGCCGCATTCCCGCGCGATTGCGGCGGACGCGCATATTTCGTTCCGGGCATTTCCCGGCACGGTCATTCGACCAGTTCGAGCAATCTGCTCGCAATCGGGTACGCGGGCCGGATCGCGCTGCGGCAGGCCCGCGAAGATTGGGCTCCGAGCACAATATCGTGACTGGATTGCTGGGCTTTCCGGCGCTTGATTGTGCATCGAGTACCCGTAAGACTCGTGGCGACGACCTGTGCCGTACCCGGCGCCGGTTTCCGTTCGAGACTGAGGAGCACCACGAGTGCCGGATTTCGATCTACTGGTGATCGGTGGCGGGCCCGGCGGCTATGTCGCCGCCATCCGGGCGGCCCAACGCGGGCTGTCGGTGGGCCTGGTGGAGAAGGAACGGCCCGGCGGAGTCTGCCTGAACTGGGGCTGTATTCCGACCAAGGCGATGCTGCGATCCGCGGAGGTCTTCCACACCGTCACCGCCGCAGCCGAATTCGGCGTCTACGCGGACAACGTCCGGTACGACTTCGGGGCCGTGCGGCAGCGCAAGGACGGCATCGTGAAGGAACTCACCGACGGGGTCGCCGGACTGCTGAAGGCCAACGGCGTCACGGTGATCGAGGGACACGCCCGGTTCACCGGACCCGGCGCCGTCGAGGTGTACGAGGCCGGGCCGTCGCCGATCTATCCCGGCGGACCCCGCTACGCGGCCGCACCCACCACGTCGATCCGGCGGATCGAGGCGCGCGATATCGTCGTCGCCACCGGTTCCGTGCCGGCCCGGCTGCCGATTCCGGGCGCCGACCTGCCGGGCGTGATCACCTCCGACGGCGCGTTCGGGCTGACCGAGGTGCCGGGGCGGGTCGTGATCGTCGGCGGTAGCGCCGTCGGCGCCGAGTGGGCGAGCCTGTTCCACACCTTCGGCGCGCAGGTGACGATCGTCGAGATGCAGGACCGGCTCGTCCCGGTCGAGGACGCGGAAATCGGTGCGGCGCTGGGCCGCTCGTTCACCGAGCGCGGCATCACGGTACTGACCGGCGCGACCGTGCGGTCGATCGCGGCGGCCGAGGGCGGCCTGCGGGTCACCGTGGGTGGGCCGGAAGGGGCCGGACTCGACGCCGATGTGGTGCTGGTCGGCGTGGGCCGTCGTCCCAACACCGCCGACCTCGGCCTGGACGCGGCCGGAATCGTCACCGACGCACGGGGTTTCATTCCGGTCGACGAGGAACTGCGCACCGGCGCCGACCACGTGTACGCGATCGGCGATGTCACCGGCAAGGCACTGCTCGCGCATGTCGCCTCGCATCAGGGCATCGTCGCCGCCGACGTGATCGCCGGCGCGCCAGCGCATATCGACTACGCGGTGATTCCCGCGGCCACCTTCACCCATCCGGAGATCGCGAGCGTCGGGCTCACCGAGGCTGCGGCCCGCGCGGCCGGCCACGAGATCGTCACCGCGAAATTCCCGTTCGCGGCCCTGGGCCGCGCCAAAACCTTCGGGGAGACCGAGGGTTTCGTGAAGATCGTGGCCGGGCAACGGCACGGCGAGGTACTCGGCGTGCACATCTTCGGCCCGTCCGCCAGCGACCTGATCACCGAAGGCGCCCTGGCGATTTCGCTCGAGGCGACGCTCGACGAGCTCGCCGGCACCATCCACGCCCACCCCACCCTCGGCGAGATCGGCATGGAGACGGCGCTCGCCGGTCTCGGTATGCCCCTGCACATCGCGCCGCGTAAGCGCTGAGGAGATCGCGATGACCATCACCACCGAACCGGCCCTCGAGGCCACGCGCACCACCCCGTTCGCCGGCGAGAACCCGGACATCCTGCGCGGGTACCACCGCGACATGCTGTTCGTGCGGCGCTTCGAGGAGCGCACCGCGCAGAGCTACCAGCAGGCCAAGGTCGGCGGCTACTGCCACCTCAACCTCGGTGAGGAGGCCACCGTCGTCGGCCTCGGCGCCGCCATGCGGCCGACGGACTACCTGTTCACCAACTACCGCGAGCACGGCTACGCGCTGGCCAAGGGTATCGAGCCCGGCCGGGTGATGGCCGAACTGTACGGGCGCGCCACCGGCACCTCCAAGGGCTGGGGCGGCTCGATGCACATGTACGACACCACGACCCGGCTGCTCGGCGGCTACGCCATCGTCGGCGGCCAGGTGCCGCTGGCCGTCGGCGCGGCCCTGGCCATCGACTACCGCGGCGGCGACGACGTGGTGGTGTGTCAGATGGGTGAGGGCACAACGAATATCGGCGCCTTCCACGAATCGCTGAACATCGCGGCGCTGTGGCGGCTGCCGGTGGTGTTCCTGGTGGTCAACAACCAGACCGGGATGGGCACCACCGTCGAGAAGTCCTCCGCGGAACCGGAACTGTACAAGCGCGCGGCGGCCTACCGGATGCGCGGCGAGCGCGTCGACGGTACCGATGTGCTCGCCGTACGGGACGCCGCCGCCGAGCTGATCGAGGGCGCGCGCCGCGAGGGCAAACCCGCTGTGCTGGAAGCGGTCAGCTACCGGCTCAAGGGCCATTCGGTGGTCGATCCGGCGAAATATCGCTCCGCCGAGGTCGTTTCGGAGGCGCGGGCACACGATCCGATCGAACGCTTCGCCGGTGAGCTGCGCGCCGCCGGGCTGCTCGACGACGACACGGCCGCCGCGGTCGAGGCCGAGGTACGCGAGAAGGTAGTCGCCGCAGTCGATTTCGCCGACGCCAGCCCGCATCCCGAACCGTCGAGCCTGTTCGACTACACCTATGCCACCCCGGTCGCGGGCGACTCCCGCCGCCTGCCCGCCGACCCGCTGTTCTGAGGTAACCGAATATGCCAGTCATGACCTATCGCGAAGCGCTGCGCGAGACCCTCCGCGAGGAGATGCGGCGCGACGAGGACGTCTTCCTGATCGGGGAGGAGATCGGCGTCTTCGAAGGGTCCTACAAGATCACCGCCGGCCTGCTGGCCGAATTCGGCGAGAAGCGGGTGCGCGACACTCCGATCGCCGAGGAGGGTTTCGTCGGCGCCGCCATCGGCGCGGCCATGCTCGGCCTGCGGCCGGTCGTGGAGATCATGACGATCAACTTCTCGCTGCTGGCGCTGGACCAGATCGTCAACCACGCCGCCAAGATCTACGGCATGTTCGGCGGTCAGACCAACGTGCCGATGGTGATCCGCACCCCCGGCGGCGGCGGACAGCAACTCGGCGCGACACATTCGCAGAACATCGAGCTGTACTACGCGTTCGTGCCCGGCCTGAAGGTGGTCGCGCCGAGCACCCCCGCCGATGCCCGCGCACTGCTGAAAGCCGCGATCGCCGACGACGATCCGGTGCTGTTCCTGGAGAACCTGTCGCTCTACAACATCAAGGGCGAGGTACCCGCGGAGCTGCCGGCCGCCGAGATCGGCAAGGCCGCGATCACCCGGCCCGGCACCGACATCACCTTGATCGGCTATTCCCGGATGGCCACCGTCTGCGCTCAGGTCGCCGAACGGCTTGCCGCCGAAGGTATTTCCGCCGAGGTGATCGACCTGCGCAGCCTGCGCCCGCTGGATCGCGACACCCTGGTGGCCTCGGTCCGCAAGACCGGATGCGCGGTGGTCGGCGAGGACGACTGGCTCACCTACGGCATCGGTGCGGAGGTGGCGGCCTCGATCTCCGACGGCGCCTTCGACCATCTCGACGCCCCGGTCCGGCGGGTCGCGATGGCCGAGGTCCCGCTGCCCTATGCCAAGCCGCTCGAGCAACTCGCGTTGCCGTCGGCCGATTCCCTGTACACCGTCGCGCGGGAAACCCTCGCGGCCGTGGGCCGTCGTCGCTGAGCCGGCTCGAAAGGATTGTTCATGTCCGACATCGTCATGCCCCGGCTCTCCGACACCATGGAGGAGGGCGTCGTCGTCAGCTGGCTGAAGCAGACCGGCGACCGGGTCCGCCGCGGCGAGGTGCTCGCCGAGATCGAAACCGACAAGGCCCTCATGGAATTGGAGGCCTACGACGACGGCGTGCTGGAGCGGATCATCGCCGAGGCAGGAGCTCGGGTGCCGATCGGCACCACCATCGCCCTGCTCGGGGACGGGACGGGGTCGGCCGGGGAATCCGGTGCAGCTGCTTCCGGATATGCACCCGAATCCGACAGTGGCGCAATCACTTCCGTTGCTTCCACCACGGCCGGTGACGGCGCATCCGGCGCTGCCGGTTCCGCCGACGGCCGCCGTCCCAAGTCCTCGCCGCTGGCCCGCAGGATCGCCGCCGAGCGCGGGATCGACCTGACCACGGTCTCCGGCACCGGTCCCGGTGGGCGCATCACCCGGCGTGATGTCGAGAACGCCACTAATTCTGCCGGAAACGTGACGCCCGCAACCACTTCCGTTGCGGACGGCGACTCGAACCCCGGGGCGGGGGCAGCCGCCGTCCCCGCCCCGGTCCCTGCGGCCGGCGACTACGACGAGATCCCGCTCACCACGATCCAGCGGGTGTCGGCGGGGCGGCTCACCGAGAGTAAGCAGCAGGCCCCGCACATCTACCTGACCAGCGCGATCGACGTGACCGATCTGCTGGAATTCCGGGTGGAGATCAACCGGACCCTGGAGGCCGCGAGCGCGGGCAAGGTCAGTGTCAACGATCTGCTGGTGAAGGCGGTCGCGACCACACTGCGGCTGGACCCGGCCGTGAACGTATCCTTCGCGGGCGACAAGCTGTTGCAGCACAAGGGTATTCATCTCGGCATCGCGGTGGCGACCCCGGCGGGCCTGCTGGTTCCGGTGGTCCGTGACGCGGATCGCAAATCCGTGTCGGAGATCGCGCGGGAATCCCGCGACAAGGCCGAGCGGGCCCGCGATCGCAAGCTGCGCGCCGACGAGATGTCCGGCGGCACCTTCACCCTCTCCAATCTGGGCATGTTCGGTGTGGAGCAGTTCACCGCGGTGATCAATCCACCCGAGTCGGCGATCCTCGCCGTCGGCGGCGCCACCGATGAACTGCGCCTGGACGGCGGCACGGTGGTGGCCCGCAAGATCCTGCGCGTCACTCTCTCCGCGGACCATCGCGCGATCGACGGCGCGGTCGCGGCCCGCTTCCTCCAGCAACTGAAGTCCCTGCTGGAGAACCCGTTACGCATCGTGGCGTAACCCCCGAACCCCGGCGGCCCCGAATCCTCGGCCGCCGACACCGCCATCGCGCCGGCCCGGCACCGGTTACCCCGGCCGTCACGATCCACCGGAGCGCCACGAGCGCTCCCGGGCCCGGACCCCTCGTCCGGGCGGCGGAGGTGAACACCGAGGCGGCGATCCGGTCACCAGCCGGATCGCCGCCGCCGGCGTCTCCACCTCACTCGGCGATTACCGGCAACGCTCGAATCTCCACGGCGCCAGGCATTTTCGTGATCGACGCGGCGTTTCGGTATCGGCTCGTCACCACTGCCCGTCGGCGATCGGCTTACCCGGCGGATCACCGAGATGCTTCACCTGTCCCGACGACGGCGGCTGCCAGGGTTCGTGATCGTCCCCGAACCATTCGCCGACCGGGGCGACGCCGGTGAGCGGATCGGCCGGCGCCAGATCGGTACCGTCGGCGTCGTAATAGTCGAACCAGGGCAGGCCCGCATCGGTGTACGCCTTGCGATCCACCGGCGACGGCGGCGGCACCTCACCGGTGATGGCCCGCCAGTCCCGCGGCGTGACCAGATGCACGAACACCCGCCCGGACGGTTCGGCCGCCCAGTCCCCCGCCGGACGAGTGTCGGTGAAGATCTCCTGCCGCATCGTGCCACCGACCCCGAGGCCCATCGCCTTCGCCCGCACCGGGGCCCCACCCGGAGCCGGCGGCGGTGCGCCGAACGCCGCTCCCGCGGGTGCGGGCATCGCGCTGGGGAACGGCGGCGCGCTGCCGACGGGAATCTCGCGCAGCCGCTTCAACTCTCGCTGCTGCTCGGCCTGCCAGCGTTCCCGCGCCGCGGGAGTCAGCGCGAAATTCTGCAATTGGATTCCGCCCCAGACCTCTTCGCCGGTGACCTGCCCCTCGACGGTCGCGCCGAGCCCCATCGGCACCGCCACGAACTGCCGGATGGTGCCCTTCCCGGAGTTGATGCCGTCCAGCCACGGCTGCCGCGGCAGCACCACATAGTTCTGCGGATCCCGCGACAACCGCGAACTCCACGGCTTCCCCGACACCGCACACACCTTGCCGACCCCCACCTGCAACGCGGCGGGCTCCTCGGTACCGAACGACAACCACATGGCCTCGCGCACATACATCGGCAGCATCACCCCGCCGCGCAGACGCCACTCCTCGGGCACCGCATCCGCATAATCCGCCACCCGCCGCACCGGGAAATCCCCCAGCCCCGGCGGCAGCGGATGCGTACCCTCCTCCGGCAATCGCAAGGTGCGGACGAACCGCACTCCCACCCCACCGGGCAATACCACCCGGTTCCCGTCCAGCCGCACCCCGTCGCTCATACCGGCACCCTATGCTCCCGACCACCGTCCGGGTAGCGAATTTCCCTCGCTACCCGGGGTTTCCGCAGACTCGCGACGCAGTGGCGGCATACTCCCACTGCGGGCGACCACCAGTACGTGTTTCGTAGGCTCTGAGCCTACGAAACACGTACTATCGAGACCATGGCGCAGGCCCACGGGACACCTCTACCGGTCGATTTGGCGCGGTTCCAGCTGCGGACCGTCCGCCCGCAGGATGCCGCCTGTGTGTACGCTCACCCCCGCCCGGAACTCGCACGACTCACGGCCCGCGGCCTCCTGCACCGGGTAGCCAACGGCTACTACATCGTCGTACCGCAGGCCGAGGTGGGCCGCCCGTGGATGCCCGGCCTCGAAGCCGCCGCCGCGGGAATCGGCTCGGCGATCTACGGTGCCGACCGGGCCGTGGTGATGGGTGTCAGCGCGGCTCGCCTACTCGGTGCGATCCCCCGGGCCCTGGCGACCGCCGTGATAGCTGTTCCCCGCCAGCACAAACCGATCGCCCTGACCGATCGGCTCGCCACGGTCCGGTTCGTGCGACGCGACACCGAACTGCTCGACGCCGAACGCGTGGAGACAACGCTCGGCCCGGCGCTGGTGACCACGCCGGAACAGACACTGCTCGACCTCGCCCGGCGACCGGGTCTCGGCAATGCGGAGACCGATGTGCCTGCCGCGGTGACCGCTCTGTTCCGGGACAGTGATCCACAGCGGCTCGCCGAACTGGCGAGATCGCAGCGCCTCGGCGCGGCCCTGCGGCGAGCCGAGGCATGGGCAGGAGCGCGGCCGTGAATCTCGACGAACGAGACACCGTCGCAACACGATTCGGTGTAGCGCCGGAACAGGTGGAGCGCGACCACCTCATCTCTCATCTGCTCGCGGCGCTCTCCGATCGTTTCGCGGATCGACTCCAATTCATCGGTGGCACAGCGCTGGCGCGCACTCACCTCACCAACGGTCGTCTCAGCGAGGACATCGACCTCGTCGCCCTGGGCAACCGCACCGAGTTGGCCGCCGAGATCGATGCCGCGCTCCCGCGCGCGATTGCCCGAAGCCATGGCCGCCTGGTGTGGGAGCCCGAGCTCACTGCTGTTCGCGACATCGAGTCGGCCAATCTCCGTACCAGCAGTGGGGTATTCGTCAAGATCCAGTTGCTGTCCGCCCGGGATCGGACGGTGTGGCCCGCCGAACTGCGCATGCTCGAACAGCGCTACAGCGACGTGCCCTCGGCACGATTGCCGGTCCCCACGTTGCCGGCCTTCGCCGCCTCGAAGACCGCGACATGGCACGATCGGCGCGCGTCGCGCGACTTGTGGGACCTGTGGGCACTCGCCGGGATCGGCGCCATCGACGCGGAGGCTTGCGCGCTGTTCAAGCGATACGGGCCCACGAACCGCCCGCCCGGTGCGCACTTGTTCGACCGGCCACCGAAGCAGGACGACTGGGTATCACAGTTGGCCGGCCAGACCCGTCTGACAGTCTCCGCGACAACGGCACTCGCGGTTGTCGGGAGTGCCTGGGCACGCGTAACGGATCGCGCAGTCCTCGAATAGCACCTGGAGCTCCGAAGTGCCCATCCGCGCCCCGAAGTCCCTGCTCAGGGCAGGTGCGCTGCGACGCACCGGTGTGATCTACCGTGCGTTTCGGGAAGGAGGCGCCGGGTTGACCAAGGCATCAGTATGCGTTCCGTAGGCTCACAGCCTACGAAACGCATAGTGAAGAACACATCCCGGGGATCGGCGGCGCGGCGTGGGCGGTGGGGTCCGGCGCGCCTGCTGCGGGTCGTGTCTCCCGGACCGCAGAATCGCTGCTCGTGACGATCACCGTGGGACGCAGGTCCGTGCTCGCGATGCTGGCCGGGGCGCCGGTGTGGGTGGCGGGCCGGGCGGGGGCGCAGGCGCCGGAAGGTGGTGGTGCGCAGCAGGTTCCGTCGCGGTACACGATGACGGCGTTCCGGGCCGACGACGACACCATGCTCGCGGTGTACGAGTCGGTGGACGGGACCTGGTTCACGCCGGTGGCGGAACATGCGTATACGCCGTCGGCGGGGGTGGTTCGCGATCCGAGCGTGTTGCGGCACACGGACGGGTGGTACTACCTCACCTATACGATGGCCGGCGACGCCACCTCGATCGGTATGGCGCGCAGCCGGAATCGGATCCGGTGGACGGAGTTGGCGCCGGTGCCCATGCTGGTGCCCGGTCGGCTGGAGGGGGCCTGGGCGCCGGAGTGGTATGTCGATGCGGCGGGGCGGGTCGGGATCGTCGTCTCGCTGACCTGGGGGCACGGGTTCACGCCGCATCTGCTGGTGGCGTTGGGGGCGGGACTCGATGTGTGGTCGCCGCCGGTGCCGCTGCTGGGGGTGGGGCCGTGTGGGGCCGGATCGCTGGGCTATATCGATACGGAGCTGGTGCGGTTCGGCGGGCAGGTGTACGCGTTCGTGAAGAACGAGGACACGAAGCTGGTCGAGCTGGCCGTGGCGGACCATCCGATCGGGCCGTATTGCTTTGTGGCGAAAGGGGATTGGGCCGGGTGGGGCGGGCCTCGGGAGGGGCAGTCGGTGGTGGTGCTGCCCGATGGGGGGCAGCGGATCTATCTCGATGCCTATACCGAGGGGCGTTATCTCTACAGCGACAGTTACGACGGGTTCCGGACGTGGTCGGCGCCGGCCGAGCTTCCCGGGCTCTCCGGGGTCATCCGGCACTGTACGGTGCTTGCCGAATTCGATTGAGCTGCCAGGCATTGTGGCGAATCGGTCCGATGCAGCGAACGCGCGGCGCGAGCCGGCTCGTCGGCCGGCTCGCGCCGCGCGGCGTTGCGGGGCCGGGCGAGAACGGATTTCGTCTCGCCGGCGGTCCGGTCACCCGATGGCTCAGGGGTGCTGGACGTCTCCGCGCCAGGCTCCGGTCTCGTGGGGCTGGTCCTCGATGTACTCCTTGAAGCGGCGCAGGTCGCCCTTGACCCGGTGGCCGAGCATGCCGAGCTTGTCGCCGACGTTCTCGGTGAAGCCCTCGGGGTCGATATCCATCTGGGTGATCACCCGCGTGGTGTTGTCGTCGATGCGGTGGAAGGTCACCACGCCGGCGTGCTTGGGGCCGTTGTCGGAATGCCAGGCGACCCGTTCATCGGGGTGCTGTTCGGTGATGGTGGCGTCGAACTCACGTTCGATCGGGCCGATCTTCACCGTCCAGTGCGTATGGGTGGGGTCCAGTTGGTCGATACGCTCGACACCCTCCATGAACGCGGGAAAGGATTCGAACTGGGTCCACTGGTTGTAGGCGGTACGCAGCGGGACCTTCACCTCGGTCGAGGCGGTGATGGTGCTCATGATGTGACCTCCTTGCTCCGGTCGGGTTCCACTCCGGCGACTACCCGCCACGATGCGGGGGAAACAGTGGGTCGTCGCGTCACAGCAGTTTCAGTAGGTGCAGGTCGGTGACGTATTTGTGGATCAGGGCGGGGGTGAGGTGGGGGATGTCGCCGCCGGGGCCGAGGTTGGCGTGCCGGACGGCGTCGCGGAACAGGTCCGCGGGGAGGATCGCGCCGCGGGTCGGCGGGGCGGGGGTGCGGTAGGCCTGGAGCAGGGGTAGCACCGACTGCTGGCGTTGCTGCTGGGGCAGGCCCAGCAGGGCGGTCTCGAAGCGGGCGAACCACTCGTCGTAGTGCTCGAAACGGCGGATCGGGTGGCCCTCGTCGATGAGCCAGTCGACGAACTGGTCCAGGGAGATACCGTCGTCGTGCGGGTTGAGAACGTCGTAGGTGTGGTAGCCGGCGGTGGATCCGGCGCCGAGGGCGGTGATCGACTCGGCGGTGAAGTCGGCGGGCAGGCCGTCGTAGTGGGCCCGCTGCCGGTGGCCCGCGGAATCGGTGCGGTAGAACGACTTCGGGGCCAGGCCGGTCGCGAGGATGCTCAGCAGCAGGCGGGTGAACATGTCGGCCACGTTCAGCTGTCCGGCGTAGTAGCTGTGCGCCAGGATCATATCGGAGCGGAACACCGAGATCGGCAGGCCGAAGCGGTCGTTCGCCTCACGCAGCAGTACCTCGCCGGCCCATTTGCTGTTGCCGTAGCCGTTGGCGTACGAATCGTCCAGTACCCGTTCGGGACTCATCTGCCGGATGTCGCCGTCCTCGGTGAACGCGCCCGGGGCGATCTGCGCGGCCACCGCGACCGACGACAGATAGGTGACGGGCTTGCGGCGGGTGGTCAGCGCCAGGCGCAGGATCTCCGCGGTACCGGCCACATTGGGGCCGAACAGCTGGTCGTAGGGCAGGACGTGGTTCACCAGGGCGGCGGGATGCACGATCATATCGACGATCTCGGCCAGTCTTCGCCAATCCGGCTGGGAGAGGCCGAGATTCGGCTCACCGATATCGCCGGCCAGGACCTGCAGCCGGCGTTGCGCCAGATCCCGGTAGTGCCGTTGCAGGCCGAGGTCGCCGGTGTCGAAGGCCGCGTCCAGGCGGGCCCGCGCGGCCGCCGCGTCCTTGCCGCGGACCAGGCAGATCAGCGATCCGTCGCGGGCGTCCAGCCGTTCCAGCCACTGCAGGCACAGGAATCGGCCGAGGTAACCGTTGGCGCCGGTGAGCAGGACCGTCCGCGGCGGACCCGCGGCCGGGGTCGCGGTCGCGGCGGCCGCCAGCGTGGTCTCGTCGAGGAATTTCGCCAGGGTGAGGTCCGCGGCGCGGATCCGGTCGCCGTCGCCGTGCACGCCGCGCGCGGTGGGACGCACGCCGCGGGTCGCGCGCTCGTTCTCGATGTACTTCGCCAGTTGCGCGAGATCCACTGCGGGACCGACGATCACGCCGACCGGCACCTCGACGTCGAACATCTCGCGCAGCAGATTCGACAGCGACAGCGCCGACAGCGAATCGCCGCCGAGATCACCGAAGTGCGAATCCGGCGCGACCTCGGCGTCACCCGTGCCGAGCAGGGCGCGCACGGCCCGCATCACGGTCTCCAGGGTGGGCCGATCGCCGGCGCCGGCGCGCAGCGTGGACAGTTCGTCGATCTGCTGCTGCTCCAGTTGCCGGTACAGCTCCTCGAGTTGCGCGCCGTACCGCTCCTTCATCCTGGGGCGCAACAGCTTTCCGACGCCGGACAGCAGTCCCTCGGTCCGGGTGAACGGCTCGGTCGCGATGATCAGGTCGCGCGGGATCTCGTAGGAGGCCAGGCCCGCGTTCTGCGCGATCCGTTGCAGCGAATCGCTGAGCACAGCCTTCAGATCGTCCGGATGTGCTTCGCGCGCTTCGTCGGTGGGCACCACCACCGCCAGCACATAGGACCGTTCGCTGGATCCGTACACGAAGATCTGCCGGACCAGTGAGCTGGTCGCGTAGACCGCCTCCAGCTGCGATACCGCCACGAACTCGCCCTGTGACAGTTTCAGCACGTTGTTGCGCCGATCCACGTAGACCAGTTCGTCCGGTCCGAGCTCGGCCATGATGTCGCCGGTGCGATAGAAACCGTTCTCGTCGAACATCTCCGCGGACAGTTCCGGCCGCTTGTAGTACCCGGGGAACATCGTCATGGTCTTGACGAGCAGTTCGCCGCGGGGATGCGGCTGATCGGTGGTGTAGTAGCCCAGTTCGGGGACGTCGGCCAGTTTGTAGTCCAGCACCTCGGGACGTCGAATCCGGTTGTCCCGCAGCACTCCACCGGCCTCGGTGGAACCGTAGCCGTCGTGCAGCGGCTGTTCGAACACCGACTCGATGAAGGTCCGCATCTCCGCCGACAGCGGCGCGGTGCCGCTGCCGACCGACAGCACCCGGCCGCCGAACTGCCGCTCGCGCAGGTCGGTTCGCACCGCGCGCTCGGCCGCCACGCGGTCCTCCCCCGCGGCGACGCGATGCTCCACCGCGCTGGTGAACTCCTGGAACACCAGATCGCAGACGCGAGGCACGAAGAACAGCGAGGTGGGCCGGACGAGGGAGAAATCGTCGAGGAGTGTGGACATGTTGCTGGCGGCGGCGAAATACGAAGTGCCGCCGGTCATCAGCGCCGAGGTCAGTTGCAGGCGACCGGCGAGATGGCTCAGCGGCATATAGCTCAGCCCGAGGGTGGGCAGCTTCGACACCGTGCCGGTGTCGTATCGCGCCCGCCACAGCGCGGACACCATGCGCTCGGTGTACATCGCCCCCTTCGGGGTTCCGGTACTGCCGGAGGTGTAGATGAGCATGGTGAGCGGATTCTCGCTTGCCGGCGGGATGTACAGCGGCACCGCGGGCAGGCTGTGGCCGCGGTCGAGCAGTGCGGTCAGGGCGCACACCCGGACCGGGCTGCCGGCGGCGACCAGCCGGTGCCGCGCGGCCTCCATCGTGGCCCGGTGGCCGTCGTCCTCCGGGTGGTAGTCGAACACCAGCAGCTGTTCCGGGGCGTAGCCGATCAGGATCGCCTCCACCGCGTCGCGGAGGAATTCCACCCCGGAGGCGAGTACGCGCGGCGTGGTCTCGGCGAGGATCGCCGCCCACTGCCCGGGTGGCGAGCTGAACTGCAACGGCACCGACACCATGCCCTGCCGCGCACACGCCAGATCGATGACGACGTATTCGGCGCTGGTGAATCCGAGGATGGCGACGAAATCCCCGGCCCGCACCGGATGTCGTTCGTCGCGATGCCAGGCGGCGGCCAATGCGCCTGCGCCCGACCACATCTCGCGATAGGTGACGGTGTCGAAGACCGGCAGCAGCCGGCGCACCCGCCGCCCCGACTCGTCGGTACCGAGTTCGGCCGACCGCGTGCCGAGGGCAGGCCGATCGGAATATCCGGTGGCGAGGATGTCGAGGATCTGCGACAACCGCATACTCGGCCGCATGACCGCGTCGGTGACCTCGTCCGACGGCAGCGCTGCGCGGACCTGCGGGTCGGTGAGAATGTCATCGATGCGACGCTCGGCGTCCCATGTGTTCGCCATGCCCGGCCTCCTGGAGGACTCATCCGGCGGATTCGCGGTGGACGGCACTCACGGCGGTATACGCGTCCCGCCCGGGTGCATCCACCGCGGGCGCACCCATAGCAAATCAACAGCAAATACTAGATTACTGCCTCGGCGCGTCGCGCACACAATGTTGATCCGGTCTCCCGGCGCAGACCGCGGCGGGGCCGGTCATCAGCGCGGCCGCGGGCGATTGGTACCCGGCACAAACAGTCGTGCGTAACCGGGAGTAACTGTTAACGTCGGAATCATGACCGCGCAGCAGTACGACTTCGACGTCCTCGTCATCGGGTCCGGATTCGGCGGCAGCGTGACCGCGCTGCGACTGGTCGAGAAGGGTTACCGAGTCGGCGTACTGGAGGCCGGCCGCCGCTACCGGGACGCCGATTTCGCCGACACCAGCTGGAATCTGCGCCGCTATCTGTGGGCGCCGGCGCTGGGCTGCTTCGGGATCCAGCGCATCCACCGGCTGCGGGACTGCTTCATCCTGGCCGGCGCCGGGGTCGGCGGCGGATCGCTGAACTACGCGAACACGCTGTACAAGCCCGGTGCGGCCTTCTTCGGCGATCCGCAGTGGGCCGGGATCACCGATTGGGACGACGAACTCGGGCCCTATTACGACCAGGCCCGGCGGATGCTCGGCGTGGTGCCCAATCCGCATCTCACGCCCGCCGACGAGATCATCCGCAAGGTCGCCGACGATATGGGCCGCGGCGACACGTTCGTGCCGACCCCGGTCGGCGTGTACTTCGGCGAGCCCGGCAAGACCGCGGCCGATCCGTACTTCGGCGGCGTCGGCCCCGAGCGCACCGGCTGCCTGGAGTGCGGCGAGTGCATGACCGGCTGCCGGCACGGCGCCAAGAACACGCTGGTGAAGAACTATCTGGGTCTCGCCGAACAGGCCGGAGCGCAGGTGTTCCCGATGACCACCGCGCGGACCCTGCGGCCGCAGGCGGACGGCAGCTGGCGGGTGGACACCGTCCGCACCGGCTCGCCGGTGCGCCGCCGCCGCACGATCACGGCCGAGCGCGTGGTGCTCGCGGCGGGCACCTGGGGTACCCAGCGGCTGCTGTTCCGGATGCGCGACCAGGGTCTGCTGCCCGCGCTGTCGGCCCGGCTGGGCGTGCTGACCAGGACGAACTCCGAGGCGATCCTCGGCGCCGGCCGCCCGGCGGTGGATCCCGGCCTGGATCTGACCCGGGGTGTGGCGATCACCTCGTCGTTCCATCCGACCGCCGACACCCATATCGAGCCGGTCCGGTACGGCAAGGGTTCGAATGCGATGGGGCTGATGCAGACCTATCTGGTCGACGGCGGCCACCGGGTGCCGCGCTGGGTGCGCATCCTGCCGATGATCGTCGGCCATCCGGTCCGGACCAGTAAGCTCCTGCGGACCCGGCAGTGGTCCGAACGGACGATGATCCTGCTGGTCATGCAGAGCCTGGACAACTCGATCACCACCTTCACCAAGCGCGGAGTGCTCGGTCGGCGATTTACCAGCAAACAGGGCTACGGCGAACCGAATCCGACCTGGATTCCGGCCGGGCACGAGGTCACCCGCCGGGTCGCCGGCCGGATCGACGCGATCGCCGGGAGCACCTGGCCGGATCTGTTCGGCATCCCGCTCACCGCGCACTTCATCGGCGGCTGCACGATCGGCGCGGATCCCGCGCAGGGCGTGATCGACCCCTATCACCGGGTGCACGGATATCCGACGCTGAGCGTGGTGGACGGTTCGGCCATCTCGGCCAACCTCGGCGTGAATCCGTCGCTGACCATCGCCGCGCAGGCCGAGCGGGCGGCGGCGCTGTGGCCGAACCGGGGCGAGGCCGATCCGCGGCCGGCCGCCGGTGCGCCGTATCGGCGGATCTCGCCGGTCGCGCCGCGGCAGCCGGTGGTGCCCGATTCGGCGCCGGCCGCGCTGCGCCTGCCCATCGCCGAGATCCGCCACTCGGGTGTGCCGGAGTCGTCATCGGGACTTTCCTCGGCGTAGGCCCAGGCGAACACCACCTTGCCGATGGTGCCCGCGCGAGACGCAAATATCCCGCGCCGGAAGCCGATCGGACACGTCCAGAGCCCGGGACGTTCAGACGCCGGCCCTAGCGTTGCCAGGACGAATCCAGAGACACTGGGCGGAGGTCTCTTCCATGGGCACTCGTCTGCGGACGGCGTGGTTGGCGAATGTGGCGGTGGGTGCGGCGGCGGTGACCGTGCGCACCCCGTTCCGGACGCCGGCGGCGTTCCACGCGCATACGGCGGAACCTGTTCGGGCACAACGGCAATCGCTGATCGCCTCGGATCTCGAGGTGGTGACGGTGACGGACCGGTCGGCGGTGCTGACCTGGACCACCCGCGCCCGCGACGGCTCCGGGCGGCCGCGGCCGGTACCGGCGGACACCGAGGTGCGGATCGCGCCGGCCGACGGTCGGCTCCCGGCCCGCCCGTATCTCCTCGACACCGCGCGCACCCCGTTCCACTACGCGGAGATCCACGGGCTCGAGCCCGGCCGGTCGTACCGGTTCGAGGCGTATTCGGACGGTCGCCGCGCGTTCCCGGCCCGCACGCTGGTGACCCGCGCGCCCGGCACGCCCGAGTCCACCGGCGTGTTCACCACCCTCACCCCGCCGCCGGGTGTGTTGCTGCGCACGGTGGTGCTGGCCAACGACGTGCACTACGGCGAGCGGACCAGCGGCTTGCTGGTCGCCGGATTTCCGAGCGGTTTCCGCGACGAGTTCGCCGAACATCCCGAGCTGATGCTCGAGGCGGTCCTCGACGATGTGCACCGGCCCGACCGCGGCGCCGACCATCTGATCCTGGCCGGCGACCTCACCGACAGCGGGACCGCGGAGCAGTCGCGCACGGTGCGGGACCGGCTGGATCGCTGGGGCCGGGCCGGCGACGACTGGCTGGTCTGCCGCGGCAACCACGACGCGCCGATCGCACCGGACAACGATCCGTGGGGCGCGTCCTTCCACGCGCGCCAGCAGCTGATCACGCACGAGGCGGGCGGGCTGCGGCTGATCGGGCTCGACACCACGCGGCTGCGCGGGTCCGGCGGGACGATCGTCGCCCCCCAGCTGGACCGGCTGCGGGAGGTGCTCGCCGCCGATCCGGACCGGCCCACGCTGATGTTCGGGCATCATCCGGTGACCCTGTCGGCCGCGGTGAGCAATCCGGGCGGGCCCGGTTTCGTCCTGGACCGCGCCACCGCCGCCGGGCTGCACGAGCTGTACCGGCATTCGCCGGGGGTGTTCCTGCACCACAGCGGGCACACTCACCGCAACCGGCGCGGCCGGCCCGATATCGGGATCGAGGTGGAGTTCACCGAGGGCGCCGCGGTGAAGGAGTATCCGGGCGGCTACCTGCTGGTCCGGCTGTACACCGGTGGTTACATGGTCAACTTCTACAAGACCCGCACCGAGGCCGCGCGGCGCTGGAGCACCCGCACCCGCCGCCAGTATCTCGGCCTGCATCCGGACCACTCGCTGGGCAGTTTCACCGATCGCAATCACGTGGTGTTGCGCGATCTCTCCGGGGTCACACCGATCTGAGCCGGGCACGCTCCGCGAATGGCTTTGCCGCACATCCGCGCTCGCATCGGTCCCGCCGGGTAAGCGGGGGCATCTCGGAACACCAAGCGCCCGTAAAATTTCCCAAGGGATTGTTAGAAACGATTCCGAAGCGGGCCGCGGATCCCGCGGTGAAACGCACACTTTCGCCGCGGCGCCGGTCCGCGACCGGCGGCGTGCCCGGTGGCGATTCCGGCGCCACCGGAATCGTCTCGCCCGGTTAGGACCGATATGTCGCAACCACCCCGCGCCCGGCTCACCACCGATCAGCGCAATGCCTTCCTCGCGGCCCAATTGGGCTGGACGATGGACGCTTTCGACTTCTTCCTCGTGGTGCTGGTGTACGCCGACATCGCGAAGACCTTCCACATGAAGACGACCGAGGTCGCGTTCATCACGACGGCGACGCTGATCATGCGGCCGGTGGGAGCGCTGCTGTTCGGGTTGTGGGCCGACCGGATCGGCCGCCGGATCCCGCTGATGGTCGACGTCGCGTTCTATTCGGCCGTCGGATTCCTGTGCGCCTTCGCGCCGAACTTCACGGTGCTGGTGATCCTGCGGCTGCTCTACGGCATCGGCATGGGCGGCGAATGGGGGCTCGGCGCCGCGCTGGCGATGGAGAAGATCCCCGCCGAACGCCGTGGCTTCTTCTCCGGCCTACTGCAGGAAGGGTATTCGTTCGGATATCTGCTGGCCTCGCTGGCCTCGCTGCTGGTGATCAACTGGTGGGGGCTGTCGTGGCGATGGCTGTTCGCGCTGTCGCTCGTGCCGGCGGTGGTGATCCTGATCATCCGGTCGCGGGTGAAGGAATCGGAGGTCTGGGAGTCCACGCAGGAGAAGCTGCGCAGTACGAAGACCTCGGTGCGGACCGTGCTGACCAACCCGATCGTGTTGCGCCGCTTCGTCTATCTGGTGCTGCTGATGACCGCGTTCAACTGGATGAGCCACGGCACCCAGGACGTGTACCCGACCTTCCTGTCCGCGCACGTGCACGAGGGTGCCGGGCTGTCCACCACCACCGCGCGCTGGATCGCGGTGCTCTACAACGTCGGTGCGATCATCGGCGGCCTGGTGTTCGGCACGCTGTCGTCGAAGTACGGGCGCCGCAACACGATCGTGTTCTGCGCGGTGCTGGGCCTGCCCGTCGTGCCGCTGTTCGCCTATTCGACCACCGCCGGAATGCTGTGTCTCGGTTCGTTTCTCATGCAGCTGGCGGTACAGGGCGCCTGGGGTGTGATCCCCGCGCACCTCACCGAGATGTCGCCGGACGCCATCCGCGGGTTCTATCCGGGTGTCACCTATCAGCTGGGTAATCTGCTGGCCTCGCTGAATCTGCCGATCCAGGAACGACTGGCCGAACACCACGGATATCCGTTCGCGCTGGCGGTGACGATCATCCCGGTCTTCCTGACGGTGATCATCTTCACCACCCTCGGCAAGGAGGCCCGCGGAATCCGGTTCGGCACCGCCGAACCCACCCCGGAGACCACCCCGGCCTGAGTCGAGTCACACTGTCGCAAATGCCGGATTCACGGGCGGCGGAAGCGAATATCGTTGCGAAACAGCTCACACGAGGCGGCTCGCGCTGGCACGATGACAAGCGCAGTTATCGCGTAGCACGTCGCATCGAACCGGAGTTGTCGTGGATCGCACCGCCGCTCGTGTCCCGTCCGTCGCCCTGCCGAAGCCGTCGCGCGAGGGGGATCCGGCCCGCCGGATGCGCGAATGCGACGAATTCTTCCGGCAACCCGAACTCGCGCATCTGGCCCGCCGGCGGCGGCTGACGGCGTTGTGGCAGTTGCGCACTCACGGTACGTATCGGCAGACCGCCGAGGAGATCCTGATCGGCGCGCGGCTGGCCTGGCGCAACCATGACCGCTGCGTGGGCCGCAGCCATTGGCGCTCACTGGATCTCATCGATGCCCGATCCGTCGGCTGCGCCGCCGATCTGGCCGCGGCGTGCTTCGAACACCTACGCCGCGCGCTGGACGGCCGCGCGGTCCGCTCGCTGATCACCGTCGGACCGCAGGCGGGTATCGACGGGCAGCAGTACCGAATCATCAACTCGCAGTTGATCCGCTACGCCGGATACCCCACTCCCGACGGCACGGTGATCGGCGATCCGGACAACGTCGCCCTCACCGATCTGGCCCGGCGCCTCGGCTGGCGCGGCGCGCACACCGCCTTCGACGTCCTGCCCCTGCTGATCAGCGCACCCGGTGAACCGCTGCGCTGGTTCCCGTTGCCGCCGGACGTGGTCCGCGAGGTCCCGCTGGAACATCCCGACCATCCCTGGTTCGCCGAGCTGGGCCTGAAATGGCATGCGATACCGGCGGTCTCGAACATGAACCTGGAGATCGGCGGCATCACCTATCCCGTCGCCCCGTTCAACGGCTGGTACGTCTCCACCGAGATCGGCGCCCGCAACCTCAGCGACCGGGATCGCTACGACATGCTGCCGCGGATCGCCGAACGACTCGGCCTGGACCGGTCCACCGAGCGGACGCTGTGGCGCGACCGGGCCCTGGTGGAACTGAACATCGCTGTGCTGCACAGCTATCGGAAGGCCGGCGTCTACATCGTCGACCACCACACCGTCGCCAGGCAGTTCCTCGGCCACGTGCAGCGCGAGGAGGCCGCCGGCCGCGGCTGCCCCGCCGACTGGTCCTGGATCAACCCACCCATGTCCGCCGGCCTCACCCCCACCTTCCACCGCTACTACGACCCACCCGACCCGTCCGCCCGCCCGAACTTCGTGCGCCGGGACTGAATACGCGACCGCCACCGATCCCGGAGGTACGCCGGCGGTACGACCCCTCCGGCCCCGGGCCGTGGGTGCGCGCTCGCCACCGTGCCGCGGTGCGAGCCCGTCCAGCGGTGCGGCCGAATCCGGTCTCGGAAAGAGCTGCCCGGCTGATACTTTCGGCAGCGGGCACGCCACCGAGCGGGAGGGGACCCATGATCGGGGATCGAGGACGTGATGCGAATACGTTTCGGGCCCGACGGGCTCTATCTGCTCGACGAGCCGGAGGCGGCGCTGTCACCGCGTGGTTGCCTGGCGGTGCTGACCCCGGTTCGCCGAACTGGCCGCCCAGCGCTGCCGGCTCATCGTGGCGACCCATTCGCCGATCCTGCTCGCGCTGCCCGGCGCGACCATCTACCAGATCGGCGACGACGGCTCGATCGAGCAGGTCGGCTACGACGACGCCCTACCGGTGCGGATGACCCGCGATTTCCTGGCCGCACCCGACCGATATCTGCGGTATCTGCTCGACCCGGAATGAACCCGGCGGGAACCGGGTCAGGCGCCGACACCGAGGCGGGCGCCGAGGACGGCGGCTTCGCCACGGGTGGTGACGTCGAGTTTCTTCAGCAGGCGGGCTACGTGGAACTTCACCGTGCTCTCGGTGATGCCGAGGGCATCGGCGATGGCGCGGTTGCGTTTTCCGGTGGTCAGGTGGCCGAGGACCTCCAGCTCACGGCGGTTGAGGGTCGACAGGGGGTGTTCGCCGGGGCGGGTTGGCGCGTGTTCCAGGGGGATGGTGACGGTGACGCGACTGCCCCAGCCGGGCACCGATTCCAGGGTGTAGGCGCCGCGGACGGCGTCCGCGCGGCCGGCCAGCTGCCGCGACAGGGCCTCGGTGTCGACGGTGCCCGCGGCCTGTTCCTGGGCGTCGATCAGCAGGTTGTCGCCGTCGCACGTCCAGGCGAGCCGGATCCGCTCGGGACCGGGTTCGGCGCCGAAGGCGAGGACCACCGCGCGCACCATCGCCCTTGCGGCATAGGCGATCTCGCCGGAGACGCTGCGATCCTCGGCGGGGCCCGAGCAGTGCAGATCGATACCGCGGCCGCACAGCAGCGAATCGATCTCGGCGTGCAGCCGGGCGAACGCCTCCGGCAGCGGTTCGGCGAACCGGGCCCGGTCGGATTCACCGGCCGCGCGCAGCGAAATCAGTGCGCCGGAAGCGATCTCGGTGGCGGCGGCGCGAGCGCGGCGATCGTCGAGATCCGCGGAGCGCAGGGTCCCGAGCAGGCCGGTCAGGGTCGCCTCCTGCACGGCGGTGAGTTCGGCGATGGTCCGGGCACGTTCGCTCGAGGCGGCCCGGGATTCGGCCAGATAGTCCGGGCTGGCCTGCGCCACCTGTTGCCGGATCGAGGTCGCGACGATACCGAAGCGGGCCGAGATCTCTTCCGGCCCGGCCACTTCCGCACCATCGGGCAGGGTGAGCACCAGGAGGGTGTCGGCGCGGTCGCGCACCGCCCAGACCCGGTGGGTGCCGCCGGCCAGGCGCACCGGGCCGGTCGTGGTCGCGCCGGGTTCCAGCGACTGCCGCAGCACGTCGAGTTCGTCGACGGTGACCCGTTCGATGAACTCCGCGGGACCGGCCACCTTGCGCGGCCGGCCGGTGCATTCGCGGGTGAAGATGATCAGCGCGGTGTGCGGGCAGCGATCGGCCAGGTGCTGGGAGAACCGGTTCGCGATCCCGGCCAGCGGCCCGGCGATCACCTCGCGCATCCCGGACAGCAGTTCGGCGGGTGTTTCGGTGCGTCGCGCGAGTCCGGCCATCTGCCCACTCTAGATTTCTGCCGGACGGTGGCACCTGGCCGTTCGGACAGTTCCCGCCGTCCGGTCGGCCAGGTCCGAACTGGCCGACCGGACGGTAGCGTCGACCCAGCGCGGTATGTCGCTCGGCGACATGCACGTATCGCGATGCGATCGCGCGTTGTTCCCACTCCCAGGAGGATGAGCAGATATGCCGCAAACGGTTCGGGGCGTCGTCGCCCGGGCGCAGGGCGCACCCGTCGAGGTCACCGACATCGTGATTCCGGATCCGGGGCCCGGCGAGGTGGTGGTCGCGATCGCCGCCTGCGGCGTCTGCCACACCGACCTGCACTATCGGGAGGGCGGGATCAACGACGAATTCCCGTTCCTGCTCGGGCACGAGGCCGCGGGCACCGTCGAGAGTGTCGGACCCGGCGTGGCATCGGTGGCGCCCGGCGATTTCGTCATCCTGAACTGGCGAGCGGTGTGCGGGCAGTGCCGGGCGTGTAAGCGCGGGCGGCCGCAGTACTGCTTCGACACCTTCAACGCGCCGCAGAAGATGACGCTGGCCGACGGCACCGAGCTCACCCCGGCGCTGGGTATCGGGGCGTTCGCCGACAAGACGCTGGTACACGCCGGACAGTGCACCAAGGTCGATCCGAACACCGATCCGGCGGTCGCCGGGCTGCTGGGCTGCGGTGTGATGGCCGGACTCGGCGCGGCGATCAACACCGGCGGGGTGGATCGCACCGATTCGGTCGCGGTGATCGGCTGCGGCGGCGTGGGCGACGCGGCGATCGCGGGCGCCCGGCTGGTCGGCGCGCACACCATCATCGCCGTCGACCGCGACGCGCGGAAGCTGGCCTGGGCCGCGGAACTCGGCGCCACCCACACGATCAACAGCGCCGAGGTCGACGCCGTCGAGGCGATCCAGGAGATCACCGACGGATTCGGCGCCGACGTGGTGATCGACGCGGTCGGCCGCCCGGAGACCTGGAAGCAGGCGTTCTACGCCCGCGACCTGGCCGGGACCGTGGTGCTGGTCGGGGTGCCCACCCCGGACATGACGCTCGACATGCCGCTGATCGACTTCTTCTCCCGCGGCGGTTCGCTGAAATCGTCCTGGTACGGCGACTGCCTGCCGGAGCGCGACTTCCCGGTGCTGATCGACCTGTACCGGCAGGGACGGCTGCCGCTGGAGAAGTTCGTCACCGAGCGCATCGGCCTCGGCGACGTGGAGAAGGCCTTCGAGACCATGCACCGCGGCGAGGTGCTGCGCTCGGTGGTGGTGTGGTGAGCCTGCGCATCGATCGGGTGGTCACCTCGGGCACCTTCGCCCTCGACGGCGGCGCCTGGGCGGTGGACAACAACATCTGGGTGGTCGGCGACGACGCCGAGGTGGTGGTGATCGACGCCGCACACGACGCGGCGCCGATCGTCGACGCCGTCGGCGGCCGCCGGGTGGTGGCCGTGGTGTGCACGCACGGGCACAACGACCACGTGACCGTCGCGCCGGAGCTGTCGGCGGCCCTCGACGCGCCGATCCTGCTGCATCCCGGCGACGACGTGCTGTGGGAGCAGACCCACGCCGGGGTGACACACGCGCCGCTCGAGCACGACCAGCGCATCCCGGTGGCCGGCACCGAGTTGCGGGTGATCCACACACCGGGTCACTCCCCCGGCTCGACCTGCCTGTACGCGCCCGAGGCCGGGGTGCTGTTCTCCGGCGATACGCTGTTCTCCGGCGGTCCCGGGGCGACCGGACGCTCGTTCTCGAGCTTCCCGGAGATCATCGACTCGATCCGGGAACGTGTCCTGACTCTCCCCGAGGAGACGACGGTGCACACCGGCCACGGCGACGGCACCACGGTCGGCACCGAGGCCCCGCACCTGGCCGAATGGATCGCCCGCGGGCACTGACGGCGTGGGACGGCGCCGGGGACCGCATCCCCCGGCGCCGTCCCGGCCATAGCCGATATTCATCACCGGAAATTCATGGGACCATATTGTCAACAATCTTGGCGACGGTTATGTTGGCTGTGTAACAGCCTCAGCAACCATGGAGTGCACCCGATGATCATCGACTGCCACGGCCA
The DNA here is from genome assembly GCF_000381925.1 of Nocardia sp. BMG111209. Taxonomy (NCBI): domain Bacteria; kingdom Bacillati; phylum Actinomycetota; class Actinomycetes; order Mycobacteriales; family Nocardiaceae; genus Nocardia; species Nocardia sp. BMG111209. Next base: position 4,062,299 of record NZ_KB907307.1, read on the forward strand.
CTACACGACCGCGCCACCGGCGTTGGAAGCCTGGCGTGATCGGCAGATCGCGGGCATCACCGATCCGAGCGTGGCGCCCTCGCCGGACGAACTGCGGATCGGCGACGACGAACTCCGGGAGAGCATCGAGTCCAATCAGCTGCGGCTGATGGACGAGCGCGGGATCGACCTCACCGTCTTCTCCCCGCGCGCCTCCTTCATGGCCCATCACCTCGGCGACTTCGCGATCTCCGCGCAGTGGGCGGCCCTGTGCAACGACCTGTGCCACCGGGTGAGCGCGCTGTTCCCGGACCGGTTCGCGCCGGCGGCCATGCTGCCGCAGTCCCCGGGGGTCGACCCGGCCACCTGCGTTCCCGAATTGGTCCGCAGCGTAGCGGAATTGGGCGCGGTCGCGATCAATCTGAACCCGGATCCCTCCGGCGGCCACTGGACCGCGCCGCCGCTGACCGACCGGTCCTGGTACCCGATCTACGAGAAGATGGCCGAATACGACATCCCGGCCATGATCCACGTGTCGACCAGCTGCAACCCGGCCTTCCACACCACCGGCGCGCACTATCTGAACGCCGACACCACCGCGTTCATGCAGCTGCTCCAGGGTGATCTGTTCGCCGACTTCCCGACGCTGAAGTTCGTGATCCCGCACGGCGGCGGCGCGGTGCCCTATCACTGGGGCCGATTCCGTGGTCTGGCAATGGCTTCGAAGAAGCCGGAGCTGGAGGAGCACCTCATGCACAACGTGTTCTTCGATACCTGCGTGTACCACCAGCCGGGAATCGACCTGCTGCTGAACGTGATTCCGACGAAGAACGTGCTGTTCGCCTCGGAGATGATCGGCGCGGTCCGCGACATCGATCCGCGCACCGGCCACCACTTCGACGACACCCGGCGTTACGTGACCGCGGCCGGACTGCCCGAAACCGATCTGGCGGCGGTACTTTCGGGCAACACCCGCACGGTCTACCCGCGCCTGGACGCTCGCCTGTCGGAGCAGGGCCGATGACCTTCACGAAATCCGAAGGCTGGCTGGACTGGTACGCCGACCCCAGCACACCGCGATTCGTGCTCCCCGCCGGCGCGGTCGACGCGCACTGCCACGTGTTCGGCCCGGGTGACGAGTTTCCCTATGCGCCCGAACGCAAGTACACCCCCTGCGACGCGAGCAGGACCCAATTGTTCGCGCTGCGTGACCATCTCGGCGTCTCTCGCAATGTGATCGTGCAGGCCACCTGCCACGGCGCCGACAACCGGGCCATGGTCGATGCGGTCCGCGCCGCGAGCGCCCGAGCGCGCGGCATCGCGACCGTGCGGCCCGACGTCACCGACGCGCAGCTGCGCGAACTGGACGCGGCCGGGGTGCGCGGGGTGCGGTTCAACTTCCTGAAACGCCTGGTCGACACCTCCCCCAAGGACGACCTGGCGGTGATCGCGGCCAGGATCGCCCCGCTGGGCTGGCACATCGTGATCTACTTCGAGGCCGCCGACCTGCCCGAACTGGCGGACTTCTTCGCGACCCTGCCGACCCCGCTGGTGGTCGACCACATGGGCCGTCCCGATGTCACCGCGCCGCTGGACGGCCCGGAGTTCACCGGCTTCCTGCGCTTCACCGAACACAACGATGTATGGGTGAAAGTCAGCTGCCCGGAACGTCTTTCGGTCAGTGGGCCACCCGCGCTGCACGGTGAGCGCGACGCGTACCGCGATGTGGTGCCGTTCGCGCGCCGGGTGGTCGAGGAGTTCCCGGACCGGGTGCTCTGGGGCACCGACTGGCCACATCCCAACCTCACCGATCACATGCCCGACGACGGCCTGCTCGTCGACCACATTCCGCACATCGCCCCGACGGCGGAACTTCAGCAACAGCTGCTGGTCAGCAACCCGATGCGGTTGTACTGGCCGGACGAAACCAGCTGATTCCCTTCTCTTTTCGTTTCGACAGGACAGCCCATGCAGCGCTGCAACGCGTCCAACCGGCTCGACCGGCTGCCCATCTCCCGCTTCCACAAGGTGATCCTGGCCGCCGTCGCGATCGCCTACTTCTTCGAATTCGCCGACATCAACAGCTTCTCGATCACCGCACCGCGGCTGATCAAGCTGTGGAAGGTGGGTGTCAACGAGATCGCCTGGGTGACCTCGTTGTCGTTCATCGGCATGTTCATCGGCTCACTGCTGGCCGGCTGGCTGGCGGACCGGTTCGGACGCAAGCGCGCCCTGATCTGGACCACCCTGGAATTCTCGGTCTTCTCGCTGGCGGCGGTGTTCTCCTGGGATATCGGCTCCCTGGCGGCATTCCGCATCCTCACCTCGGCGGGCCTGTCCGCGATGACCGTCGTGGCGGTGATCTACGTCAACGAGCTGTTCCCCTCGGCGGTGCGCGGTAAGTATCAGGCGTACGCCATCGTGATCGGCATCTGCGGCACGCCCGCAACCAATTTCATCGCCAGCGGGGTGGTGAGCATCTCGCCGTGGTCCTGGCGGCTGGTCTATCTGTGGGGCGCACTGGGACTGGTGGTGCTGATCTTCTCCCGCCGGCTGACGGAATCGCCGCTGTGGCACGAGAATCGGGGCGACTACGCGGCCGCCGAGGCGGTGCTGCGGGATATCGAGGCCCGGGTGTCGGCCGAGCACGGCCCGCTGCCCGAACCCGCACCGGAGGTGGTCGCCGACCGTCCCGGCAAGGCGCCGTGGACCCTACTGCTGCAACGTCGTTACCTGCTGCCGACCCTGCTGTTGACGGTGCTGTGGGTGACCCAGTCGATCGGCTTCTTCGGCTATTCCACTTGGGCGCCTTCGCTGTTGGCGAAACAGGGCTTCAGCGTGCAGAGTTCGACGCTGTACGTGGCACTGTCGACCGTCGGCGCACCCCTCGGCTCGTATCTGGCGGCGCTGGTCACCGACCGCTTCGAGCGCAAATGGTGCCTGGTGGCGTTCGGCGCGGTGATCGCGACGTGCGGTCTGCTGTACGGCCTGACCTTCACGCCGGTGATGATCGTCGCCTTCGGCTTCCTCGTGAACCTGTTCGAGCGCGGCTACACCGCCCTCGGCTACGCCTACTCCCCCGAACTGTTCGACACCCGCACCCGATCGCTGGGTACCGGCGTCTCGTACGGCCTGGGCCGCCTGTCCAACGCGGCCGGCCCGCTGATCATCGCCCATCTGTACACGTGGAGCGGCTACCGATCGGTGTTCTACTTCATCGCCGCGGTCTGGATGGTCGGGGCCGTGGTGCTGGCCCTGTTCGGACCACGCACGCGCGACCGGCGCACCGCCGCCACACCGGAACCGGTCGCGGCCTGACCCGGGCCGTGGTGACGGGCTGTCGCCGCCCGTCACCACGGCCCGGATTCCGTTGCTACGGAACGATGATCAGCTTGCCGCGGGTCCGCCCGCTGCGGCTGGCGTCGAACGCCGCACCCACCTCGTCCAGCGGATACGCGCCGGCGAGTGCCACGGTCACGGCCCCGGATTCGACCAGTCCCGCCACCTCGGCGAGCTTCGCACCGTCGGGCCGCACCCAGAGCCACTGCCCACCGTGTTCCCGCACCGACGGATCGGCCACCGAGACGTGCCGCCCGCCCTTGCCGAGCACCGCCAGCGTGGTGTCCAGCTGACCGCCGACGAAATCGGCCACCGCGTGCACCCCGTCCGGGGCGAGCGCGAGAATCCGATCGGCCAGGCCGTCCCCGTAGGCGACCGGCTCGGCGCCCAGCGACCGCACGTAATCGTGATTGCGCTCGGACGCCGTCCCGATCACCCGGGCCCCGCGATACCGCGCGATCTGCACGGCGATCCCGCCGACCCCACCGGAGGCCGCGTACACCACCACCGTGTCGCCCTCCCCGATCTGCAACCGATCCAGACTGCGCAGCGCGGTCAACCCCGCCAGCGGCAGACCACCCGCCTGCTCCCAGCTCAGACTCGCCGGCTTCCGCGCCACGGCGTCCGCGGACACCGCGACATATTCGGCGAACGTGCCCGCGTTCACCACATCCTTGCGCGCGTACGCGATCACCTCGTGCCCGACCGCGAACTCCCGGGTATCCGGCCCGACCGCCGTGACCTCGCCCGCGACATCCCACCCCGGAATCACCGGGAACACCGGCGCCATCATCGGATCCAGCCCCCCGGCCATGACCTTCCAATCCACCGGGTTCACCCCCGCCGCCCGCACCCGCACGAGCACCTGCCCCGGACCGAGCCGAGGTTCGGGCACCTCGCCCACCCGCAGTCGGGAGTTGTCCTTGCTGTACGCGTCGTAGGTCACCGCACGCATAGATTCCGGCCTCCTTCGTTGTCGTCCACCGAGGTTCAAGGCCACCGGGACGACACTCTATTCCGGACGGAACGGGAATCGGACGCACCGAGCTTCGGGATGCGGCCGGGTTCGGCGGCGCTCAGTGTGTGAGGCGATCGAGCCACTCGCCGAACAGGGCGCGTTCGGCCGGGCTGAGCTTCGGCAGTTCCGGGAGCGCGGCCCGGAGTGTGACCGCGGCGGCGACGGTCGCCGGTACGGCGGCGGCCGGGGCGTCGGTGGTGATGGCCGCGATCACCGCCTCGCGCGCGGTGACCGACAATTCCGGATCTCGCTGGTCGGCCGGGGTGCGGATCAGCGTCAGGGTCACACCCGAACCGGCCGCGTGTACGAGCGCGGCCGCGCGCTCCTCGGGCACTCGCAGCCTGCCCACCTCGGCGATGGCCCGGATGTGCTTGCCGAGGATGTCGAACGCGGCGCGCGCCACCGGCGTCTCGGTCTCCGGCCGGAAACCGCTGTACATCAGCGTGTACAGGGCCGGTTCGGCCAGTCCCATCGCGACGTGTTCGTCCCAGCCGGCGCGCAGGTCCGCCAGCGGATCACCGGTCGATCTGCGCTTCGATTTACCGGCGAGATAGCGGACGAATCCGTGCGCGGCCACCGCGTCCAGCAGTCCCTGTTTGTCGCCGAACAGTCGATAGATGGTCGGCGGCTGCACCCCTGCCGCGGCACTGACCGCCCGCGTCGACACCGCGTCCGGACCCCCCTCGGCCAGCAGCCGGGTGGCAGCTTTGACGATCCGCTCACGATGCCGGTCCGCGACCTCACCGGTTTCCATGTTTCCGATGGTAACAAGTCTCTGTTATCGGGTATGTTTCCAGTGTTATCGTTGAACAGGTAACACTGGAAACGGGAGGCAGTACCCATGATCATCGTCACCGGAGCCAACGGACTACTCGGCCGCCTGGTGGTCGAGAACCTGCTGCGCAGGGTTCCGGCCACCGATATCGGCGTCAGCGTGCGCGATCCGGCAGGGGCGGGATGGGCCGCCGAGCGCGGCGTCCGGGTCCGGCGCGGCGATTTCGCCGACCCCGCGAGCCTGGCCCACGCCTTCGCCGACGCGTCACAGGTTCTGCTGGTGTCGGTCGACAGCACCGGCGACGAGGCCGTAGACCGTCATCGCACCGCCATCGAGGCCGCCGTGCGGGCAGGCGCGGAACACGTCCTCTACACCAGCCATATGGGCGCCGGTCCGCGTTCCGCCTTCGCCCCCATGCCCGACCATGCCGCCACCGAGGCGATCCTCCGGCAGGCGGACGTCCCGTTCACGGTGCTGCGCAACGGTTTCTACGCGGCCTCCGGCGCCCGGCTACTGGGCGACGCCCTGGAGACCGGCCGGGTCATCGCCCCCGAGGACGCACCCGTGGCCTGGACCGCGCACGCCGACCTCGCCGAAGCCGCCGCGATCGCCCTGACCACGGGCCGACCCCTCGGCGTGACACCCCCGCTCACCGGCGCGGAAACCGCCGACCTGGCCGACCTGGCCGCGATCGTCGCCGCCCGGACCGGCCGCGAGCTGGAGCGAATCACGGTCCCGGACAAGGACTATCGCGAAAGCCTACTGGCACAGGGCCTCCCCGAACCCCTCGCCGACATGTTCACCGGTCTCTTCACAGCCATCCGCAACCACGAATTCGCCCCCGCCACAACCGATCTCGCCGAGATGCTGGGCCGCGAAACCACACCCCTCACCGCAGCCCTCCCCTGAGCAGTCGCGCGCTCAGGTCGACTCCCACAGCCGCCGGTAGTACGTCAGCCGTTCCGTGTCCTCGGCGATGCCGTAGGCGTCGAGCAACGGCCCGACCCAGCCCGGTCCGTAGTTGAAATCCGCACTCCACGCGGCAGTCCCCAGGTCCGCCCACCGATCGGCCACCCCGAGCGACCCCAGGTCGACATGACCGGCGAACCGCCCGTCGTCGTCGATGAGCGTATTGGGTGCGCACGTGTCACCGTGACACACCACGTACCGGTCGATGGGCGGCGCCTGCCCCAACCCCGCCACCTCGTCCAGATGCGCCGAACGCTCCGTCACCGACCAGGAGAAGGGACACTCGGCCACCGGCAACGCCTCGTGCAACGCACGCAACCCCGCCCCCAACGCCGCGACCGCCACCGCAGGCTCGGCCCGCCACCGCGCCGCCACCGCGTTCTCCCCCGGCAATGCCGCCGTGACCAGCCAGGACCCGCTCTCGTCCGCCCCCTGTTCCAACACCCGCGGCACCCGGACCCACGCCGCGGCCCAACGCAACTTCGTGGCCTCCACCGCCAGATCGATCCCACTCTCCGCAGGCGTCCACTTAAGGTATCGCCGCCGCTGACCGACCCCGCACACGAAGGTCAGCCCACCGAGCTCGTTCCGCCACACCACCCGCGTAACCTCACCCCCGGCCAACGCGGCCACGACCTCCGGCACCACCACATCGCCCGCCGGCACCCCCGCACTCATCCCGCTATCGTCACAGCCCGACTCTCACCCCGCAACCACCTCACACCCCTCGACCTCCCAACGATACCCCCAGGTCAGAGGCCGATTTTGGATGCAGACAAGCGATACGCTAAAGTTTCTCCTCGGTCGCCGGTAACGACGAACCTGAGCAATCCCCTATAGCTCAATTGGCAGAGCAGCCGACTGTTAATCGGCAGGTTTCTGGTTCGAGTCCAGATGGGGGAGCATAAAACGACCCTCTACCAGCAGAAACAGGTAGGGGGTCGAATTGCGTTCGGGGTAGGTCACGCGGTATCCGATACTTTCGGATCCGCGGCGGATGTGAGTGCTGGATGCGATCGACGGCACATCCAACGTCGTCCGCAGTCTGGCGTTGTGCGGCGGCTCGCCGGCGCTGGTCCAGAGAGTCCTCATACGCAGAGGCCTTTGTCGCACTCCGCTCTCACCGACTGTCCCGGAATCGGCTGGTAGCGCACGTCATTCACCGGCCGGCGTCGCCGAACAGCCGGGCTTTCGAAGATCACCACTGTGGAACAACGTCCTGAGACACCACGCGTTCGAAGCCGCGAACCATGACCGCGTACAGCTCCCGCGCGGAACTCACCCCGAAATTGTGCGACGTGGATCGTCCGGGTAATGCTCCTCGTCGAACAGAACCCACTCCGTGACAGCGATCTCGTACAGCCGCGACGGCCCGGCGAGGTCGAGCGCCGCACGGACCTCCGGCCAGTTGCCTACAACCATGCGCGCCGTCTCGTCGTCTGCCGCCAGCTCGCGAGCGCGGCCGGTGAACTGCACACCGCGGACTGTCTGACCGATGCCGGTCAGCGGGATCGCCACGATCGCGCCCGCCACGGCAGGCCGCTCGCGGAGGTTCGCCGAATGCTCACGGGTGGTACGCGACAAGAACCACAGCCGAGACGAATCGGACTCGACCGCGTACCAGACACTGCACACCCGCGGAGTACTGTCCGCGGCGATGGTCGCCACCTGCATCAGCTTGCCGGCCGCCACGTACTCCTGGAGAAGATCTCGTTCGCTCACCCCTCGATTGTCGCCTCGTGCGATCAGCGCCCACCATGATCTCGCCCGACGCCAAAGTGCGCGTGCCACTCTCGTCGCAGCGTCGTGCAGGACGCTCGATACGCTCGAATCGGTTGCTCTCGGCTCGTACAACTCCCTATTTCGGCGGATGCGTCGCCGCGACGGATGACTCGTGGGCAGCGTACTTTTCATCCGATTCCCGCTTGTAGAAATCGTGGGGAATCAGGGATAGTTCCGCTTCGTCGAAGGTCTCCATATTGTGTTCGATGACATCCATGTCGGGACGGCCGTTCGGATCGAAGAACTTGCGTGTCGCGCCGGTCGATTTGTTGGGGTAGTTATTGAACTTCTCGAAGATGCCCGGATCGACTTTCGCGTAGTCGGCCACAATGGCTGCGTCGTCCACGTATGGATCATATCGGGTTGTCGTGGTCGGGCCGGCCGAGTGAGGGGACGGGGGTGCGGTCGAGCAGGCGGCGACCGGGAGAAATGCTCCGAGCGCCACCAGGAGCATCGACATCGTCTCGACGGCGATCCGTTTCATTTCGGTACGTTCTCCTGGGGATGATATCCGGGTCGACAGTCCGGCGCGTGGCGACAGAAACCGGGGTCGCGGTCGGACGGATGGGGTTACTTCTGCACTGTGTAGTGCAGTTGGGCGAAGCCGCCGCTGAGGGCGGTGGCGGAGTCCAGGTGTAGTGAGATGTCTTCGGGTAGGTCGCCGAAGAGGGGGAAGCCGGTTCCGATCAGGACCGGGGCGACGCTGATGATGAATCGGTCGATGCGGCCGGCGCGGAGGAGGCTTTGGATGAGGCGGCCGCCGTCGGGGTAGAGGTGTTCGGTTCCGCGTGTTTCCAGGTCGGTGATGAGGGTGTCGATGTCTCGGTACACGGTGATTCGGGGGTCGGCGTTCGCGGGCAGGGTGGTGCTCAGTACGCCGACGTGGCGGGTGCCGTAGGGCCAGTTCTCTTCGCCGAAGCCGAGGGCCTGGTTGTAGGTGTTGCGGCCCATGACGACTGCGTCGACCGAATTCAGGAACTCGAAAAAGCCCAGGTCTCCGGCTTTTTCGCCGCGGGAGGTCAGCCAATCGATGTCGTTGTCGGGGCGGGCGATGTAACCGTCGAGGCTGGTGCCGATGAAAACGGTGGCAGAGAAGGTCATTCGGTTCTCCTTGCGGCGTGATCAGAGCCTTCGGAACAGGTGGTCGAGGTCGTCGCGGAGCAGGATCGCGGGGTCGCCGGCTCCGGTCAGGGCCCAGCGCAGGAGCGAACCGTCTGTGGTGATCTTGACGGCGCGAGCGAGTCTGGGGATGTCTGTGGTGGGTGGAAGTTCTTCTTGTGCAACGGCTTCGGCTATCAGCTCTTGTAGCGCCGCATCTATTGCCCGGGTGTGGGCGGCGGCGTGCCTTCGGAAGTCGGGGTCGGAGAGGTCCAGTTGGAGCATGCCCAACTGGTTGGCCATCACCTCGGGAGTGGTGATGAGACGGGCGAATTCGTCGGCGACGGCGTACAGGGCCGCCAATGGGGAGTCATGTGCTGTGCGGGCTTTTCGATACAGGTCGGCGGCGTTTTCTGCGGCGTCTGCGGCGAAGGCCAGTAGCAGGTTTCGTTTGGACCCGAAGCGCTGGGACAGCGTTGCCGGGGAGACTCCTGCTTCCGCGCCTACCTGCGCCAGGGTGAGCTTGACGGGGCCGTGAGCGCCGATGGCGCGGCCCGTCGCGGCGAGGATGTCGGCGTCGCTGGTGGCGCGAGGGCGGGGCATGGGTGCTCCGTTCATTTATAAATGGCCGTTCATTTATAAATGTGGGTGGATCGGAAGTCAAGGCGGTTCAGGGGCGAGTGGCGGGCCAGGGTGGGGCGGTCTCCGCCGAGTTCGCGACGGGGGTGAGGAATCTGCCGCCGGGGCGAGCGGTGTGGTGGATCGACACGTCCGGGCCGTACATACCGGTGACCTCGTCGAGGCGGTGGCGCACCACCGAGAGTGGGCCTTGTTTCGAAATGACCTGGATCCCCTCGGATGTCGTGTCCGCGACGACACCGGAATGGGTGATGATGCCGTCGTCGCGGTAGATCACCACGTCGCCGGGAACTGCTGTGCCGGTGGCAGATATCTCGCGGAATCCGTTGTCGGACAGGATGTCTTCGACTCGGCGGCCCGCGAGCCAGCCTGCTTCGCCGTTGCGGCTGAACGTGTATCCGTGACAGTTGAAGTGGGGGTTGATCGGGGTGAGTGATTCGAGGCGATCGAGCCGGACACCGGCTTCGATGTTCATCCGGAACAGTTCGGTCAGGCCGGCTCGGCTGGCGAAGAGTCCTTCGTGGAACGGTGGCGGGGCATTGGCCGTGCCCTGTGACCAGGTTCTCGGCGGGATCACCGTTCCCGTGTCCGTGGTGTGCGCGCGCAGGGTGATCGAGTCGGTGTGCCAGCCCGTTTCGGCGATCAATGTGGGTATCGGGGTCGGATCGCCGTTGTGGGACAACATGTTTCGGTGACTGTCCGCGAGTTCGGCGTCACGTGCTCGGAACAGCTTCGCGTCGTCGGAGGCCGAACCGCCGAACCGCCGGCAGTTGTCGGCGACGGTCCTGCCCGCCTTCGCCAGGGTCTCGGAGAGCGCGTGCGCGGCGTCGGCCGCTATCCGGCTCGCGTTCTCGAACACCAAATCCTCGCACGGGTGAGGGCCACCGTCGGCCGGGAGAGCGCAATCTATCCGGAGTCGGGGGTTCCGCCAAATCGAGGGGCTCGATCGCCGTTCGGAACGCATCTCCCCCGGCATGAGAGGGGGCCGGTTCGGGCCGTCTGGCAGAATCGGACGATCAGTTGATCTCGTTCCGGAGGTTCCGTTGGGTCGGTGTTCGGTTGCCGCCGACGGGGAAGACTCGGGGGCACGATGATCGGTGATGCGGTCACCGACGCGTTTCGCCTGTCGCTGCTACGTACCGAGCGGGCCTTGCGGATGGCGGCCGACACTGTGACGGATCGCCTGTACGGGCCGATGTCCCGGCGGCTGGAAGCCACGACCGGGCGAATGCTCGACGCCGAGTAGCAACTCACGGACGAAGATGAGGCGAAGCTGTTCGGTGTCCAGGTCTTCTGGGAGATCGAGCGGAACGGCGGCCCCTATATCCGAGTCGGCGGTAGACGTTATTCCGAATACGAGGCCGTCTACGAGAGAATGACGCGCGGGGAGATTTCCCGGGACGAGGCCCGGCGGGAGATCGGCGGCATGCACGATATGGGCGAAATCGGGAGCGGGACGACACAGACCTACGGGGACTACTGGCGATCCCACTTCCTCGGCCGATACCTACAGACGTACAACGTGAAGCGCGGTGACCTCGCCGCGGAGTAGCTCCGGCCACCGCACGATCCGACCGTCAATTCCTCCGGATGGGAGTGTTCTGGCCCGCCGCCAGCCACCACCGGCCGTCCCGCTCCACCAGGACGTACATCGCCATTTCCGAGAAACCTTCCGGGTCCAGGGCCTGTCTGCGGATATGGGTGATCAGGATGCCGGGGGCGGGGTGGCGGGCGGTGACCACTTCGAAGCGCGACGGTGGGGCGGCGTGTTCGGTGTGGAGGCGGCGGTGGATGGCGTTGAGGGTCGGGTAGCCGTCGACGGTGGCGCCGTAGGGGCTGCCCCAGAGGACGTCCTCGGCGAAGGCGGCATCGTAGGTGTCGGCGCTGTCGTGTTCCACGGCTTTCTGGAGGCCCGCCGCGAATTGTTCGGCGGCGGCGCGGGCGGAGTCGTCGGTATGGGTGGTGTGCAGGGTGGGCCTGATTTCCATGATGGCTCCTGTTCGTCGGTGTCTGCCCGACCTTAGGACCTCAACTATTGTTCGGGTCAAGTCGTGGGAGGTGAAGGTCGGGAACGGGATTTTCCGGGTCGCGGAGCCGGGTGAATCGTGTTGCGGGGCAGGTTCACCGGGGTACGGGCACCGGGTGGGCCGGGGACGCGATAGGTTGTAGGCCCAGGTCGGAAGGTGCGAACTAGGAGTCGGCGGGTGTTGCGACGGGCCGCGGTGATTGTGGCGAGTGTGGTGACCGCTGTGGGAACCACGCAGTGGGCCTCGGCGGATCCGCTGGGGTGGCTGCCCGCGCCGGTGAACGCTTGCGGGGAGGCCGGATTGGATCCGGTGGCGCGCCGCGCGAATCCCGATGTGCCGCCGCCGGTTCCCGCCGCGCCGGAGGTGCCGACGCCGACCGTGCATGTGCCGGTGCCGAAGGTGGTGCCGTTCTTCGTGCCGAAACAGCCGGATCGGACCCGGGTTTCGCCGGAGGCGCCGCTCGCCGATCCGTGTGTGAATCCGTGTCCGGAACTGGCGGGTGGGGTGGAGCGGACCTCGATTCCGATTCCGCCGGGGACGCCGGTGTGGCCGCAGGATTCGTCGCCGGCGGGTGACCCGCGGCCGGCGCCGGTGGTGCCGCCGCCGCCCGCTCCGATTCCCGTTGCGCCGGGGCTGGTTCCGCGGGTGCGGATCGTGGAGGATCCGGAAACCATTCCGGTGCCGTTGAATCTGCTGGGGCCGGATGTGACCGGGCCGCGGCCGGGGCCGGTGCCGCCGGTGGTACATCCGCCGGTGCAGCCGGCGCCGGTGAGCCGGCCGGTGGCGGCGCCTCGGGTGCACGATGTCTTTCCGGTGACGCAGTTGACCGGGCCCGGATCGCAGAATCGGACCGACAGCCGGTGGCAGGTCGGCGGAACCGATCTGGGGCTGATGTGGGAATCCGCGCCGGGGCAGGTGGCGGTGGCGTTCGGGGACACCTTCGGGCAGGGGTTCGAGGACGGCGGGCCCAGCGGAACCGATTGGCGGAGCAACGTTCTCGCGTTCAGCTCGGATCATGATCTCGCGCACGGGATGTCGTTCGACAGCATGGTGTCGGACGGGCCCTGCCACGCCGCGGAGGTGCTCGAGAGCTACAAGGTGAACAACTTCGAGATGACCGTGATCCCGACCTCGGGGTTCGCGCTCGACGGGCGGCAGTATCTGAGTTACATGTCGGTGGCGCGATGGTCGAAGACTCCGGGGAAATGGTGGACTGCGTACGGGGGGCTCGCCTGGTCCGACGACGGTGGGCAGACCTGGGTCGAGGACCCGTATGCGCGGTGGGACAACATCTTCGGGCAGGGGCAGTTCCAGGTGGTGGCGATGGTGCCGCACGACGGGTACGTCTACATGTTCGGGACGCCGAACGGGCGGTTCGGGAATATCGCGCTGGCGCGGGTGCCGCAGGACGATGTGCTGAACAAGTCCGCGTATCAGTATTGGGCGGACGGGTTCTGGGGGCCCACGTTCCAGCCGCCGGGGCCGGACGGGTCCGGAATCGAATTGTCCGCGAGCCCTTTGCTTTCCGGGATCGCGGGTGAGCTCTCGGTGCGGTACGACACCGCGGCGGAGGTGTGGGAGATGACCTATCTCGACGAGTCCGAGAGCGTCATCGTGTTGCGGCGGTCGGCGACGCCGCAGGGGTTGTGGTCGGATCCGGCAGTGCTGTTGCACACCGCCGACTATCCGTCGGGGTACGGGGGGTTCATTCATCCGTGGTCGACCGACCGTGATCTGTATTTCACCGTCTCGGAGTACGGACATTACAACGTGTATCTGATGCACGCCGGGGTCGACTGAATTCCGGACGGGTCTCCTATACTGCTGTTCGGATCGGCCCGGACGATCATGGGAGGCAACGATGCCCGAGACAATCGCGGGAATCTCGATTCCCGATACCGAATTGGTACGAGCGGCCACCGCGTTGGTGCGCGAGGCGGTCGACGACACCCTCTTCGACCATTCCTGGCGGGTATTCCTGTGGGGGTCGGTGAAAATGGCGGCGCGGGGCCTGGCGGTCGATCCCGAACTCGCCTGTGTGGGTGCGTTGTTCCACGATCTGGGGTTGAGCCGGGCCTATCGGACCACGGATCGGCGGTTCGAACTGGACGGGGCCGAGGCGGCCCGGACATTCCTGCTGGAACACGGTCGTTCCGAGGCCCAGGCGCGCGACGTGTGGCTGGCGATCGCGTTGCACACCACCCCGGAGGTGCCGTTGTATCTGGCGCCGGAGGTCGCGGTGGTGACCCTGGGGGTGGAGGCCGACGTCCTCGGATTCGATCTCGGCGAGATCACCGGGGAACAACGCGCCGAGGTGCTCACGGCGCATCCGCGACCGGATTTCAAGAATCGCATCCTGAACGCGTTCTACGACGGTATGGCCGATCGTCCGGACACCACGTTCGGGACCATGAACGACGATGTGCTGGCGTATTTCGACCCGTCCTTCCACCGGAAGAATTTCGTCGATCTCATCCGGGACAATTCCTGGCCGGAATGATCACGGCGCGAGAACGCGCACCACGGCCCGGAATTCGGCGAAGGCCGCCGCGCCGTCGTCGCCGGTGAGCGCGGTGACGAACAGGCCGCGGGCCGCCCACACCAGGGCCACGGCACGCGCGCGGGCCTCCTCGGCGGGCAGGCCCGAGCGCTCGCCGAGGGTGGTGACCAGGGTGGTCCAGTCCTCCAGCGATTCGAGGAATTCGCCGTAGGCGGCCGGGTCCTGCACGGCCAGGCCGAGGACGTAGAAGAAGGCGGCGATGCGGGGGCGATGCGCGGGATCGAGGTAGAGACGTTCCAGCATGCGCAGCGCGTCGTCGTAGTCGTCCCGGGTGGCCAGGGCGCGCAGGGTGCGTTGTTCGTGGCGGCGTAGTTCGCTGAGCAGGGCGGCGAGAAAGCCGTCGCGGGAACCGAAGTGGTGGATCAGCATCCGGTGGCTGGTGCCGAGGTGTTCCGCGAGTTTGCGCAGGGTCAGATCGCTGAGCCGGCCGCGTTCGGCCAGCAGTTGTTCGCCGCGGCGCAGCAGGCGGGCGCGGGGGGTGTCCTCACTCATCGCCGGCGCGGCCGAGCCAGAGACCGGCGGCGACGACCAGGGTTTCGATGCCGGTGCTCAGGGTCGGCTCGATGACCGGCGCGAAATGTGGTGAGTGGTTGGCCGGGAGCGAGTCGAATCGGCCGTCCTGCAGGGCCGCCATGACGGTGTCGGTATCCAGTCCGCCCCAGAACCAGAACACCGTCGGCACCTTCGCGGCCTCGCCGAAGACGCCGACGTCCTCGCTGGCGGTGATCGTCGGCAGCGACAGCAGGCGGTGCGCGCCGAAATGCTCGGTGAAGGCGGCCACGGTCCGCGCGGTCGCGTCCGGATCACTGACCAGGATCGGGGCGGCGTTGGTCCATTCCAGGTCCGGGGGCTGCGGGGCCGCACTGGCGTCGGATTCGGCGCGGACGATGCGCTCCACCGAGGATCGGACCAGGGTGCGGGCCGCCGGGGAATAGGTGCGGATGTTGATCCCGAGTTCCGCGGTGTCGGGGATGACATTGTCCTTCGTCCCGGCCTGCAGGCGGCCGACGGTGACCACCGCGGTCTCGGCGGGCGCGACCTCGCGGGCGACGATGCCCTGCAGGCGGGTCACCACGTTGGCGGCCATCAGGACCGGATCCACCCCGGCCTCGGGGCGGGAGCCGTGGCCGCCGCGGCCGTGCAGCACCACGTTCACCGTGTCCGACGCGGCCATGATCGAACCGCTGGCGTGGCCGATCATCCCGGCCGGCAGCGGGCCCACGTGCTGGCCGAGCACGATATCGGGCCTCGGGAAGCGCTCGAACAGGCCGTCGCCGACCATGTCCCGGGCGCCGCGGGCGAGTTCCTCGGCGGGCTGGAAGACCAGCAGCAGGGTGCCGGACCAGGCCGAGCGCCGATCCGCGAGCACGGCGGCGGCGCCGAGCAGGCAGGTGGTGTGCATATCGTGGCCGCAGGCGTGCATGACCGGGACCTCGTGGCCCTGTTCGTCGGTGACCCGCACGGTGCTCGCGTACGGCAGGCCGGTCTTCTCCTCGACGGGCAGCGCGTCGATATCCGCGCGCAGCATCACCACCGGGCCGTCGCCGTTGTGCAGCAGGCCGACCACGCCGGTGCCGCCGACCCGCTCGGTCACCTCGTAGCCGAGTCCGCGCAGCCGATCCGCGACGAGGCCGGCGGTGCGCTGTTCGTGCAGTGAGAGTTCCGGATGCCGATGCAGGTCACGATAGAAATCGGCGAGACCGGCGCTGAGCTCGGCGATGCCCGCCACGGTGATCTCCGGCATGGACGTTCCTCACTCTCGGCGGCGCTGGCGTACCAATGGTACATATCGGCGGGCCGGAAACAAGGCGCGCGCACCCACACCGATGCCAGGATGAGACGACCCGACCGCCTCCCGGAAGGAGTGCGCACGTGCCGATCCCCGAACGGCCACCGACCAGCCACGAACGTATGTCCGGCCGCCCCTGGGACGATTCCTACCGCGACGGCCCGGCGCCCTGGGACGTCGGCGCACCGCAACCGGCGGTGGTACGGACCGCGGCCGCGGGCGGATTCACCGGATCGGTGCTCGACGCGGGCTGCGGCAGCGGTGACAACACCCTGCACATCGCGGCGACCGGCGTACCGGTCCTGGGTGTCGATGTGGCCGAGACCGCGCTGGCGCTCGCCCGGGAGAAGGCCGCCGCCCGCGGCCTCGCGGCCGAATTCGCGACCGCCGACGCACTGCATCTGGATCGGCTGCACCGCGATTTCGACACCGTCCTGGACTGCGGGCTGTTCCACACCTTCGACGCCACCGAGCGGCCGGTCTATCTGGCGAGCCTGGCATCGGTGATCCGGCCGGGCGGCACCCTGTATCTGTTGTGCCTCAGCGATATCGGGCCGGAGCTCGGACCGCATCCGGTGACCCGCGCCGAGCTGACGGCGGCCTTCTCCCCCGCGGCCGGCTGGCGAATCGTTGCGCTGGAACAGGATCGGATCCGCACCAATTTCCACGAACACGGCGCCTCGGCCTGGTTCGCGACGATCAACCGGCCCTGACCGCTGTGCGCAGTTCGTCCCGCCGGATCGGCGATACCCCGCCGGCACCGGCAAATTCGTGTACGGCCGCCTCCATCGCCGACAGCATGCGCGGCGACAGGCCGCACACACCGGCCGCCCGCATGCGCCGATAGGCCTCGGCCGCACCGATTCTCGCGAGATCGTCGAGCGAATGCACATCGGCGGTGGCCAGCCATTCGGCGGCGTGGCGGCCCAGCCGGTACCGCCCGTCGGCGAACACCCGCACGCGCAGATACGCCCGGCCGCTCACCACATCGGCGCGATCCCACACCGCGGCCCGGAGATCGCCGGGATCGGCCGGGGCACAACCGGTGTCGAGCACCTGCCCGCGCGCGGTCCGGGCCTCGCCGAGCATGCCGTGGAAGCGGCGGAAGATCTGGATCTCACCGGAGTGGCCGCCCGACCACGGCCCGAGATAGACGTGATCGGAGCCGTACCGCCGCGGATCCAGTCGCGCCGTGCCCAGGGCCCAGTCGCGGCATTCGGCGGGTGTCGCGGGCGCGAGGACGATCGCGCCGCCGAGTCGTTGCACCCCACCGCGTTCCGGCTGCCACCCGGGTGCGTATTCGCCGTGCGCCAGGCCGAAGGTGTGCCAGCGCACCGTCCCGTCGGGGCGGGTGTGCAGCGGCAGGCGCCGGACCAGGTCCGCGGCCGCGGACCGGTCGAGGGTGGTGCACCAGCCGGGCGCCAGCACGATCGGATCCGCCGGATCGGCGTCGAACGGGGTCGGCACCAGGAACGGCCGGTCGATGACCACGACGGTGCCGGGCCGCGCCTGATACGACAGGCCCCAGAGCAGATGGGCCAGCAGCCGGGCGCCGTGCGGATCGGAGAGCACATGCCAGGTCTCGTGGAAACGGTTGGTGCTGAACCGGACCCGGGTACCGGGACGCAACGAGACGACGGTGTGGGGCCGTCCGCCCAACCGCATCGTCCGCCGGTGCAGCTTCATCCCGTCGCCGGCCGTGCGAGTTGCCGTGGGGCGCTGCGTCTTTCCGTGTACACCAGTCATCGCTCACCATGACGCCACAACCTCGGGCCGTGGTGCAATCGAATTTCGATTGCGTTGAGCACAACCGGTGCCCGCGATCGTGCGTCTCGCTAACGTGTTTCGTCGGACATCGTCGCAGAGGAGTGCCCGTGACCGCCGAGACCTTCGACCTCGACGCCGCCGAACTCGGCACCGCCGGACATCCTTTGGACGATCCCGTCCGGGAATCGCTGCGCGGCGTACATCATCGGTTCGCCCACTGGGTGGGCCGCGTCGGCCGCTACGATCCGGCGGTCGCGCGGTTCGTCGGTCATCCGCCGGTCCTCGACGAACGGGACTGGGCGGATCTGGCCGAACTGCTCGGCCCGGGTGGCGGTACCGGGTTGCGCGGTGACGGCCATGTGCCGCCGCCGGATTGGACGGTGGTGCGCGAGATGGCCTCGGTGCAGATGGAGGGCAGCGGGCTGCGGGTCGCGCCGGATCCGGCGGCCGAGGTGCTCACCGCGGCCGACATACCCGAGATCCTCGAGCTCATCGCCCGCACCGAACCCGGCCCATTTCTGCCGCGCACCATCGAGATGGGCACCTATCTGGGCCTGCGGGTGGACGGCCGGCTGGTGGCGATGGCCGGGGAGCGGCTGCATCCGCGTGGCTGGACCGAGATCAGCGCGGTCTGCACCGATGCCGGATTCCGGGGCCACGGCCTGGCCTCCCGGCTGGTCCGCGCGGTCGGCGCGGTGATCCGCGAGCGCGGCGAGACGCCCTTCCTGCACGCGGTCGCGCACAACACGACCGCGATCAGCCTCTACGAGACCCTGGGTTTCACTCTGCGGAAGCGCTCGAAGCTGACGTTCGTGCAGGTCCCGGACCCTCGACCCGATAACCGTCGAACAGCGGGCCCCCGACCAGCTCCAGCACCTCGCTGACCACGGCGATCAGCGGTTCCACCGCACCCTCGGCGACCGTACGCACCGCGCGGGCGAGGGTCTCGGCGTAGTCGGTGCCCGCCTGCTGGTCGTAGGTGACGGCCTCGCGGTGCAGCCATTTGCCCGCGCCGAGCCAGCGGCCGTGCCCGGCGAGCAGCAGTTCCAGGGTGGCGCGCCAGAGCTCCGTGGCCACCAGCAGTTGTTCGGATTCGGGACCGCCGCCGGACAGATCGTCGAGCAGCGTGCCCACCCGATACCGCATATCGGCCAGCCGCTCCTCGGGCAGCGGATCGGGACCGGCCTCGAGTTCGGTCAGGCAGGCGTCCTGCAGCCGGGCCGCGCTGCCGTCCCGATCGACGAGAATCGTTGCGGCGCCGATCAATCGGCGCGTGGTGGGCTTACCCGACCGGCGCTCGGTGGCGCAGAACCAGTGGATCGACTCCTCGGTCTGCACGAACAACTCCACCGGCCAGCCGCCGTAGAACACCGACTCACGGTACGGCGCGGGCGCTCCCGCCAGCAGCACGGTGATGTCGAGGTCGGAGGTCACCGTGCCGGTGCCGTCCGCGGCGCTGCCACCCAGCCAGGCCGCACGGGCCTCGGGGAACCGGTGTGAGACAAGCCGATAAGCGATCTTCCGGACATCGAGTTCCACGCCCGTGATGGTGCCATGCGGACCCCGGCCGCGAACAATCGGCCGTCACCACCAGCCGAGGATCGGCCGCAGCTGCCGATCGAGTTCCGGGGCGAGGGTCCGCGCATAGGTGGCGGTCAGGTGGTGCTCGTCGTGGTAGACGAGGACATTGCCCGCGACCGCGGGACACACGTCGGCCTGGCACACCGCGTCGGTGAGGTCGATCGGGAAGACCGTGGGGAACCGGGACGCCGGTTCCAGCGCGGGATTCACCCGGTCCAGGGCATCGTCGCGGCGGATGCCGCATTCGGCGCTGCCGCCGCCGCGGGCCAGGCAGTCGATCGCTTTGTAGCGCACACTGTTGCGCCGCAACCACGGGGTGTCGCGCACCGCGACCACGTCCAGGCCGCGGTCCGCCAGCGCCGACCACACGTCCAGATAGTCCTGCGGGGTCTCGTCGCCGATATCGCCGCGCGGGCGGGTGCCGGTGGTGAACACCCAGTCCGGCCGGTCGGTGCCCAGCCGGTCGATGACCTCCCGGGACCAGTCCCGGCAGTCCGGATTGGGTTCGCCCTTGTAGCTGACCTCGTCGGACAGGGTCAGCGGGCAGCCCATCTTCAGATAGACGACGATGCGGAACCGGTGCTGCGCGGCGAGCAGTTGCAGGGCGGGCAGCCAGTGCTCGGCATGCGAACTGCCGACCAGCGCCAGCGTGCGGTCGGCGTCCTTGTCGCCGTACACGCAGGTGATCACGTCGCGGGTGTTCCAGTCGGCGATGCAGCCGTCCACGGTCGGCGGTGGCACCTCGGCGGGCGCCTCCAGCACCGTCGGGCGCATCGGCGCCGCGGGCACCGGCGCCCGGGCGGCCAGCGCCTCCGCGCCCGGATACATCACCGGATCCAGCCCGCCGGGCGGATGCGGCGGCGCGATCCAGCCGACCGTGATCTGCCAGGCGCCGACCACGCCGACCACCGCCATCGCCAGCGCGCCGACCAGGCCGCCGGTCGCTCGCGGATATCCCGGTCGCGCGACGCCGGCCGGACGCGCGCGCAGCGGCTCCTCGATCCAGCGGTGGGTCAGCCAGGCCAGGACGGCCGAGGCCGCCAGGACCAGCAGGCCGTCGACGGGATCCGCCGCCGGGTGGTCCCGCTCGGCCAGCACCACGATCAGCACCGGCCAGTGCCACAGATACAGCGGATAGGCCACCTCGCCGAGCGTCTGCATCGGACGCGTCGCCAGCAGCCGGCTCGGCCAGGGCAGCGGTCCGGGGCCGAAACCGGCCACGATCAGCGCGGCGGTGGCGCCGACCGGCAGCAGGGCGACCGGCCCGGGGAACCGTTCGACGCCGTTGGTCACGAGCCAGCCGCAGCCGACGACCCCGGCCAGGCCCAGCGCCGCCAGCCCGGTCCGCAGCCCGCGCAGCAGCCCCGGCGAGAACGACCAGCGCCGCGACCCCAGACCCTGCGGTACCAGCGCCAGCCCGGCGCCGGCCAGCAGCTCCCAGGCGCGGGCCACACTGTCGTAGTAGTTCCAGCCCTGATGCGAGGTGCCGCGGGTCGCGTAGACGAACGAGGCGACCGCCGCGACGCCGACGATCACCGTGAGCACCGGCCGCACCCGCGGCGCCCGGCACGCCCACACCACGGCCGCGACCACCACCAGGGCGGCCAGATAGAACTGCCCCTGCACCGACATCGACCACAGATGCTGCAACGGGCTCACCGACGGATCGGCCGCCAGATAATCCGACCAGGTCCAGGCCAGCCGCCAGTTCTGGTAGTAGAACAGCGAGGCCAGCGTCTGCCCGGCCATATCGGACCATTGCGTGTACGGGCGCAGCGTGATCGTCGCCACCACCACGGCCGCCAGCACCACCACCAGCGCCGGCACCAGCCGCCGCACCGTCCGCCGCACGATCGGCAGCACCGGCACCGCACCGGACCGCCCGGCCTGCCGCAGCAGCAGGCCGGTGAAGAAGTATCCGGACAACACCAGGAACACGTCGACGCCGCCGGACACCCGGCGCAGGTAGATGTGGAACACCACCACCAGGGCGATCGCCAATCCCCGCAGCCCGTCGAGATCACCGCGGCGGGCGTCCGGCGTGGCCGGGCCCGGTGCGGCGAACGTGGCCTTCCGCCGCGCGATCGCCAGGGGATTGTTCACCCGCGTACTCCTGATTTGTCCGTTCCCATCCGATCCGGCACGACGACCGGGTCGTCGGTGGCACCTGTAGCCAAAATGCCGCACGGATCGGTCGCGAGGCAAATCACCGTCGCTGCCCGCGACCACCCATGGAGCGCCGAACATCATGCGCCGCAACAGTTGTCACGATGCGGACGACATGATCGCGGCCCGGTCACGGGCGCTGTCGGTTCCCGGCCGGACCGGTCACCATGGACTGGGGAGATACCCGGTCGGACCGTCGTCAATCGCGCATCTCCGCCATCTTTCCCGGCGGTTCCACCGTAGGCGGGCGATGAAACGCCCAACGAACGAGGAGGACGATCCGTGCGCGCAACCATGATCCACGCCCCCGGCGACATCCGGTTCGAACAGCGGCCCGACCCGCGGATCACCGAACCGACCGACGCGATCATCCGGACGGTCGCCACCTGCGTGTGCGGGTCGGATCTGTGGTCCTACCGCGGGATCAATCCGGTCGAGGATCCGCATCCGATGGGCCACGAATACATCGGCGTGGTGGAGGAGGTCGGCCGCGACGTCAGCACGGTCCGGCCCGGACAGCTCGTGATCGGATCCTTCGTCGCCTCGGACAACACCTGCCCGCACTGCCGGTACGGATTCCAGACGGCCTGTACGCACCGGGTGGTCATGACCACCTGCCAGGCCGAGTACATCCGGATCCCGCAGGCCGGCGGCACGCTGGTCGCGGTGCCCGGCGATCCGGATCCCGCGCTGCTCCCCAGCCTGCTGACCTTGTCGGACGTCATGGGCACCGGCTGGTTCGCCGCCGTCGCCGCGCAGGTGAAACCGGGCGGTACGGTCGCGGTCGTCGGCGACGGCGCGGTCGGCCTGTGCGGCGTGCTGGCCGCGAAGGAGCTCGGCGCCGACCGGATCATCGCGATGAGCCGCCATCAGGACCGGCAGAAACTCGCCCTCGATTTCGGCGCGACCGACCTGGTCACCGAGCGCGGCGACGAGGGCGTCGCGCGGATCATGGACCTCACCGACGGCGTCGGGGCCGATTCCGTCCTGGAATGCGTCGGGACCGCCGAATCCTCGGCCCAGGCGCGCCGCGCCACCCGGCCCGGTGGGACGGTGGGTTTCGTCGGGCTTCCGCACGGGGTGGAGATCGACGGCGGCGACCTGTTCGATTCGATGGTCGGGCTGCGGGGTGGACCGGCCCCGGTCCGGCGGTTCCTGCCCGACCTGATCGATCGGGTGCTGTCCGGGCATATGACACCCGGCAAGGTCTTCGACCTGACGCTGCCGCTGAGCGAGGTCGCCGAGGCGTATCGGGCCATGGACCAGCGGCGGGCCGTCAAGGTGATGCTGCAACCGTGAGCCGGGCAGGCCGTCGGCGCAGTGTGCGACTCGCCGGACGCAGGTACCAGGAGGCGGCGGTCAGCACGGTCATGACGGTGAGAACCGGTACCTCGGCCGGGCCGTAGCCGGTGGTCAGGTGTGAGGCCAGCGCGCCGGTGTAGACGAAGAAGCTGCCGGCGTAGGCCCACTCCTTGACCAGCGGAAAGCGCGGGACCAGCAGGGCGGCCGCGCCGAGGATCTTCCAGACGCCGAGCAGGACCAGCAGGTACGTCGGATAGCCCAGTCCGGTGACGATGTCGCGCACATAGGCGAGGCGGGCGATGTCCCACACCCCGCCGACGGCGAGTTCGGCGGTGACGATCGCGGTGGCGATCCAGTAGGCGACCACAACGGGCCGCGACGAACGAGTCGTGGTGTTCATACCTGGATGACGGATCGGCGGCGCAAGATATGTCGATGGACGACAGCGAGGCGTTCGAACACCATCGTCCCCGGCTGCGCGCGGTGGCGCACCGCATGCTCGGCTCGGCGGCCGATGCCGACGACGCCGTCCAGGAGACCTGGCTGCGGCTGCATCGCACCGGCCCGGCCGGCATCGGCAACCTCGGCGGCTGGCTGACCACCGTCCTGTCCCACATCTGCCTGGACATGCTGCGCAACCGGTCGGCGCTGCGGGAACATCCACTCGGTGTGCATCTGCCGGACCGGCTCTCCGATCCGGCGGCCGGTCCCGAGGAGGATGCGCTGCTGACCGAGTCGACCGGGCAGGCCCTGCTGATCGTGCTGGACCGGCTGGCTCCGGCCGAGCGGATCGCATTCGTGCTGCACGACCTGTTCGCGGTGCCGTTCGACGATATCGCCGCGATCCTCGATCGGACACCGAACGCGGCGCGACTGCTGGCGACCCGGGCCCGGCGGCGGGTCGTCGGCGGATCCGAGGGCGAGCGGCCGGAAACCGCCGCACAGCGCGCGATCGTCGAGGCCTTTCTCGCCGCGGCCCGGGGCGGCGACCTCGACGCGCTGCTCGCGGTGCTCGATCCCGAGGTGGCGATCGCCGCCGACGAGACCGCCTCCCCCACCGGCGCGCCGGTCCGGCTGCGGGGTGCGGGCCTCGCCGCGCGGCAGGCCGTGGCATTCGCGCGGCTGTCCGCCGGCGCGGAGCCGATCCTCGCCGACGGCATCCCGGCCGCGCTGGTCACCGCGGCCGGTGGACCGTATTCGGTCATGCTGTTCACGATCACCGGACCGCTGATCACCGGCATCGAGGTGGTCGCGGACCCGAATCGGCTGCGGGCCCTCCAGGCGGCCCTGTTCCCCGGGGCGCTACCCGAACCGTGACGCGGCGATCAGGCCGGCGGCTGCTCGATCAGACGCTCGCGGATCCCCCGGAAATGCTCGTCGACCGCGACACGCAGGGCCGGTTCGTCGCCGGTCCGGACCGCGTCCAGGATGGCGCGATGCCATCGCGCGATGGCCTCGGGAGCGGCCGCGGCGCCGGGCAATTCGGTGTCCAGCGCGTTGAACACCTTCCAGAACACCTGGATGAGGTCGAGCACCAGTTCGTTGTCCAGCGGCCGGTAGAGGGTTTCGTGGAAACGCCAATCCTGTTCCGGCGCATAGTCTCCTTGCCCGGCGGCCGCCTCCATCGCGGTCACCGCGGCGGACAGTTCGGACAGGTCGAGCCGGTCGCGGGCGGCGAGCACCCGGGAGACCAGCCCAGCCTCCAGCACCTCGCGCACCTCGAGCAGATTGCGGATGTCGGCGTAGTCGCCGCGCACCGACAGCGCGCCCCGGAACGCCAGGCCCGCCTCCAGCCCGGACAGCGGCCCGGAACCGACGTAGGTGCCGTAGCCGTGCCGGATGTCGACGATACCCACCGCCTCGAGCGCCTTCATCGCCTCGCGCAGCGGATGCCGCGACACCCCGAGCTCCTTCATGAGCTCGGATTCGGTCGGCAGCGACGCTCCCGGCCCGAGCCCGCGCTCGACGATGAGCCGCTTGATCGACTCGCGCAGCGCGCGCTGATTGGCGCGGGCACCCGAAACCCGTTCGCCGACTGTCCTTTCCACAGGCGCGAGTGTAGACCGATGGTTGCCCCGCGCCGATCCGCGCGTTACCGTGATGCCTGACATAGGACATCCTATGTCCTGTTCCAGGAAGGTTCCACCGGCATGACTGCGCCGTCCCCTGCCGCACCCCGTTCGTTCCGCACCCTGAGCCGCGCGCAGCGCAAGGGCTTCTACGCCGCCTGGCTGGGTTATCTGCTCGACGGCTTCGATTTCGTCCTCATCACCCTGGTCCTCACCGATATCGCGGGCGACTTCCACCTGAGCCTCGGCAAGGCCGCCACGCTGGTCTCGGCCGCTTTCGTCTCGCGCTGGCTCGGTGGTCTGGTCCTGGGTGCGATCGCCGATCGGTACGGCCGGAAACCGGCGATGATCCTGGCGATCGTGGCCTTCGCGGTGGGCAGCGGACTGTGCGGATTCTCCTGGAACTACTGGTCGCTGTTCGTGTTCCGCGCGATCGTCGGCCTCGGGATGGCGGGCGAGTACGGGTCCAGCGCCACCTATGTCATGGAGTCCTGGCCACGCCACATGCGCAATCGGGCCACCGGATTCCTGCTGTCCGCCTACCCGATCGGCACGGTACTCGCCGCGCAGGCGTACCGGCTGGTGGTGCCCGCCGGGGGCTGGCGCTGGCTGTTCTATGTCGGGATCGTGCCCGTCGCGCTGACGCTGTACCTGCGCCGCGCGCTGCCCGAGGCGGCCGAATGGGAGCGCGAGGTCGCCGGGCGGGATCGGCACACGACCACCTCCGTACTGTTCGCGCCCGGTCGCCGGGTGCTCAACATCGTGCTGGCCGCGGTGCTGTCGGCGCTGCTGGTGGTGTTGTTCGCGAAGCTGTCCGGATCCGCGGCACCCTATCTGAGCGTGCTGGTCATCGCGGGATTCGTACTGTTCGCGGTGCAGTTGTCCGGCCGGCAGTGGCCGGTGACCGTCGCGATCATGGTCACGGTCTTCTGCGCCTTCCTGTATTCCTGGCCGATCCAGTCGCTGCTGCCGACCTATCTGAAAACCGTGCTGGGCTATCACGCCGGGCAGGTCTCCGACGCGCTGACCTGGGCGGGACTCGGTTACGCGGCCGGAAGTTGCCTCGCCGGACTGCTCGGCGACCGGCTGGGTACCCGGCGCGCCTACGTCCTGGGCCTGCTGATCTCGCTGATCTTCGTCTTCCCGGTGTTCGCGCTGCCGTCCGGCAACGTGGTGCTGCTGTGGGTGCTGCTGTTCGCGATGCAGGCCACCAGCCAGGGCATCTCCGGGCTGCTGCCCAAGTACATCGGCGACCACTTCCCCACCCGGTTGCGCGCGGCCGGGCTCGGATTCTCCTACAACGTCGGCGCGCTCGGCGGCGCGGTCGCACCGCTGGCCGGCACCGCGATCGCGAACCGCCTGGGCCTGGGCACCGCCCTCAGCGTGCTCGCCGGGGCGCTGACCGTGGTGGTCGCGCTGATCATCGGCTTCGACGTACCCGCCCGGATCGGCCGGGCGCTCGGCGATCGGGAGTCACCCGTCCCGGAAAGGATCGACGAATGAAGCTCGAGGCAGTGATACCACCGCTGGTCACTCCCCTGGACGCCGCCGGTGAGCTGGATCGGCGCTCGCTGGAACGACTGATCACCCGGCAACTGGCCGCCGGGGTGCACGGCGTATTCGTCGGCGGATCCAGCGGCGAGGTGGCGCTGCTGGACACCGCCCAGCGCCGGGACCTGGTCGCGACCACCGTCGCGGTGGTAGCCGGTGCGGTACCGGTGCTGGCCGGCGCGGTCGACACCGGCACCCGGCGCGTCGTCGAACAGGCCCGGCAGGCCGCCGACCTCGGCGCCGACGCGGTCGTGGTCACCGCCCCGTTCTACATCCAGCCGCATCCGGACGAGGTACTGGCGCACTTCCGCCGGATCCACGCGGCGGTGGACATCCCGGTGATCGCCTACGACATCCCTGCCGCGGTCGGCACCCCCCTGTCCCCGGACCTGGTCACCGCGCTCGCGGAGTCCGAAACGATTGTGGCACTGAAGGATTCGAGCGGCGACCTGGCCAAGTTCCGAGAAGTGCTGCGGCGCACCGACCTTCCCGCGTTCAGCGGATCGGAACTGTTCGCCGACACCGCCGTCGAACTCGGCGCCGCGGGCATCGTGCCGGGCCTGGGCAACGTCGACCCGGACGGCTACGTCCGGCTGTACCGGGCCGCACGCGCCGGTGACACCGCCGCCGCCCGCGCCGAACAGGACCGGCTGGCAGGCCTGTTCCGGATCGTCACGGTCGCCGACCGCTCCCGCATCGGCTTCACCGCAGGCGCACTGGGCGCCTTCAAGGCCGCCATGACACTCCTCGGCATCCTCGACTGCGCCGCCGTGAACCCACCCCTGGCACCGCTGTCCGAGGCCGAGATCCGTTCCATCGCCGAGATTCTCGCGACCCACGGCCTGGAACCGATCAACCGCCCCTGAACGGCGCTGCCCGGCCGCGAATGTCGGACCCTTCTGGCACAGTGGACCTCGAATCGACAGGTGGACCGGGCGTCGGGCAGGATGGACGCCGCGGACAGTTACTGGGAGGAGACCGAGGACATGCTGCGGTTGATCATCGGCATCGCGGCCGGCTATGTGCTCGGCGCCAAGGCCGGGCGGGCGCGGTACGAGCAACTCGGCAAGACCGCTCGGGCGATCGCCGGTAGTCCTGCCACCCGTGCGCTGGTCCGGGTCGGGCGGCAGAAGTTGTCGGACAAGCTCAGTACTCGGCCGCAGTTGGAGCCGATGGTGCCGATCGATGAGCGCACCACCATTCTGGTGCCGCAGGATCAGTTGCGGCGCTGAGGGCCGCGGCCACGCGGGCCGCGGGTCAGCTGGCGTTGCCCATGGCCTGGTCGCGCAGGCTCTTGCGGTATTGCTCCAGTGCGACCACATCGCCGAACAGGGCCATGTAGGCCTCGGACTCCTCGGTGGAGGAGATGCGTTGCAGCTTCGACTTCAGTTCCGCGACCTGGCGGCCGACCCAGGCTTCCTGGGTGCGGGCGATC
This sequence comes from Nocardia sp. BMG111209, assembly GCF_000381925.1. NCBI lineage: Bacteria > Bacillati > Actinomycetota > Actinomycetes > Mycobacteriales > Nocardiaceae > Nocardia > Nocardia sp. BMG111209. Next base: position 4,090,145 of record NZ_KB907307.1, read on the forward strand.
ACGCCGGTCACGAAGCGCTGGATGTCGTCGATCGACTTGACCGGTAGCGGTTCGGCGGACAGTTCGTGGACCAGGGCCTGGAGGGTGAGGTCCTCGGTGTTGTCGGCCACCCGCGACACCCATTCCGAGCCACCGAGTCCGACGGCCGTGCCACCGGCGGCGGCGATCGCGGTGCGAACCGCCACGTAGGCGGGATGGGTGTAGGCCTCGACGTCGACCGAGTCGAACATGGGGCCGGACAGGGCCGGATATTGCAGGGCCGCGGCCAGGGACTGCCGCTGCGGCAGCAGAACCGGGTCGGCGGGGGCCGGGCGAGCGGCGGGATGTTCGGAGACGGTGGCGGTGCCGCGCGCGGGGGCGGAGGTGCGGCCCGAGGCGGAGCGGTCGTCACCGCCGCGGTGGCGGCGGGCCTCGTCGCCGACACGGCGCACCACCTGCTGGATGTCGTCCCAGCCGACCCAGCCGGCCAGTTTGGTGGCGTAGGCCTTGCGCAGCGCGAAATCCTTGATCTGGGAGACCACCGGCACCGCGCGGCGCAGGGCCTCGACCTGACCCTCGGGGGAATCCAGGTCGTGTTCGGCGAGCTGGCCGCGAATCACGAACTCGTACAACGGGACTCGGCGGGCCACCAGATCGCGTACCGCGCCGTCGCCGGAGCGCTGGCGCAGCTCGCACGGATCCTGGCCGTCGGGGGCGACCGCGATGTAGGTCTGCCCGGCCAGTTTCTGGTCGCCGGAGAACGCCTTCAGGGCCGCGGCCTGTCCGGCCTGGTCGCCGTCGAAGGTGTAGATGATCTCGCCGCGCCAGAAGTTGTCGTCCAGCAACAACCTTCGCAGTACCGCGAGGTGTTCGTCGCCGAAGGCGGTGCCACAGGACGCGACCGCCGTCTTCACGCCGGCCAGATGCATGGCCATCACGTCGGTGTAGCCCTCGACGACCACCGCCTGATGTCCCTTGGCGATATCGCGTTTGGCCAGGTCCAGGCCGAACAGCACCTGAGACTTCTTGTACAGCACCGTTTCCGAGGTGTTGATGTACTTCGCGGTGATCTGGTCGTCGTCGAACAGCCGGCGCGCACCGAAGCCGATCACCTCGCCGCCGAGATTGCGGATGGGCCACAGCAATCGGCGGTGGAACCGGTCGATCGGGCCGTGCCGGCCCGGCTTCGACAGGCCCGCGGCCTCCAGCTCCTTGATCTCGAAACCCTTGCGCAGCAAGTGTTTCGTGAGCGTATCCCAGCCGCCGGGGGCGAAGCCGCAGCCGAACGCGCGGGCGGCATCGCCGTCGAAGTTGCGTTCCGTCAGGTACTTTCGCGCCGCCGCGGCCTCCGGCTCGTTCAGCTGCGACAGATAGAACTCGTGCGCGGCGGCGTTGGCCGCGACCAGCCGGGAGCGGGTGCCGCGGTCGCGCTGGACCGAGGTGCCGCCGCCCTCGTAGTTGATCCGATAGCCGATGCGGTCGGCCATCTGCTCGACGGCCTCGACGAATCCGATGTGTTCCAGCTTCTGCAGAAAGGCGAACACGTCGCCGCCCTCACCGCAGCCGAAGCAGTGGAACACCCCGTGATTCGGCCGCACATGGAACGACGGGGACTTCTCGTCGTGGAAGGGGCACAGCCCCTTGATCGAGTCGGCGCCCGCGCGCTTGAGTGCCACATATTCGCCCACGACATCCTCGATGCGTACGCGTTCACGAATTGCCGCGATATCGCGATCAGGGAGTCGTCCGGCCACGGTGTGCGAGTCTACCGCGCGCCCGGTCACCGGTCCCCGGGCCGCGCCCCGGGCTCAGCCGGCGTTCGCGGCAACCCGTTCCAGGCGGCTCTCGGTATAGGAGGCGATCTGGTCGACGATCACCCGCACCCGCGCGGAATCGTCGCCCGCGGCCTCCCACCACGGCAGCAACACCCGGTCCAGGGTGGCGGGGGCGCCGGCGAGCAGGCGGTCGGCGACCAGCAGGATGCGCTCGCGCTGGCCGGCCTGCCGCCGCCGGTGATGCGGATCGGACAACACGTAGCGCAGCGCGACCGTCTTCAGCATCGCCACCTCGGCGGCGACCAGCCGCGGTACCTCCAGATCGGCGGCGTAGCGGGTCAGCGCGCGGCCGCCGAACGCCTCCCGGGTGGCCTCCACCGCGGCCGTGGCGAACCGGCCGACCAGTTCGCTGGTCAGCCGCTTCAGGGCCACCGAGGCGCGCAGGGTGCCGTCGTAACCGGTGGCCGCGGCGATCACCGGCAGCCCGGACAGCCGGTGCATCGCGGCGATCAGCTCGTCCGCCGACAACTCCGGTTGCCGGCGGTGCCCGAGCGCGGCCAGCGCGGCCTGTTCGACCGGATCGGCCAGTGCGCGCAGGTCGATCCGGCCGGCGATGACCCCGTCCTCCACATCGTGCACCGAGTACGCGACATCGTCGGACCAGTCCATCACCTGCGATTCCAGGCACTGCCGGCGTTCCGGGGCGTCCCGGCGCACCCAGTCCAGCCGGGGCAGGTCCACGTCGTAGGCGCCGAATTTGGTGCCGCTGCCGGCGCGGGCCCAGGGGTATTTGACGGTCGCGTCGAGCGCGGCCCGGGTCAGGTTGAGCCCGAAGCTCTCCGGATCGTCCGGGTCCGGCCCGAACACCTTGGGCTCCAGCCGGGTGAGGATGCGCAGGTTCTGCGCGTTGCCCTCGAATCCGCCGTGCTCGTCGGCGAACAGGTCCAGCGCCCGTTCGCCGTTGTGGCCGTAGGGCGGATGGCCGATGTCGTGCGCCAGCCCGGCCAGATCGACCAGATCCGGATCGCAGCCCAGCCCGTCGGCGATGCTGCGGCCGATCTGCGCGACCTCCAGCGAATGGGTGAGCCGGGTGCGCGGGGTGTCACCCTCGCGCGGGCCCATCACCTGGGTCTTGTCGGCCAGTCGCCGCAGCGCGGCCGAGTGCAGCACGCGGGCCCGGTCGCGGGCGAAGGCGCTGCGCTCGGCCGGGGTGCAGGACCAGCTCAGCCCGGCCGTCTTCGCCGATTCGGCGACCATGCGGTCCCGATCGTCGGCGCGGTAACCGGTCATCGTCTGCTCATCAGGTTCGTCTTCTCACAGTCGTTGTCGCACAGTTGATTTCACTGCTCGGCGGTGTACTTGAAATCGGCGGAGACGTGGGTCAGCTGGTACCACAGCAGGGCTCCGGTCTCGCGGATGATGCCGTGCAGCTGTGATTCCCGGGTGTAGACGGCCGGTCCGGTGCGGGTCGGCGCGGTCCAGGCGTGCAATCCGGCGTCCCGGGCCATCGTCCGGGTGCGCAGCGAATGCCACGGATCGCTGACCAGCACCACGGTCGACAGGTCGCGGGACTTCATCTCCGCGGCGACCGCCTCGATGCTCTGCAGGGTGTTGGAACCGGTCTGCACGGCCACGATCCGGTCGGTCGGCACCCCGGCATCCGCGAGATAGGCCTTCCCGGCGGCGGCCTCGGTGTAGTTGTCGCCCACCTGTTTCCCGCCGACGGTGATGATCAGGGGCGCAACACCTTTCGAGAACAGCTTGGACGCCTGGTCGAGCCGGGCCTCGAATACCGGTGTGGGAGTGCCGTTGTACTGTGCGGCGCCGAGGATGACGATCGCGTCGGCGTGGTCCTCGTCGATGAGCCGCGCCACCTGCCACACCCGCCCCGCGGTGCCGCCGACCAGCACGACCACCATCAGGACCGCACCGGACACCAGCCGCCCGGTCCAGCGCGCGAAAACCGCTCCGCGCGAACGCCGCTCGATCGGCTCGCCGGGTGCCCGGCGAGTGCGGATACGCGCGGAGGCCGACGACATTCCCCGAGTCTGCCAGCCCTCGGTCACGCGGAGATTGCGGCGCGATGGCTGCGCCGGGCCGGATCTCACCAACCCCGTTGCTGCCATTCGGAAAGGTGTGGCCGTTCCGCGCCGAGTGTGGTGTCCTTGCCGTGACCCGGATACACCCAGGTGTCGTCGGGCAGGCGGTCGAACAGCTTCGTCACCACGCCCTCGTACAGGGTGGCGAACCGTTCGGGATCCTTCCAGGTGTTGCCGACGCCGCCCGGGAACAGGCAGTCGCCGGTGATCAGGTGCGGATGTCCGGCCGGATCATCGGCGTCGCGGTACAGCAGCGCGATCGAGCCGGGCGTGTGCCCGACCAGGTGGATGGCGGTGAGTTCGATGTCGCCGATGCGGATCACCTCGCCGTCGTCGACCCGCACCGCGGTGGGTACCGGGATGTCGTCGGCGTCGAGGGCGCCCGCGTAGGTGGTCGCGCCGGTGGCCTCGACGACCGGCGCCAGCGCCTGCCAGTGGTCGGCGTGCTGATGGGTGGTGAGGACCGCGTCGAGCTGCCCGCCGGTCAGGTTCAGCAGGGTCTCGGGCTCGTTGGCGGCGTCGACGAGAAGCTGTTGTCCGGTGTGCTTGCACCGCAACAGGTATGCGTTGTTGTCGAACGGGCCGACGGCCACCTTGGTGAGGGTGAGCGCGGGTAGTTCACGGACGTCGGCCGGACCGCCGACGGTCACGGTGCCGGTGTACTCGGACATGGCGGTACTCCTCGCGGAATCGGGACGTGCGGTGAAACGTGACGAGCCGGATCGATCCTAGCCATCCGGCATCGACACGGGCACGATCCACGCGGCCACCTGGTCCGGACGGATACATTCGTGCCATGCCGCAGCCGCCGGTTCGACATCTGCGTTCCCTGCTGACCGTGCTGGGAATCCTCGTGATCGTGCTGTGCCCGCCGGGCGCGGCGGGTGCGGAGGATCCGTCCCGGCTGCCGGACTACGTCACCGACACCGCGCAGGCGCTCGACGGTCCGCAGCGCGACGAGGTGCGGTCGGCGATCGACGCGCTCTACGGCGCGCACCGGGAACGACTGTGGGTGAGTTACGTCCACGACTTCGGCGGCCTCGACCCGCAGGAGTGGGGTACCCGCACCGCGGCCGCCTCCGGATTCGGCGACCGCGACGTCCTGTTGTCGGTGGCCACCGGCGACCGCGCGTACTCCTTCACCGGCCGGTTGCCGCAGTCGGTGAAGGAGTCGGAACTGGATGCGCTGCTACAGGATCGGGTGGAACCGCGGCTGCGGAACGGGCAGTGGGCCGAGGCGGCCGTCGAGACCGCCGACGGACTGTCCACGGCGATGGCCGCGCCGGCCGCCCATCGGATCGGCGCGGGCCCGGTGCTGATCGTCGGGGCCGTGGCGGTGCTGGCGGTCGGCGGGGTGCTGCTGATGTCGCGACGCCGGCGGACCGTGCGCGAGCGCGGCGTCCGGGCCGCCGCCCGCGCGGTCGATCCGACCGACACCGCCGCGCTGGCCGCGCTGCGCCCCGATCTGCTCGACGAACGTTCGCGGGAGATCCTGGTCGACACCGACGACGCGCTGCGCACCAGCAGCGACGAGTTACGGCTGGCCACCGACGAATTCGGCAGTACCGCCACCGCACCCTTCGCCGCCGCCCTCGAATCGGCCAAACGGGCTCTGGCGCAGGCATTCTCGATCCGGCAGCGCCTGGACGACGATATTCCGGAGACCCCGGACCAGCAGCGCGACCTGCTGGTGGAGCTGATCTCCACCTGCGCCCGCGCCGACCGCGAACTCGACGCCAAGGTCAGCGAATTCGACACCATGCGCAACCTGCTGATCGACGCCCCCGACCGGCTCGACGCCCTGACCCGCGCGCTGGTGGACCTGACCGCGCGGGTGCCGCAGTCCGAACGCACTCTCGCCCAACTGAATCGGGACCAACCGGCGGCGGCGCTGGCCCCGATCCGGGACAACGTGGCGATGGCCCGGGAGCGGATCGACTTCGCCGAGACCAATATCGGCGCGGGCCGCACGGCGGTCGCGCGGCCGGTCGGGCAGCAGGGCGCCGCGGTGGCCGCGATCCGCAGCGCGGAATCGGCGGTCACGGCGGCGCGCACCCTGCTGGACGCCGTCGACACCGCGGCCACCGATATCGAGCAGGCCCGTGCCGGTCTGCCCGCACTGCTGGCGGAACTGCGGCACGATCTCGACGCCGCCGCCGCGCTGACCCCGCACGGCGGACCGGATCTGGCCGCGGCGGTCACCTCGGCCCGCGCGGCGGTCGCGGCGGCGGCCTCCGACGGCGACAGCAATCCGCTCGGCGTCTTCCACGAGGCCGTGGCCGCCGACACCGCCCTGGAGCACGCGATCGCCACGGCCTCGGACCGCAAACTGGCCGCCGAGCAGTTGCACCGCCGCCTCGATCAGGCGATGACGACGGCCGTCACCCAGGTGCGCACGGCCGCCGACTACATCGGCACCCGGCGCGGCGGTATCGATGCCACCCCGCGCACCCGGCTCGCCGAGGCCGAACGGGCCCTCGACCGGGCACGCGGCCTGGCCGCCGATGATCCGCAGCGGGCCCTGGCCGGCGCGCAGCAGGCCACCGAACTGGCGGCCCGCGCGCTGCGCACCGCCCAAGCGAGCGTGCGGGAATGGCAGGCGCGGCAACCGGTTTCGACCTCGTCGCAGACCGGCGCGGTACTGGGCGGCATCCTCATCGACAGCATGCTGCGCGGCGGATTCGGCGGCACCCGCGGCGGCGGTCCGATGAATCCGGGGTCGTGGGGACCGGGCTCCTACGGCGGTTCGGACGGCTCACGCCGGATCAGCCGGGGCGGACGATTCTGAACCCGCCGTACACGGCAACCGCAGACCCGGGTCGTGTGGCCGGACTCCCACCGGGGTCGACAGCTCCCACCGGATCGACCGGGGCGGACGCTTCCGAACCCGCCGTACGCGGCAATCGCGGGCTTCGGCGCGGCGTGACGGATCCGCCGAGGGCCGGCGATTCGCGGCGGGGGGGCGCGCTGGGCACGGCAGCGCGGTGGGTCAGTTCGCCGGGGGAACGGGGTCGCCGGTGCGGGTGGCCAGCCACTGCTGGATCTCGAGCAGGTTGCCCTCCGGGTCGCGTAGGTAGGCACTGCGGATCCGGTCTCCGAAAGCGACCGGGCCCGTGAGGATTTCGGCGCCCCGGCCGGTGACCTCGGTCAGGTAGCGGTCGAGGTCGTCGACGCGGAGGGCGATCAGCGCGCCGTCGGCGCCGGGCCCGCCGCGCAGTACGCCGCCCAGGGTGGCGTCCAGGTCGGCGCGGTCGTGCAGGGAAAGCGCGCTGCCGTGTTCGGGTTTGAACGCCACGTACGGGGGTGCGACAGTGTCGAATTGGGGTCGCAGGCCGATCACGTCACGGTAGAACGCGGCGGTGCCGGTGAAGTCGGACACGATCAGCCGAATCTGGGTCAGATGCACATCGTGCGAACCTACGCCTACAGCCAGCCCAGGCGTTCGGCGGCACGGACGGCCTCGGCGCGGGTGCGGGTGCCGGTCTTGCCGATCGCCGCCGACAGGTGGTTGCGGACGGTGCCCTCGGACAGGTGCAGTCGCGCGGCGATCGCGGCGGCGGTGGCGCCACCGGCCGCGGCGGCCAGCACCTCGCGCTCCCGCGCGGTCAGCGGAGAGGTTCCGGCGGTGAGGGTTTCGGCGGCCAGCGCCGGATCGACCACGCGCAGGCCGAGGTGTACGCGGCGGACCGCGTCGGCCAATTCCCTTGCGGGCGTGTCTTTCACGATGAAACCGTCGGCGCCGGCGTCGATCGCGCGGCGCAGATAACCGGGGCGGCCGAAGGTGGTGACCATCAGGATCCGCACCCCCGGGAATCCCGCGTGCACCCGCTCGGCGGCCGAGATCCCGTCCAGGCCGGGCATTTCCACGTCGAGCAGGACCACGTCGGGGGTGGTGCGCTCGACGGCGGCGAGCACCTCGTCACCGCGGCCGACCTCCGCGACCACCTCGAGATCCGGTTCCAGTCCGAGCAGCGCCGCCAGCGCGCCGCGCACCAGCGCCTGATCGTCGGCCAGCAGCAACCGGATCATCCGGCATCGGTCCTCTCGTCGGCTGAACGCACCCCCCGGGCACGGCTGCCCCACTCACCGGTGCCGGACGGCCGCGAATCACCGCCGGTGTCCCGCTCGTCGAAGCCGACCGCCAGGTGCAGGCCGCCATCCGGTGGTGTGGTCAGGGCGAAGGTGCCGCCGGCGGCGCGCACCCGTTCGCGCAGGCCACGCAGGCCCGAGCCGAAACTCGCGTCCGGGTCCAAACCCTTTCCGTCATCGACGATTTCGATGTACGACGGCGTCGCTCGCACGCGGCAGTGCCGGGCCCGGCTGTGCCGCACCACATTCGTGACGGCCTCCCGCAGGACCCAGCCGAGCACGATGCCGCGATCGCCGGGAACATCGATATCGGGCAGATCGGCGGTGATGCCCGCGGCATGCAGCGCGGTGCGCGCGTTGGCGAGTTCGCCGGCGAGGCTCACCTCGCGCAGGCCGCCGACGGTCTCGCGGACCCCGGCCAGGGCCTCCCGGGCCAGCCGTTCGACATCGGCCAGCTCGGTCCGGGCGCGTTCCGGATCGATATCCAGTAATCGTTGGGCCAGTTCGGATTTCACGGTGATCACGGTGAGCGAGTGGCCGAGGATGTCGTGCACGTCGCGGGCCACCCGGTTGCGTTCGGCCACGATCGCGAGTTCGGCCTGCTGGCGGCGGGTCAGTTCCCGCAGCCGCCGGCCCCGGGTGCCGATCTCCCGGCCCAGCCAGATGACCGGCGGGATCAGCGCCAGGACCACGGAGGCGCCACCGAACCGCCAGCCCGGTATCAGCGCGAACACGATCACCAGCACGGCCACCAGGCCCGCGACGATCCCGGACTGCCGCAGCGGCAGCACGAAGATCGCGACCACGGCCAGGTACAGCACACTCGGCACCGCCGCCGCACCCAGCAGCACCGATTCGGCGGCGAACAGCACCGCCATCGCCGCCAGCCGGATCCAGGCGCCGCGGCCCGGCGCCGGCGGGTCGAATCCGTCCTCCCAGTCCGGGCCGCGATAGGCGGACAGCGTGGTGGCGATCAGCGTGCCGTAGCCGATCACGCAGGCGCATGCCAGGATCGCGCGCAGGACGTGGCCGTGCACCCAGGCCTGCTGGATCGGCCCGATCAGATAGAGCAGCCAGACGATGGCCATCCCGCCGGCGAGCATGCCGCCGAATCCGGGCCGGCGCGCGGCCGGACCGCCTGCGTTGGCCGAGCGTGCCGCAGCCCGGTCCAGCGCCCGGGACAGCCGGCGCGGCAGGCCGGACGTCGGCGTCCGCACGGCTACCTCCACGCCGCTCGGCCGCGCCGATGGGGCAGCGCGGCGAACCGGTTCCTCATCCTCGCACCGGTTCGCCTGCGCTGCCCACGATCGCGCACGCTACCGCACCGGCCCGCGGGATGCGGACCGGTGCGGGTCGGTGATGGCTCATCGCGCGGTGTCGCGGCGGAACAGCATCGCCGCCCCACCTGCGAATACGCCGGTCCAGACCAGGATGTTGAGCAGCGCCAGCGCGATCGACACCCCACTCGCGTCGGCGAACGGCAGCCGCGCGAGCGTCGCGATGCCGTAGGTGGGGAACACCTTCGACACCGTCGCGAACCAGCCGTGCAGCGGGGTGAACAGCCCGCCGCCGAAGGCCAGGGCCGCCAGCAGCGGGCCGACGATCTGCATCACGTTCTCCGACGGCAGCAGATATCCGACGAACAGGCCGAAGGCGGCGAACACCAGCGAACCCAGCCAGGCCAGGACGAAACACGCCACCCAGGCCGCCACGGGCAACCGCGAGCCGACCAGGCCGCCGGTGACGAACACCGCCGTCACCGAGACCAGCCCGAGGGTCATCGCGACGATCATCTTGGTGGCGATGTAGGCGGCCGGTCGCAGCGGGGTCAGCCGCAGCTGACGGCTCCAGCCGTGTGCGCGTTCCACCGCGACCATGGCGCCGCCGCTGGTGGTGGCGAGCATCGCGCCGTACACGGCCATCGAGACCATGACGTACGCGGTGACGTTGCCCGAGCCGAAAGCCTGTGTCCGGAAATCGGATTGCAGCCCGAAGATGGTGAAGAACAGGGTGGGCATCACCAGGGTGAACACCAGGGTGCGGCGGTTGCGCAGCATGCGGCGCAGTTCCAGGCCCACGAAGGCGGCGCTGACGCCACCGGGACGCAGGCGGGCGGGGCGGCGGGTGTCGAGTGTGGTCATCTCAGTTGTCTCCGGTGAGAGCGAGGAACGCGTCCTCGAGGTTGTGGGCGGTGATCTCCAGGTCGACGGCGTCGGTGCCGGTCAGCAGATAGCGGGCGACGGTGTCGGAGTCCTTGGCGTGCACCAGGATTCGGTCGCCGCGCTGTTCCACCCGGTCGACGCCCGCAATCGCCAGCAGGCGGGCCTGATCGGCGCCGGGCAGGGTGGCGCTGACCGTGCGCCCGGCGGCCAGATTCTTGACCGCGGCCGCACTGCCGTCGGCGACCACGGAACCGTTGCGCACCAGCACGATCCGGTCTGCGTAGGCGTCGGCCTCGTCGAGGTAGTGGGTGGCGAACACGACGGTGCGGCCGTCGCTCGCGTCGCGGCGGATGGCGTTCCAGAAGTCGCGCCGCCCTTCGACATCCATACCGGTGGTGGGTTCGTCGAGTACCAGCAGATCCGGATCGGGCAGCAGGGCCAGGGCGAACCGCAGCCGCTGCCGCTGACCGCCGGAGCATTTGCCGACCAGCCGATCGGCGATATCCGAGATGCCCGCGCGCGTCAGCACTTCTGCGACCGGCCGCGGCGCCGCGTGCAGGGCGGCCACCATCCGCACGGTCTCGGCGACGGTCACGTCCGGCAGCAGGCCGCCGGATTGCAGGACCGCCGAGATCCGGCCCGCCGCAATCGCTTCCGCCGGGGTGCCGCCGAACACCAGGACCTGCCCGGCGTCGGGCCGCAGCAGGCCCAGCAGCATATCGATGGCGGTGGACTTGCCGGCGCCGTTGGGCCCGAGGAAGGCCACGATCTCACCCGGTGCGACGACCAGATCGAGGCCGTCGACGGCGCGGACGAGACCGGTGCGGGTGCGGAACGATTTGGTGAGGCCGCGGATCTCGATGGCCGGTCCCGTGCCGGACCGGTCCGCCGGGCGGGCCGTGATCGATGAGGTCATACCTCCACTGTCGCCCGCCCGGCGCGGCGGTACCTGGTTCGAGCGTCACGAACCTGCCATGACGAGTGTCACGGCGGGGCCGCGGGTCAGGGGCGGAGCACGATCTTGCCCGGGGTGTGGCCGTGTTCCAGATCGCGGTAGGCGTCCCGGACCAGGTCGAGCGGATAGACGGCGACGATGGGGATCTGCAGGGTGCCGGCGGCGACCAGATCGGCCAGGGCCGCGACCACGTCGATGGTGCCGGCGGCGCCGTTGCCGTCGCTGCGGACGTGGTACTTCTCCACGGCGGCGAAATCGGCGATGGTGTCGATGCGTTCCGGTGCGACGCCGAGCCGTACCGCGAGTTCGACGTAGCCGTCGCCGTGGGTGTCGATGAACGCGTCGAGATGCGGGAGCCGTTCGGCGAGGCCGTCACCGTAGGCGACCGGGGTCGCGCCGTACCCGCGCAGCCGGTCGTGGTTGGCGGGCCCGGCGATGGCGATCACCGTCGCACCGCGCTCACGCAGCAGTTGTACCGCGATCGAGCCCACGCCACCGGCCGCGCCGGATACCGCGACCACGTCGCCGGGTCCGGCGGATACCGCCCGTACGGTCGCGAACGCGGTGGTGCCCGCGACGTACAGCGAACCCGCTTCCTCCCAGGACAGCGCGGCCGGCTTCGGTGTGAGCTGTTCGAACGGCACCACGACATGCGTTGCCTGACTTGCCCGTTCGTCGGTGAAGCCGATCACCTCGGCGCCGGGGTCGAGCCCGCCGACCCCCGGGCCGACCGCGGCCACCCGGCCCGCGAAATCGCTGCCCTGCCCGGACGGGAACGTCGCGGGGAAGTAGTCGTGCAGCAGCCCCGCCCGGATCTTGGCCTCACCCGGATTGATCGCGGCCGCCACCACCTCGACGACCACCTGCCCGGGCCCGGGTACCGGATCCGGTACCTCGACGACGTTCAGCACGTCGACATCGCCGTATCGATCGAACCTCACTGCGCGCGCCATGGTTGCACCTCTCGGCTCGGAGGACCTCGTTCACCCGAATCGAACCTACCCGGCCGGTCGGACATTCCCGGGCCGACGCACGCTCGCCGCCGAGCCGGTACTCACCGGCGGGACGCCGTCAGCGACCGGAGCCCATTCCGAACACGTTGTGCTGCTCCATGATCCGAGCCGCCCAGCGCCGGACGCCGGGAATCGGCAGCAGCGGCACCGACAGCACCACGGCCGCCGCCGCCAGCCACGGCAGCAGAATCGCGGCGGTCTCGACGAGGATGTTCAGCAGCACGATCAGCGCGCACGGCAGTGCCAGCAGCCCGGCCAGCACCGCCGGAATCCAGGCGCGATCGTGGATCGCGGTCAGTCCGACCGCGCTGAACACCACCAGTCCGACCATCGCCGCGATCGCCACCGGAAAATCCAGCAGACGCACCATCCGGGTCCGCGTGAGTCCCGCGACCTGCCCCGAATCCACTTATCCCACCTCGATGTCGTCTCGGCCGCGCCCACCCCGAACCTCGCACAGCACCGTCTTCGCGCACACCATACTGGGTGCCCCGGGGATCCGCAGTGCGTTACGGGAAGACCGGTCGGTCGAGCCGATCCGATTCGCTACGGATGTCGCGTTCTCGCGGTGGAGGTTTCGGCCACCCGGGATCGGGGCCCGGAGCGGCGGTTGCCGGAGCGGATGCGCATGTGCACGAAACTTGTTGCCGTACCGTAACTTCGGTCTTCGCGAGCTCAGCCCGCCGCGGACAGGTGCACGGCGGCGCGGCGGGCGGCGATCAGCGTGTGCAGCGCGGCGGTGGCGATCTCGTCGACGGGTGTGACGACGACGAGGCTCTGGCCGGAATCGTCCTGGGCCGCGAAGTTGTCGTAGGCGACGGTCAGCTCGCCGGCCTCGGGGTGCCGGATCGTCTTGGTGCCGTGCGCGCGCTCGCGGACGGTGTGGTCGCCCCACCAGGTGGCGAATTCGGCACTGGCAGCGTTCAATTCGCCGATCAATGCCCGCAGACCCGCATCGGCGGGGTAGCGCGCCAGATTCACGCGGAGGTTGCCGACCGTCTCGCGCGCGATCCGGTCCCAATTCAGATGGGAGCAGCGGACGGCCGGATCCAGGAACAGGGTGCGGGCGGTGTTGGCGGCGAGCCCGGTGCCGAAGCCGGCGCCGAAAAGCGCTGCGGCGGCCTCGTTGTGGGCCAGGACGTCGAACCGATGGTCGACCACGTAACCGGGAAGTGCGACCAATCCTTCCAGGATCACGCGCAGCGACGGGCGCACGGCGGCCGGGGTGCGCACGGGCGGTGGCGCCTCGCCGCGGGCGATCAGATGCAGGTGGGTGCGCTCGACCGGCGACAGTCGCAGCGCGTCGGCGATACCGTCGAGGACCGCCGAGCCGGGTGCGCCGACCCGGCCCTGTTCCAGCCGGATGTACCAGTCGATACTGACCGCCGCGAGTTCGGCCACTTCCTGCCGGCGCAGTCCGGGGGTGCGGCGGCGACCGGCGACCGGCAGCCCGATCTCCTCGGGCCGCACCCGGTTCCGCATGGCACGCAGGAACGAGCCCAGTTCCGTCTCGTGCCCGGCCGCGCTCACCGGACCATCATCTCCCATCCCGATCCGCGCCGGTCGGCCGGGTGGCAGGCGGAATACCAGGATGCACGCACCCTTCCGAGCGGTCCCAGTTGCCGAGACGATCGTTCCATCATCCGAAACGAAGCCCGAGGAGCAGCCGTGCGTCATCCGGCCCCCGTCACCGTCGTCATCGCCTCCGCGGCGATGGCCTTCACCGCCGCCGCGTGCGGGACCGGCGGCACCCCCGCCGCAACGTCCACCGGCACCGCCGCGGCGCCCACCGGCGAGTATGTCAGATCCGCGATACCCTCCGGCGCGGCCACTTTCCGGATCGACAGTCCGGATGTGCGTGACGGACAGAGCTTTCCGGCGGACGAGTACGCCGGCTCGTTCGGTTGCACCGGCGCCGGGCACGCACCCCGGCTGCAATGGAGCGGCGCACCCGCGAGCACCCGCAGCTTCGCGGTGACCATGTTCGACCCGGACGCGCCGACCGGGGGCGGATTCCGGCACTGGCTGGCCTGGGATATTCCGGGCACGGCCGGTTCGTCGCCGGATTCCGTTGCCACGGCGGCGGTTTCGGGGACGAACGATGCCGGTGCGACCGGATATCAGGGTCCGTGCCCGCCGGCCGGCGATCCGGCCCATAAGTACCGGATCACCGTGCTGGCACTGGATGTCCCCACCCTGGGCCTGCCCGCGACCACCCCGCCGGCGCTCGCCGCCTTCTCGATGTACGGCCACATCGTCGGCGCCGCACATCTGACCGTCACCGCCCAGCGGTAGCGAACCGGATCAGAGGGTGACAACCTCGAGGTGCGCCGGGACCCGGAACCGCGCGTTCGGGTCGGCCGCGGCGACGGCCTTGCGCAGCGGCTCCAGTCCCCCGGCGTCCCGGGCGGGTTCACCCAGCGGGTAGTCGAAATCGTCCCAGTGCGTGGGCAATACGAGCCGCGGGTGGTTCAGCACGCGCAGCAGCCGGGCCACGTAGTCGTGCACCCGCGCGCCGCCGGCGGGGAGCAGCAGCACATCGGGGCGCAGTCCGGCCAGTTCCGATTCGATGTAGTTGGAACCACCGAGGTTCAGCACGGCCGACCCGCTCGCGGTCACCTGATAGGCCAGGGTGCCACCCTCCACGAGGTCTGAGATCACCTGTGGCCGTGGTGGTTTCGCCGCCGGATAGCCGGGTCTGGTGCCGGGGTACGGGATCTGGGTGCGCGATCCGACCTCGGAGTGCAGCGAGCGCAGCACCCGGATCGAATATCCGTCGAAGTCCAGTTCCTCCCCGCCGGTGACCAGGGCGAGCTGATTCTCGGGGGCGCCGAGCGCGGCCATCAGGTTCAGATGGGTTTCGGTGCCCAGCACCGTCGCACCGGTGCGCTGGGCCAGATACGGGACGTCGGTGAGGTGGTCGTAGTGCCCGTGGGTCACCAGGATGTGGTCCGCGCGCAGCTGCCCGGAATCCAGGTACGAGTCGATCAAGGCGGTGTCCACCGACAGCGGTGACCGGGGGTCGGCGCCCTGGGGGGTGTAGGTCCCGGTCCGGAACCGGGTCAGCCACGGATCGATCAGCACGGTCCGTGCGCCTGCCCGGATCTCCCAGCCGTTGTTCCCCCACCAGCGCACCGTGGCGCCGGAGGGTGCGGCGGTGGTGGTCGCTGGTCCGGCGGCCGGGCCGCCGGACGCGCACGCGGCGGCCAGAGTGGCCGCCGCCGCGAGCCCGGCGCCCAGCAGCGCGCGCCGGCTCGGGCCCGATCCGGGGAATATCTGCTCTGTCATGGCAGCTACCGAAACACGGCGACGTCCGGGCCGTCCAAGACCGATCCGGCGGCGCGGCGATATCGAAAACGATATCGTCGCAGGGTGGACCCCCTGCGCAAGCTTCGCTACTTCGTCGTGGTCGCCGAGGAACGCCATTTCGGCCGGGCCGCCGAGCGGCTGGGGATCGCGCAGCCGCCGTTGAGCCAGCGGATCCGGGAACTGGAGCGGGATCTCGGCGCGCGGCTGTTCGACCGGGGACGCCGCGGTGTCGAACTCACCGAGGCCGGTCAGATCCTGCTCGCCGAGTCCCGTGATCTGCTGGCCCGCTGGGATCGGGCGAGAACCCTGGTCGGCAAGGCACATCGGGGTGAGATGGACGCGTTGCGGGTGGGTGTGCCACCCGAGGTGCCCGGCCGGGTCCTGGCGGCGCTGCTCACCGGTTTCCGGCAGCGGTATCCGGAGGTGCGGCTGGATCTGCTGGAACTCAGTACCGCCGAACAGGTCCGGCTGCTCGGCGACGGCGAACTCGACGCCGGCCTGCTCCAGCATCCGATCGATGTGATCGGGCTGGAACTGGGTCCGGTGATCGAGACCCCGCTCGGCGTGGTGCTGCCGCGCGACTCGCCGCTGGCCGCCCGGCCGGAGCTCACCCTCGCCGACCTCGCCGGGGAGGGCCTGGTGCTGTTCCCGCGCGCGGCGGCGCCCGGACTGTACGACACCACCCTGCGCACCTGCTGGGAGCACGGCTTCCGGCCGGCCCGGGTGGTCCATGCCCG